>JBFFXR010000017.1:0-27376 GCA_041569645.1 Gammaproteobacteria bacterium
CCAACGAGCAGGGCTTCATCGCGATCAAGCTGCCGCTGCCGCCGAGCTGCCTCGCGACCATCTGGGGCGACGTCGAGCGCTTCAAGGAAAACTACCTGCAGACCTACCCCGGTTACTTCACCACCGGCGACGGCGGCTACTTCGATGAGGACGGCTATCTGTTCATCATGGGCCGCGTCGATGACGTCATCAACGTCGCCGGCCATCGCCTGTCGACCGGCGAGATGGAGGAAGTCGTCGGCAAGCACCCGATGGTCGCCGAATGTGCGGTCATCGGCCGCCGCGACGAACTCAAGGGCCAGATGCCGATGGGCTTCGTCGTGCTGAAGAATACCGACGGCGCCGAGCCCGACAAGGTCGTGGACGAGCTGATCGCGCTGGTGCGCAAGGACATCGGCGCGGTCGCCGCTTTCAAGGAAGCGAAAGTCGTCGCCCGGCTACCGAAGACGCGCTCGGGCAAGATCCTGCGCAAGACGCTGCGCGCGATGGTCGACGGCGACGAATACTCGGTACCTTCGACGATCGAGGACCCGGCCGTACTCGACGAAATCAAGGCCCTGCTTTAGTCGTTTCGCATCGACTGCCGTCGCGCCCGGGCCCCGGCCGCAAGGCTACCGTGCCGGTACGCCGCATAGTACGGAGAGCACTTGCATTCGGGCGCGGCGCGCTGTTTCAAATCGCCGATCAGCGCTACCTTCGAGGCGCGAAATCGAATAAAATCGGCGAGCGCGCTATCTTCGAGCATTTGAAATAAAAAAGAGAAAGAGCGCCGACACAATCTAGGAGGTCAACGTGAATATCAAGCTAATTTCGATAGCAGCCGCTTTCGCGACGGCTACGGCTATCACCGGTTCGGCATATGCCGCCGGCGACGATGCCAATCTCGACCGACTGGGTAAATTCCAGACTACCGGAACCGGTCAGGGACAGGTTATCCCGCAGGAAGGCAAGTACGCCGACAACATCCGCAAGATACTGCAGACGATCGAGCTGCCGCCCGGTTTCAAGATCGAGCTGTTCGCGCTCGCGCCCGATGCGCGCCACATGGCGGTGGGTCGCAACAAGGGCACGGTCTGGATCGGTACACGCAAGTCCAAGGTGTGGGCCGCGACCGATCGCGACATGGACAATATCGCCGATACCGTCGAGGAATTCAGCCCCAGCGTCAAGTTCGATATACCGAACGGCGTTTGCTACTCGGCCGATGGTTTTCTTTTCATTGCCGAACGAAATCGCGTCATGATGTTTCCGGCGGCGGAATTCTTCATGGAAAGTCCCGATACCGTGGCGGTGCCCATCGTTCCCCAGGGCAAGCTGATACCGGTTGAGGAAGAATCGTACAACCACACCGCACGGGTTTGCGCGCTCGGACCGGACAACAAGCTCTATATCAGCCTCGGCCAACCCTTCAACGTCGCGCCGCCGGACAAGCTCAAGCTTTACGACGAAGTCGGTATTGGCGGAATGATTCGCATGAATCGCGACGGCAGCAGCCGTGAGGTGGTCGCGACCGGCATCCGCAATTCGGTCGGTCACGCGTTCAATCCGGCCGACGGTGTCCTGTGGTTTACCGATAACCAGGTCGACGGCATGGGCGACGAAACCCCGCCCGGCGAACTGAACAAGATGCCGGATGTCGGCAAATGGTACGGCCATCCGTACTACGGCGGCGGCAAGGTGCGCACCAACGAGTACAAGGGACAGAAAATTCCCGACAGCTACGCATCGCGCTACGTCGATCCGCAGGTCGAAACCATCGCCCACGCCGCCGATCTCGGCATGATGTTCTATACCGGCAACATGTTCCCGGCGAAATACAAGAACGCGATCTTCAGCGCCCAGCATGGTTCCTGGAACGCGACCAAGCCCCGCGGCGCCCGCGTCATGGTGACCTTTCTCGACGACAAGGGCAACGCCAAGGAAATGATTCCGTTCGCCGAAGGCTGGCTGCAATCGAACGGGGTTTACTCGGGACGTCCGGTCGACGTGCAGCAATATGTCGACGGTTCGATCCTGGTATCGGACGACAAGGCTGGCGCGGTTTACCGCATCTACTACGAAAACTAGGCTGCAATGAACAACGGGCCGGGTCCGCAGACCCGGCCCGTTTCTGGCTCGCCCCGGATTCGACCTTGAAAACGATCCCCTTCAGCGTAACGCTAATTGCCGTCGCGGCCCTGCTCACCGGCGAAGCGAGGGCGGCAGACCTGGCGGCCGGCAAGGCCAGGGCCGAAGCCCTGTGCCAGATTTGCCACGGTCTCGACGGCCAGTCGACGCTGGTCGACGCGCCGCATCTCAGCGGGCAGCCGGAACAATACCTCGCGATTCAGCTCGAAGCCTACCGCTCCGGCCAGCGCCAGCATCCACAGATGACGATCATTGCCCGCATGCTCAGCGACGAGGATATTGCCAACGTCGCAAACTGGTACTCGAGCATCCGGGTAACCGTCGAAATGCCGGAATGAACGTTCTCGATTTACCAGAATGCCACCGACGCTTCGCGTGGAGTGCTCGACGGGCTTCCGGTCACGGAACTGTATATCGTTGGTTCACCTGGGCCCGTCCTGGTTCGGTGAACGGGGCTTCAACGCGCGCCGGGAGACGATTTATAACGGCGAACTGAATGCCGACAATGCCAATGACGTCGAGTTCGACGCTTACCACGTTTCCAACCTGCGCCTCGGCTACGACCGCTTCTCGAGCGGCTGGGAGTTCGCCGCCTTCGTCGGCATCAATAATCTGTTCGACGAATCCTACAACAACAATATTCGCATCAACGCTTTCGGGGGGCGCTACTTCGAGCCGGCCCCCGAGCGCAATGCGTTCGCCGGATTCACGCTAAGACGAAAATTTTCCGGCCGAGGCCAACCGATCAAACCCGACTGACGATCAGTTCTGGTGAATTCGACAGGGTCTGGAAGACGACACAGTAGCGCTCGGTCAGCTTCATCAGCGAGGCGAGCTGCTCGGCTTCGGCGTCGGTGTCGAGTTCGAAAGACAGACGAATTTGCCTGAAGCCGACCGGCGCGTCACGTTCGACGCCGAGCGTGCCGCGAAAATCGAGATCCCCCTCGGCGCGGATCTTCGCGTCGCGCAGCTCGACGCCGATCGCGGTCGCGACCGCATTCAGCGTGACCCCCGCGCAGGCGACCAGCGCCTCGAGCAGCATGTCGCCCGAGCACAGCGCCTGGCCGTCGCCGCCGGTCGCCGGGTGCAACCCGGCCTCGGCGATAGTACGGCCGGTATCGACCTTGCAGGTGATACCGTCGCCGATCCGGCCCTCGGCCTCGAGCGTGATCAGCGCCGCCGCCGGGTCCTGCTGGTAGCGTGCCTTGAGCGGCGCCTGCAAATTGCGTAATTCTTCCGCATTCATATTTCGCCCCGCTTGGATTCGACTGTCGATCGACCAAACTTAACGCGTCGCCGAGCCGATGGGAAGACCCGGCCGCGTCCCCGCCGCCAGTCATCCCAGCGCGCGCCGGATTTCAGCGTAGCACTGCGGCGTGCGCCGAAACCGGTAACCGTCGATGCCGAGCCGTCGCGCGGCCTCGACGTTGACCGCCATGTCGTCGACGAAAAACGCGTCCGCCGGCGCAATTGCGTAGCGCCGCAGCAGGCATTCGAAAATTTCGACTTCGGGCTTGATGTAACCTTCCTGCGCCGAAATCACGATACCGTCGAACAGGTCGAAAAACGCGTGCTCGCGAACATGCGCCCAGTTTTCGCGCGACATATTCGACAGGCAGTAGAGCCGGTGACCGGCCGCCGCGAGCTCGTGCAGCAGCGCAACCGAATCATCGAGCGGGTCCAGCGAGTTGCGCGCCGCGGCCAGCGTGCGTTCGATCAGCTCGCGTTCGAGCGGTGCGCGGGCGCAAGTCTCGGCGATGACCTCGGCCTCGGTCTTGCTGCCCCGGTCGAGCGCCAGCCAGTCGCCGTGGACGAATAGCTCGCGTTCGAGCCGCACCCGGTCCGCCGGCGCGAGATCGAGCGACGCGAGGATTTTGTCGACGTTCCAGTCGAGCACGACGTTGCCGAGATCGAAAATGACCGCCGGTTTGCGCATCGGGCCGGAATCGTCTGCGAGTTACGATAACGCCGACCGCTCAGCCGTAACTCCGGCTTTCCCGGACCTCGAAGTGGCTGGCGAATTCATCGTAGCGCCGCAATACTTTCTGTGCCGCATCGGGTACGTAGCTGCGTGCGTAATCCTCACCCATGAAATCGGTCACGCTCGCCAGCGAATCGAAGGTCATGATCGTGATGAAAGCCACCTCGCCGTCGCGATCGTCGCGCAGTAACTCGATGCTGCGCAGACCCGGGATATTCTTCGCTTCGATTCCGGGAAAAACCTCGTCGCGCAGCAGGTTCTCGTAGACGTCGCCGTTGTCGGGGCTCGTCCAGCCGTGCCAGATGCGTTTGATCGTCATGGTATTGCCTCGTGTTAAGATCGCGGTATGAACGTCAAGTTAGCGACTATCGACGGCGCTGTGAAGTCCGGAAATTATCACCCGTTACGTTCCGCGGCTGCCGAATACAGCGTTCGCGCCGCGGAACCCGGCGCCGTTTTTCGGGTCAATCTGCCACTGTGACCGCGCGTATCATCATCACGCTCGCCACCGCGCTGCTTGCGGCATGCGCGAGCAAACCGCCGGCGTCGATCGCGCGAATTCCGCCCAATGACCCGGGGCTGACCTGGGTGCGCGCCGACATCGATCGCAACCTCGGCACCGAGGTGCGCTGGGGCGGCGTCATCGCCAAGGTCGAAAACAGGGCCGACACGACCTGGATCGAAATCGTCCGCTACCCGCTGCGCGACAGCGGTCGGCCCGATCCGGCGAACCTCAGCGACGGTCGCTTCATCGCGAGCTTCGCTGGCTTCAAGGACCCGGTGGTCTTCAAAACCGGCCGTCCGCTGACCGTGCTCGGCGTCGTCGACGGCAAGGTCAAGCGCACCATTGGCGAATTCGAGTACGCCTTTCCGATCGTGCGCGTCGAGGGCGCGCACCTGTGGCAAACCGAGGCAAGCTATCGCGCGCCGGTCTACGATCCGTTCCCGCCGCCGTGGTGGTATTACGATTTTCATTTCCGTTACGGATATCGTTATCACCGGCATCCCCGCTTCTGGTAAACGGCAAGCGCATCGGTATTGAGCCGGCGGGCTTATCTGCGCCTGGCTCAGTTTCGCTTACGAAAAAATCGCGGATTGCTGGCGATGAACTTGCGGATCCAGCGCTCGAGAAACGATTCTTTCATGCCGGATTTCAGGTAGCCGTAGCCGAGAATCGAGATCACCGCCGCGCCGAACACGTCGACGATCAGGTCCCACATCGTGTCGGTCAGCCCGGACGGGTCGTTCCACATCGTCTTTTGCATGTCGAGGCCGAACAGCGTATCCATAGCGTATTCGAAAATCTCCCAGACCGCGCCGATTCCGACTGCGAACAGGAACGCGAAAAGCGCGACGAAACCGGGTTTCATGTGCATTTCGACTTCCTCGGTCTCGTTGAGCAAATGCACCAGCAGGAAGCCGATCATGCCGAGCAGCAAGCCGGAGAACGTGTGCAGCGCGATATCCCACCACCAGAATCGCGTGTAGTAACCGCGCACCTCGCCGAGAAACAGAGCGGCAAAGACGAACGCGATCGCGAGCAATTCGAACTCCGCCGGGATGTAAACGCGAAATTGGCGCGCCATGATCATCGGCACCAGCGTCACGAGGACGATGCCGCCGGTGACGACGGCCGTCAGCCATTGGCGCTCCCACAGCGCAAACACTACTGCCAGCAGCAGAATTGCTTTCAGCACGTAGCTGAGCCGGTAGTGCAGCGTTGGCTGGTGCATGCTTCGTGATTTCCGGCGCCCGATCCGGGCGTGTCTGTGATCGCGCCCGATTATATTCGTTCCGGCCGGCCAGGTAATCTTCGCGACAGGAGTTTGAAACGAACACCGCTTCGCCCGTAATCCGACCGGCCGCACCCGCGGCGGTGCGGCCGGCATACCGGCGAAGCTGTCGCATCGGGCTAGCGTTCGTCGTAGTAGTGGCGCCCGAAGCGCACCGCCTGCGGGATATCTTCGCGACGAATCCCGATGTCGCGCAGCTGCGCGTCGTTCATCGACTCGAGATGCTCGATCGCTTCGCGGTGGACATTCGCCTGGCGGAAGCGTTCGCGCCAGGCCGCCAGCAGTTTGGACAACCGCTCGACGACGCCGGTTGCCGCTTGCTTCGCATCGCCCCGGGGCAAAGTCGAGCATCCGGGGGCAAGGTTGTAGGGATAAGCCAGATTTTGTAAGTAACGCTCAATCATTGTAGAATTCCTCAATTTTATGGGCTTTCCCGGAAATTGATTTTCTGGCCGGGGATGTTGAAATTATTGATATTTTTACGCTACTCTTCAAACGAATAGTGTTATCTTTAAATTTAGTTTTTATAAGTTTATGAAAAATCGACTCCCGCCCCTCAACGCGCTGCGCGCATTCGAGGCAGCCGGCCGCCTGCAAAGCCTGACCGACGCGGCTCGCGAGCTGTCGGTGACGCCGGCGGCGATCGGTCACCAAGTCAAGGCACTGGAACAATATTTCGGCCGCTCGCTAGTCGAGCGACGTTACCGCGCGATTGCGCTGACCGACGCGGGCCGCTCGCTGCTGCCCGGATTGAGCGAAGGTTTCGATCGTCTCAACGACGCGGTCGAGGCTTTTACGGCATTCGAAGAACGCCGCGCATTGCTGGTCACCTGCGCGACCTCGTTCGCCAGCCGCTGGCTGGTCCCGCGACTCGACCGTTTCTACGAATTGCACCCCGAGATCGACGTACGTCTCGACGCGACCCAGCGCGTGGTCGATCTGCGCCGCGAGGAAGTCGACATCGGCATCCGCTTCGGTACCGGCGACTGGGATGGTCTCGAAGCCGACTACCTGATCGAGGAGGAAATGATCCCGGTCGGCAGCCCGGATTTGCTTGCACTCAAGCCGGTTGCGCGGCCCGCCGATCTCGCCGGGCATACCCTGCTGCACATCGACGATGGGCCGGGCCCGGCGCCGGTAGACTGGGCGCGCTGGCTGGCCGCCGCCGGCGTCGACGGCATCGACGCGAGCCGCGGGCCGAGTTTCAGTATGGAGAGCATGGCGATCCAGGCCGCGATCGACGGCCAGGGCATCGCCCTCGTCAGCGACGTGCTCGCGGCCGACGAGATCGCCGCCGGCAGGCTCCTGCGGCTGTTCGACCTGGGCCTCAAAAGCGGAATCGGTCTCGCCTACTACCTGGTCTATCCGTCGAGCCGCGCGCGCAGTCCGCGGGTCGCCGCGTTTCGCCAATGGCTGCTCGCCGAAATCGAAAGCCTGCGGCAAGCCTGAGCGCGAAGCGATGCCGGCCGGGATCCACAGCGCTTGCCGGCTGCCGCGCCTCTTTCAATTTGGCGCGGCTCTGATTATTCTGTTTCGCCTCAATAACGATAAAGGAGGAATACCGATGTTTGTTGCCATGCGTTCCCCTGCCGTAACCGCGAGCGTACTGGCGCTGTCGGTCCTGGCGCTCACCGCGATGCCCGACGCCCGCGCGGCAAAAGAACTGAACGCGCTGGTCTGGTGCGATCACACCGACCCGGCGCTGATAAAACCGTTCGAAGACAAGCACGGTGTGCGCGTAAACCTGAAGGAGTACGAAGGCACCGGCGCGGCGCTCGCCATCATCGAACAGTCACGGCCCGGCGACTGGGACGTGTTCGTCATCGATGGCGTCGACGTGCCGCGGGTGGTCGAAGCCGGCTTGCTCGCCGAGTTGCCGAAAGATCGGCTGCCGCTCGGCGACCTGTTTCCGCAGGTGCGCATGGACGATGTAACCATGAAGGACGGAAAGCTCTACGCGATCATGGAGAAGTTCGGCTACAACGTCATCAGCTACAACAAGAGCAAGGTCGACCCGGCCGACATGCGCGATTTGAAGACCCTGTGGTCGGACAAGTACAAGGGCCGGATCGCGGTCTACGATTACTACATTCCGCTGATGGACCTGGTCGCGCTGAAGATGGGCATGAAGCCGAACCAGATCAGCGCCGACAAGCTGCCGGCGATGAAACAGGAATTGTTCAGGCTCAAGGAAAACTCCGTCATGGTCGGCGAGGTCGTGTCGTCGACGACGGCGCTGGCAACCGGCGAGGCCGACATACTGATCGGCGGCGGCGAATGGGCGGTCGCGGTGATGCAGGCCGAGGATCCGAACCTCGACTGGGTGCTGCCGGACCAGGGCGGCATCCTCTGGAGCCAGTCGCTCGCGGTGTTCGAGGATTCGAAAAACAAGGATCTCGCGGTCGAGTTCGTCAAGTACGTCATGAGCCCCGAGGGCCAGGCGCGGCTCGCGACCTCGTCGTGCTTCTGGGGCATGCCGGCAAACCGCAAGGCCGGTGACCGGCTGACCAAAGAACAGAAAGCCGCGCTGCGCTGGGATGAGCAGGAGAAGTTCCTCGCCAATTCCTATCGCTACTTCATCCCCGACGCCGAACTAGATGCGAAGATGCTCGACGTCTGGGCGGAGTTCCTGCAGCACTAGGTCGCCCGCACCATGTCGGGAACGCCCCCCGGGCAATCGAATCTCCGCGCCTGGGGGTTGTTGCTGCCCGCGGTCGCGTGGACCGCGGCATTCTTCGCCGTGCCGCTCGCGATTATGGCGGCCTACAGCGTCTGGCAACGGGTCGGCGGGAAAATCGTCACCGACGTCACGCTTGCCAACTACCAGAGCTTTTTCGGCAAATCCTTTCTGCTCGAATCGCTGATCAACTCGATCGAGGTCAGCCTGATCGTGACCGGGATCAGCGTGCTGCTGGCTTACCCGCTGGCGTGGATTCTCGCCGAGCGGGTGCCGCCGCGCTGGCAGCGGCTCGCGCTGATTCTCGCGGTTTTGCCGTTCTGGACCTCGTACGTCGTGCGATCCTATAGCTGGCTGCTGGTGTTGTCCGAGGGCGGCATCCTGTCGAATTTCCTGCTCGACATCGGCCTGACCGCGGAACCGGTGTCGTTCGCCAATAACCGCGGCGCGACCGTCGTCGGTTTCGTGCATTTCTTCGTCATGCTGCTGACGCTGACGATTTACGCCAACCTCGTTCAGCTGCCGAAGAACTACGCCCGCGCGGCGGCCGATCTCGGCGCCGGGCCGATCCGCAGTTTCGTTTACGTGACCTTGCCACTGACGCTGCCCGGAATCATGGTCGGCGCTTTTTTGACTTTCGTGTTGTGCATCGGCGACTACATCACGCCGCAGATTCTCGGCGGCAACCGTGAACTGCTGCTGCCGCAGACGATCATGATGCAGATCGCGCGGCGCTCGGACTTTCCGATGGCGTCGGCGCTGGCGATGATCCTGATGCTGGTCGTGACCCTGGCCTACATTGCCTGCGCGCGCTGGCTGCGGATCGATCGCGTATGAACGGCCGGCTACGCCAGACGCTCGCCGCCGCCCCGGCCTGGGCCTACGTCCTGCTGCTCTACGGCTTCATCTTTTTACCGGTGGCGGTACTGGTGCTGTTTTCGTTTCAGACCTCGCGGGTACCGATCCCGCCGTTCAACGGCCCGTCGCTGCGCTGGTACGAGGCGGTATTCGCCGACGCGCGCATGATGGACGCCCTCGGCAACTCGATCATCGTCGCGATTTCGAGCTCGCTGGTCGCGGTCGTGCTCGGTTTCCTCGCCGCCTACGCCCTCGCCCGCCACCGCTTGCCGTTTGCCGGGTTGTTGCAGGGCATGCTCGTCGCGCCGTTGACGGTCAGCTACCTGATCATCGGCATGGGTCTGCTGATTACGTTCAACCAGGTCGGCGTGCCCAAATCCTTGCTGACGATCGGTATCGGCCATGTCGTGATCAACCTGCCGCTGTGTTTCGCAATCATTTTCAGCCAGATGGGCGCGCAACAGGCCATCGTCGAGCGCGCCGCGCGCGACCTCGGCGCGCGCGAATGGCAAGTCATGGCGCTGGTGACGGTGCCGATGCTGTGGCCGGCGCTGTTCGCGAGCTTCTTCCTCGCGGTGACCTTTTCGTGGGACGAATTCATCATCGCTTTTTTGCTCAGCCGCTTCGACGTGACCCTGCCGGTCGAAATCTGGAGCATGCTGCGCACCGGGCTCAATCCAAAAACCAACGCGGTTGGCAGCTTCGTATTCCTGATCTCGATCGCGATAGTACTGGCGCTCGATTTCGTCATCTTTGGCCGGAGGCAGGCGTGAGCGCGCCGGCGGTCGAATTCCGCGAAATTTCGATGCGCTTCGGCGACAAGCTCGCGCTCGACCGGATCGACCTCGAAATCGCCGAGGCCGCATTCGTCGTGCTGCTCGGACCGTCCGGCAGCGGCAAGACGACGCTGCTCAACATCCTCGGCGGTTTCCTCGAGCCGACCTCGGGCCGGGTGCTGATCAACGGCGAAGACGCGACTCGCGTGCCACCGGCGAAGCGCTCGACGACCACCGTGTTCCAGGATTACGCGCTGTTCCCGCACATGTCGGTTGCCGCCAACGTCGGCTTTGGCCTGAAGATGCGAAAAGTCGACAGGTCCGAGCGCGACCAGCGGGTCGCGCGCGCCCTCGAGATGGTCGGCCTCGCAGACTTCGGTGCAAGACGTATCCACGAACTGTCGGGCGGCCAGCGCCAACGGGTCGCGCTGGCGCGCGCGCTGGTCGTCGAGCCGGCGGTGCTGCTGCTCGACGAGCCGCTGGGCGCGCTCGATCTGAAGCTGCGCCGGCAGATGCAAGAAGAGCTGAAACTGATCCAGAAACGCGTCGGCACGACCTTCGTCCACGTGACCCACGACCAGGAAGAAGCGATGGCGATCGCCGACACGATCGTGGTCCTGAACGACGGCGCTATCGAAGACATCGGCGAGCCCGAACGTATCTACCTCAGGCCGGCAAGCCGCTTCAGCGCGCGCTTCATGGGGGAAAACAACCTGTTCGAAGGCACCGTCAAAAGCGCCGGCGGTGGCCGGGTCGAGGTCGAAACCGCACGCGGGACGTTACCGGCCGCGGGCGACGCCGAGCCCGGCACGCGCGTCGCGCTGTCGTTGCGCCCCGAGCACCTGTACACCGAAGCCGGTGACGGCCTGCTCGAAATCGGCGAGGTCGAGGTCGTCGAGGCCGGATTCTTCGGCACCCACCACCAGTGCCTCGCGACCCTGCCCGGTCACGAGGAAGCCCTGCGCGTACGCCTCGACCAGAAACGGATCGCGCGCGCCGGTGACCGGCTCAAGCTCTACGTCGACCCGACGGATCTGGTTTTACTGCAACGCTAGGCGCCTTTCGAGTCGAGAAATTCGCGGATCAGTTCGCGGTAGCGCGCGCCGTCGAAACTCGGGAAATGCCCGCCATGAACGACGCGCACCGGTAATTCGTGAATCCGCCGCATCGACGCGACATATTCGTCGATGTCCGAATGGTAGGCATCGTCGATCAGCGGCCCGTCGTAGACCGTGTCGCCGGACAGCAGCACGCCGCTCGCGCGCTCGAACAGCATGATGCTGCCGGGCGAATGCCCAGGGGTATGGATGACTTCGAAATGACGGTCGCCGAGATCGACGAGGTCGCCGTCCTTAAGAATACGCGTCGCCGGCGCCGGCGCGACGGTATAGGCCTCGGACGAGTAATCGCCAGGCGGCAGGCCGGTAAAGATGTCGTCACTGACGTACGGGTCGATCAGCGTTTCCCGGCGCCCCGGCGAAGCCATCAGATCGGCCTCGGCGGCGTGCACCGCGCGCTCGGCAAACTCGTGATGGCAGCCGATGTGATCGAAATGTGTGTGACTCGCGACCGCCAGCAGCGGCCGTTCGGCGAGCTGCGCGACCTGCTCGCGCAAACTGACGACGCCCATACCGGAATCGACCAGCAAATCGCGCTCGCGGCCGCGCACGTGCCAGATATTGCAGCGATAGAACGGCTTGATGTACGGCTCTTCGATGTGCGTGATGCCGTCGTCGATCGGCCGCACGGCGTACCAGGCGTCGGCGGTAATGATTTGCATCGACGTCTCCTCGGTCCGGCTTGGCGTCGAGTCGAAATTGTAAACCAATTTGCCATCGTCTGGCCTGCGCCCGGTCGGCGATGACCGAAACCGAAGTACCGCCAGGCTAAACGCCGAAAGCAGACTTCCCCTGCCGGTTCATCGCAGGTCGAGTCCCATCTCCTCGACCGCCTCGAGCAGGTACATGAAGGCCTCGGCCTCGTCGGACATTTGGCCTTCGTCGAAGCTCAGAATCCAGGCATCGATCGCAGCGACCTTGCCTGCGAGAGCGTCGACCAGGGCTTGCCTGTCCGTCGCGCTCGCGGCGTCGACCGCGTCACCGCGAATCGCGTCGTCGCCGATGCCCCAGTAGCTTGCCAGCGGCACGAGCGCGCGGAAAGGCTCGGGTACCGCGGTCGGATCGATCCGGTTGGCACAACGTGCATCCCGCAACTCGGCGGCCGGATCGAGCGGCTCGGGATCGTAACCCCTGAGCTTGTCGACCGTGACGAAAACGAACTGAAATAGCGCGACGATGGCGCCGATCAGCGGATCGAACAGATATCTGTAGACGAACAGACCGAGTCTCGTTTTCCAGCCGACGTGAATCGGCGCCCGGTCATCCCGATCCGCTGTCATGTCGATTTGCCGCAATCCATGGCTTCGATTGTAGGTCAGCGAACGGGTTTCGGCTGCCGAAAGCGATTGCCGGCGCGGCGTCAGGTTTTGAGTATCGGCCGCAGATCTTCGAGCTTGTCGAACAACTGCCAGACGTAGCCGCGCGTACCCCGCTCGCGGTGCCGGTGCAGATCGGCGAGCGCCGGGTCGCTGCAATAATTATCGAAAGCCTGTCGGGATTCCCATTCGACCAGGATCAGCACGCGGCGCGGCTCGACGTCACCGGCGACGGCTTCGCTAAAATCGCCGAGCGCGACAACCCGGCCGCCATGCCGCGCAACTTCGCGAGGCGAGCATTTCGAATAAGCCAGGTATTCGTCGCGGTCGGCGACGTCGAACAGGTTCAGCGCGTAGACAGCGGCCATCGGCGGGCTCCGGATCGTTAACGGGTCTTTATTTTAGCCGCGTGTTACGAATCCCGCTGCCGGTCGTTTTTTCAATTCGCCTCGAGCTTGATCCAGTCGGCGAGTTGTGGATCGTCGCGACGGTGCATGACTTCGACCAGGCGGCCACTTGCGAGATCGCCGCGATCGCCGACCAGGCTCGCCTGCCGGGTGGCCGAACGATCGATCCAGATTCGCGTTTGCGCGGTTACCCGATAGGTCTTGCGGCCATCCCTACCGTCGACCTGCAGGTTACCGCTGGAAGCGTCGAACGCATGCACGGTTCCCATCATGCTCAGCTGACCCGAGATGCCCGGCGACTGGCCGATCGGAATGAAGCGCTCGGTGGTTTGCTGCGCCGCGACCGTCGGCGCGGCCAGCAGGAGCACCAGCAACCAGCAGCGTAGCCGCTGCATTCGGTCGAATATCAGGTATGCCATGGGTTTACCTCCTCGCGTCGCATCGCATCAGGCATCGATCAACTCGGCACGCGCCTGCTCGAGGGCCGCGATCGCCGCATCGACGTTGGAATCACGCCGCTTTGCTTTGGACTGCCCCAGCGCATCCTGCAGCTGCGTAAAGGCCTTTTGCAGCGCCGCGACCGCTAGCGGATGCAAGCCGCCGCCGGCGAGCACCTGCAGCGCATCCTCGGTTTCGTGCCCGGCTCGCATGAGCAGCGTGGCGCGCCGGTGGCTCGCTGTCGAGTCGGCGGCGCGCTCGATCAGCTCGAGGCCGGCGCGAATATTTTCCAGCGCGTTGATTACGCGCAGGAATGCCGCGACCGCGACCACCTGCGTCGCATCGAGGTTGATCGCACTGCCGGTCGCGTTGATCAGTAACTGGCCAGCCGGCGAATTAGTGAAAGCATCACCGTTGTAGAAGGCGACCGAACCCTCGACGGTTTCGATCGAGTTGTTGTGAAAGAACGGTCCGGTATCCGCCGCCTCGACCAGCGTCGGCGTGTTGAACTCGCCGTTGCCGGGCACGCCGAATCCATCATCGGGCGGGACTTTCTCGCCGGTCAACTGCGCGGGCTGATCCGGCAGGTCCTCGACGCCGGTGTTGAAATTCAGGTTGCCGGCGTCGGCGCCGAAGATCAGCGGATTGCCGTTGGCGCCGGCATTGAAATGGCAGGCATTGCACTTGCCGAGGCCGTTGTCGAGAAAGATTTCCTGGCCGCGACGCGCGACCGTGCCCTTGAGCGCGAGCGGCAGCGCCAGCTCCTGCTGACGGCCGAGCGACAGTTGAAAGGCTTCGAGCGCATCGAGTTCCTCGTCGGTCGGCAGGCGGAAATCGACGCCGGGAATCCGGTTTGTGGTCAAGGTGAAGTGCTGAATAACCGCGCCGACGGCGAACGAGCGCAAGCTGCCGTCGCCCGGCGAACCGTCGCCGGACCAGCCGGTGCGCGGACCGTCGCGGCTATCGATCGACGTACGCAGCGCCAGCGTATGCGGGATGCCGCGCATGTTGAAATCGTTTTCGAGATCGTCGAAGCCGTCCTGGTTTTCGACGATCAACGCGAGCTCGCGCATCAGGCGTGGATTTTCGAAATTACGCGCGAGATCCGGATTGGTTTCGGCGACGAACAGCGGGTCGTCGGCCGGCAGGGTTGCGATGAAGGCCGGGGTCAATCCGAAGTTGTCCTCCGGGCGGTGACAGGTGCCGCAGGTGCGACCGTTGCCGTCGAAGGTTTCGGTCAGGAATATTTCCTCGCCGATCTCGGCGAGCGTCGGCGGCCGCGGAGCCGGCGGCTGCTTGCACGCGGCCAGCGTTATCACCAGCCCGAGACATACGATCGGCAATCGATCGCGTCGAGAAGTCCACCGGGTGCTCCAGGTCATCGCAATCCCCTTTCCGTGTCGTCAGCTGTGCGCCCGTGAAACGGCCCGGGGCAGCGAAATCGATGCTAGCGCCTTCGTCACGCGACCGAATACGAACCAGTTCACCTCGTTGGGGTTAAATGCTTCGGTATTTTCGGCCTTCACGATGTGTCGCGCCGTAATTGGGGACAAAGTTACCACGCGGCAATAACGGCCGCAATCAGAGAATCCGAAAGTAGAAATACGGCCCCCAGAAAACGAGCGAAATCGCGATGACGGTGAACTCGAGCCGCGCGATCGCGGCAAAGCGTGCCTGTTCGTCGCCGCTAGCGTCGGCCGCCTGTACCCGCGACATGACGTAGTCGAACAGGACCACGACGAGCAGCAACGGCGCCATAACCGGCGCGATCAGCGTCGCGAAAATATCCCATAGCGAGCGTTCGGCGCCGGTCGTGGCCGCCGGCCCCAGCCAGTGCAGAATCGGTAACAGCATATTGAGGAGGGCAAATCCGAGCAGGACTTGTCGCATCAATCCGAGTTCGGCGAGACGGAATTTGCGCGGGTTGGCGAACATGCCGCCTTTCTAGCACAGACACAGCGGCGAGCAAACCCGCGATCACTATTGCGCCGGGCTGGTGTAATCTCTAGGCTTGAATTCACGACCCGCGTGGCGGAGGCAGCCCGGATGACTTTCGGTAAACGTGCCCTGATAACGCTGGCGGCGATGGTGCTCGCCAGTTTTGTCGTCGGCTGGCTATGGCGCGAAGCCTTCGACGCGCGCATCCCGAGTTATCTGAGCGGCGTCGTCGGCGGGCTGTCGGCGCTCGCGGCGTGGGAGTTTCTGCGCGGACGCCGGTGATGCAGCACTACGGCGGTTTAAATATTCGGCTGGCAGCGTAACACGAGGAGGTCACGATGGTCGCACGCAATCCGAGATTAGAACGAGACGGCGATGCCCGCTACCCCGCCGATGCCCTGGGCATGACGCCGGAGGAAATGCGCCGGCTCGGGCACAAGGTAGTCGACCTGGTCGTCGATCGCCTGCTGCAAAAGCACAGCGAACCGGCGCTCGCCGGCGGCGAACCGGCCGAGCTGATGGCGGTGCTTGGCGGTGCGTTGCCGGAAGCGCCGCTCGACCCCGACGAATCGATCGAGCTGCTGGCCGAAATCGCGCTGGCTTACCAGCAGCATGGCGATCATCCTCGCTACCTCGCGCGCGTGCCGGGCCCGAGTTCATTCGCCGGCGTACTCGGCGACTGGCTCGGTATCGGTTTCAACACGATCTGCGCATCCTGGGGCGGCGCGTCGGGACCGGCGACCGTCGAGCTGGTCGCAATCGAGTGGCTGCGCCAGTTGATCGGCATGCCCGAAAGCACCGAGGGCGTGCTGGTGTCGGGCGGCTCGATCGCCAACGTCACCGGCTTCCTCGCCGCGCGCGCCGAACTCGGCCGCGGCGTGTCCTACTACACCGACCAGACGCACGCGTCGCTGCATCGCGACCTCATCGCGATGGGCTGCATCGACGAACACATGCACAAGCTGGTCAGCAACGACGACTATTGCATGTCGCTCGAATCGCTCGAAGCCGCGGTCACGGCCGACCGCGCCGCCGGGCTGCACCCGGTCATGGTGATCGCGACCGCCGGTACGACCAACACCGGGGCGGTCGACCCGCTGCACGCGATCGCCGACCTGTGCGAACGGGAGGGCATGTGGCTGCATGTCGATGCCGCCTATGGCGGCCCGGCGGCGATCACCGCCGACGGCCGCGAGTATCTGGCCGGTATCGAGCGCGCCGATTCGCTGGTGCTCGACCCGCACAAATGGCTGTTCCAGCCATATGATCTCGGCGTATGCCTGGTCACGCGGCCGGGCGCGCTGGAAAAATGCTACGCGATGTCGCCCGAGTACCTCAAGGACGTGCAGACCAGCAGCGGCGCGGTCAACTTCGGAAATCGCAGCCTCGAGCTGACGCGCAAATCACGCGCGCTGAAGTTGTGGTTGAGCCTGCGAACCTATGGCGCGCAAAGATTTCGCGATGCGGTGCAACGCGGCATCGAACTGGCCGAGTTCGCCGAACAGGAAATTCGCCGCGACCCTGACACCTGGGATCTCGTGACGCCGGCGCAAATCGGCGTCGTGACCTTCGCGTTCAGAAACTGGCGGCCCGGCGAACATGCCGCCTGCACCAAGGCGGTAACCGATTCGGGTTTCGCCTGCGTCTCGTCGACGATGCTGCGCGACAAGAGCGTATTGCGCCTGTGTACGATCAATCCGCTGACCACCGAGGACGATATCGCCGAGACGATCCGCCGGCTCGCCGCGGCGCGCCCGGCCTGAACCCGGATCGACGCGATCGGGTCCGAGCCGCCCGGTCGTTACCGTTGCCGAATAGCGCGACTGCTCAGCGGCGAAACTTCGGAATCTCGACGCCGGCGACGTGCGTCTTGGCCCATGCGGCCATCGCCTTTAGCACCGGGATCAGATCGCGGCCCGCGGCGGTCAGGTGATATTCGTAGCGCGGCGGATGATTCTGGTAGAGACGCTTTTGCAGCAGGCCGTTCGCGACCAGTGATTTCAGCCGGTTGGCGAGAATGTTGCTCGGAATGCCTTCGCCGGCCTGCTGAAAGTCCTTGTTGCGGTGGCGGCCAAACAGACCGATGTCGCGCAGAATCAGCAGCGACCACTTGTCGCCGAGTAAATCCAGTGTCGTCGCGATCGGACAGGACGATCGCTTCGATATTGACGCGTCGAGTCTGGCCATAAAGCGTAAAATATCAGTGTGACTTGCAAATTGCAAGTTAATATCGTAAAGTAACTTGCGTTTTTAAAGCTACTCGATCAGACAATGCTCGACGCGTTCATTCTGCCAATTTCGATCATCATGGGCTTGCTGGTCTGGAGCCTGATATTTCGCTGGTACGTTCACCCTGCGTTGCGTCGACGCCCTCTGGCACGCGCGCTCGAGCCGTTGCTGCTTCTGCATGCCTTTCGCTACATCGGCCTGATGTTCCTGGTACCCGGCGTGACCGCGGAGCCGCTCGACCCGCGCTTCGCGCTGCCCGCCGCGTACGGCGATCTGGTCGCCGCATGGCTCGCGCTCGCTGCGATTGGCGCGCTGCGCGCCAATCTGTCCCGGGCGATGGCGGCGGTCTGGGTATTCAACATCTGGGGTCTCGTCGACCTGCTGAACGCGGTCGGTCGCGGCCTCATCTACACCGATATAGGCGATCTCGGCGCGGCCTTCTGGATCCCCGCGACGGTCGTGCCCTTGCTGCTCGTCACGCACGGGTACCTATTCTGGCTATTGCTGGGGCACCGAACGCGCACCGCGACGAATTGATGCAAAGACGGGCTCGAATTGCGCGCGGCGGTCTTGCCGTCGACGCCGCTCGGCGTCAGTCTTCGAGCGTTCGCAGGATCCTGCCAGCCTCGACGACGATCGTCCTGACTCCGATTCGCGCACCGTCGCCAATTTCCGACGAAGCCGGCTCGACGATCAGCGGGCCGCTGAACCAGTCCGCTTCGACTTCGCGACGGTCGGCGAACAGGTCGCGGACTCCGATCGATTCGCCGTCACGCCACGCATACAGCCCGGTCAACCACAGGACATCGCCGCGAACCATCCAGCGTCCGACGTAACCGCGCTCGCAGCTCGGCGCGCGCACGTCGAAGACCGGCGGCGAAGCCTGCTCACGCAGCCACGGCAGCAGCGGCGTCGTGTAGAGCGAGTGCAGCACGTTGTCGATGATGATGATTTCGGGCAGTTGTTCCATTTCGGCTACCTTAACACCTGCGATTCCCGACCGCGCAATGCGATGGCGAACTTCCGGCCGCGGCGCCTTGTTATCCAGCGCCGTTACTATCTTGTGATACAACGAAATGTGAGTTTTCTGTAGCCGAGGCTTTCTTGCATTTAAACCTAACGCCCTGTATCAGCAGTGCGGCGAAGCCACGTCCTGTCATACGTGCTCGTAGGGATTCTCATTGAGTGCCTCGTCGAAATCAGCAAATACCGACAAGATCTTACGTTCGAACGCAATGCCGTAATAGTTCATTGTGATAGCGGTTCTACGAACGAATGGCGAGTCGAATTGGCCGACTATTATCATTTTAGGCCGTCATCTCCAACACTAGCGCTCAGCGGTAGACCGCTGCGAACAAAGTGAGCAGTGGGCTGTCCAGTTGCAGCACCTTAGTTATACGACATTTTTCTCGTCCCATATTTCGATTGTCCGAAATAGCGCATCGGTATCAAAATTCTCCTCGATTTCGACTGCTCGCGTCTCGACCAGGTAATTCAGCAGTCTTACGACAAAACTTCGCTGTTCGGGAGTAAATTGCAGATATCTCGAGTTTCGTTTTCCGTCTGACTCCAAATGAAAAATAAGCTGATCGATAAAGTAGTTCTCTCCAGTTCCGTCGAGTGTTAGTCGCACCAAAGCCGGAAAATAATATTGAAATCCCTCGGGGCTTATAAAGCAAAGAGGGTCCCATCCTGGGCGCAGATTCTCGTAGGATAAAGTCTCTATTGATTCCCTGCTAAGAGTTTCGTCATGCTCAGCACACTCGCAACAGTGGGTATAATCCGTAAAGTGCTCGGGCCGTGGCACATTCCCAAATAGCATTGTCGCTTCCTGCAAAAATTCCATAGTCAGCTATATCGCATATCGCCAGCGCTCAGCGGCAGCCCACTGCGAACGAAGAGAGCATTGGGCTGCCCGGCTGCAGCGCCTTGTTGGATGGCTTTTGATGATACTTGAGTTTCACTAGCAAGATTCCGCTTTACTTTCGAATTTACGCTCGTGTACATGTACAGAGATATGCCTCGTGTCTTGCTCTGCTCCTCTTAAGCAAACAGTGCCGTAATCACTATCACGCCATCGAATTTCGATATTTCGGGATTGAATTTTTGCCCCGTCATTCGACAGACGGAATTGTTCGGAAGTATCGATTGTCTGGTCGTTAATATTCTTGAGAACGATCTCGACTCCATGTGAACCGTAAGGTGTCGAGGGATTAGAAATGTTTACTGTCAATAAGTGTCGACCATCCGGAGAACGCTTCGATTCATATTCCGTGAAATTTTGCTCGCCTCGATTTAATAAGATGTACGAGATTAATAATATAGCGACACCAGACCCAAGTATTCCGGCCATAATTTTTGAATTAGGACTCATAAATTGCATCTGTGTGTTTCTGTTTCTGCCATCTAACGCTGCGCTCAGCGGCAGAAAAAAAAGGCACGGGCTTTTGGCTGTCCGGCTGCATTGCCTTAGTTATGTGTTTTCGTATTCATCTATTTATTGCTTCTCCGTGACTGGCAATCCCGAAATGTTCTGCGTCCATGCCTGAGATGAGCGAAACCAGTATTGATGCTTGGGTATCAACTGATTGCGTTGCTTTATGGATCCAACTCGAATTCCGATAAAGCCAGAACTGCCCTCGGGCGGGGAAGAGTAAATTGGTGTGCCGCAGTTGGGGCAAAACGACTGGATGCGAACCGATCCGTCGACCGCACGCTTTTCGTAGATTTTCAATTCGCCGGAAAGAAGCTCAAATGTGCCCGACTTGGCTGGCGCGACCGTGCGATAAGCGGACCCAGACAAAGTCTGACAATCTGTGCAGTGACAAATGAGTACATGGTCGAGATCAATTTCGGCGCGGTATTGAATTTGGCCGCAATGGCAAGCGCCGTCAATATTCATTGCTACACCTCCTGAATCGCTGCTTGAAAAGTACATAGCGCCTGGCATCAGCGGCCGTTTCACTCGCGCTGCGAGTGATACGGTCCGTCGGCATGCGTTTGTCAGGCGGCAATTGGCACCCAGAGTTGGCAGGGCAGCTTTTGCAAGCTCTCAGGTTACGGTCGCCCGAACGAAATCTCGCGGATCTTCAGACCCGAGGCCTCTCGCACCACGAAAATGCTCAGGCCCTCGCCTTCCGCATCATCGGCAATTGCGACGTATACGAATGCGACATCTGGATCCTCGACCCAATCCGTTTCTGCTTCCATGATCGCGAGCGGACCACGTATGTGCTTGGGTCGTAGGTACGCCGGAGGTGGATTGGCAGCGTAAATCGCTTCCATGTCCACGAACGCCCAGCCGGTTGGGACGATCATTTCGAACCTTTCGCGCAGCGCATCGACGCTAAGATGGTTGCCACCTTCTTCTATGAAATCTGAGGACGTCATCGCGTACGCCTCTTCATATTCTCGGCGTGTCAGCGCTTCTGCGAAATCGAGTGCCAAATTCACGGCGTCATTCGATTTATCTGACAGCAAAAAACTTACCTCGTGTATTAGTCGACATCTGAATTGCGCATATTTTTATAGCAGAAAGATTCTCACATCAGTTAACTCTAAGCCGATAGTTCCAATGCGCAACTGCCGCTTAACGCTGCGCTCGGCGGCGGCCCAAAGTCAGCGAAGCGAGCTTTGGAACGTCCGGCTGCAGCGCCTTGTTATGGTGCCGTGGCAAAGGGCGCGCTAAAGAATAAGCCAAGAAACAACGCCAAGTAAATTGTAAAAAAAGCGAGCATGCCTTTACCCAGCGAGGCAAGACTCGAATCATTTAAATCTTGCCACTCCCTTTTAAATAGAAATTTCATAAATGAGATATTGTTCGATAGTGAATTATTCATTATCAGGCTGGGACGGCCCATTGACTCGTACTTCTCGGGATGTCTTGTGCGGAGCGCTTTAAACATTCGATGACACAAGTAGAACCACACTAAAACTGAGCAGATTAATATGCCAAATATTATCGCAAACGTTTCGTTCATCTAGTCTTTGCTTGCACCATAACGCTAGCGCTCAGCAGCAGCCAAAAGGCGCAGCCTTTTGGCTGCCCGGCTACGGGCCTTGTTATAGCTACATGCGAGACGGATGGTTGTGGTTTTCACAGATGACACCGCTCGCTTCGGTATCCGAGATATCCAGCGGATCAGTTTTTAGCAACCAGGCGATTCTTGGCCTAAGCGTAGTGTCCTCTTCATTCAATGAAACTTCTCCGACTATGCCTGGTTGGTAATCTTTCTGATTTTGTAAATAGCACTCAACTTCATAATAGTACGGCAGGGTTAGGTGTGGCACCTCCTTCACGAAAACTGCCACTTGTGCCGCGTCATGTGCTTGGTCCGAATCGTTAATGGAAATTACAAAGAACGTACTTGAGTCAGTCTGAAGTATTCCACCCGAGTAGGCCTCATCAATCACAAAACCCCTATAGCTTTTAACACCTTCGATTTCGGATGGGTTCACCTTGCCGATAATGTCACTAACATCTAGAGCAAATATGCTCGGGGAAATCAGAACCAGAAGTAGGGCGCTTGTTTTCATGGGTAGCTAGAACAGCTAATTTAATTAGGTCTTCGATTTAATAATATATCTTAGCAGGTTGACCTGATTTTTAAGGATTTCTATTGGATATTCCGCGAAGCTGTTGTTTAGCATCGATAAAAAATGCAGAGTCAGTCGGTGACCGATTATATCGGGTCTTTGACCCGATAATTCTATTGCCCGTGAGATTTGATACTGCCGTCGCGTATATGCGAGCCAGGCGCGAACAACTTGCCGAATTATTCAGTCGACGATCGCGATGACGAGATCCATGACGTTGGTGTTGGTCGGCCCGGTCGTGAACAGGCTGTCGGCGCATTCGAGAAAGCTGCCGGCATCGGCTCGCTCGAGCGCGTTGCGCGGGTCATCGGCGGCGCTCCAGGTTGCGCCGGTGACGAGCCCGCCGGCGGCATCGGTCGGGCCGTCGGTGCCGTCGGTGCCGGCGACCAGGATCGAGATGTCGTCGCGACCGTCGATGTGCTCCGCGAGCGCCAGCGCAAGGCTCTGGTTGCGCCCGCCGCGGCCCGGTTTCTCGGGCAGCACGATCGTCGGTTCTCCGCCATAAATATAGACACCGGGCACGGCGTCGCGCAGCTCGTTGCCGATTCGTACAGCCAGCTCGAACACGTCGCCGTAAAGCGATTCGTCATTGCGACGAACCTCGAAATCGAGTTCAAGCGCGCGCCGTGCGGCGCGTTCGCGGGCAATCGAATTCGACGCGACGATTCGCGCGCGAGCACGCGCGGGCGCGCGATGCGGATCGCCGATGCCTGAACCGATCGTCGCGATCGCGTCGCCCTCGACGTCCGAAATCGCGTAGATGCGAACCTCGACGCCCGGGTACGCTTCGATCAGCTTGCCGTCCTTGATCAACGACGCCTGTTTGCGCCGCGCATTGATTTCGGCGATGGTCTTGCCGGTGGCGATCATTTCCTCGGTGATTCGCTTCAGGTCATCGAGCGTCATGTCGTCGGGCAGCGCTTCGGCAAGCGCCGACGCACCGCCGGAGACCAGCAATAACAGGCGGCTGTCGGCCGGCATCGCGCGTGCTCGATCGAGCAGCGCCCTGCCCGCTTCGAGCGAATTCTCGTCGGGAATCGGATGACCCGACTCGATGACCTCGACGCGATCCCTGGCCGCGAGCGTCAGATCGCTGTGACCGTGCTTGGTCACGATCAGCGCCGGGCACTGCGGGAATTTTTCCAGCGCGCCTTCGCCCATCGCCTGCGCGGCCTTGCCGACGGCCAGAATCTGGTCGGGCTCGAAGACGTCGTCTTGGGTAATTGCCTCGATCACCGACATGCGACCCTCGACCGCGTCGATCGCGGCCTGCCAGATTTCGAGGATTGCCCGTTTGCGTTTCAATTCTTTGCCCATCGCTACATCGAGTTGCTGTTGCCGGGAACGGCCGACGCGATCAATGCTGATGATTTCGCCGCCGATTGTCCAGCCCGGCGAGATCGGCGTATGATGGCGCATCCCGAACCCGATTCACATGGAGACATCGATATGACCGCAGCCGTAACCACCACCCTTAACGACGTCAACATGGATGCGGTCGCGGGCCTCGCCGGCAAGATTCAGCAAGAACCCGGCGTCGCCGCGACCAAGTGGAGCGCCAGCGTCGACTGGAAAGGCGGATTTCGCTCGGAAGCGAAGATTCGCGACTTTGCGCCGGCCGCGTCCGATGAACCGGCCCAGCTCGGCGGCACCGATTCGGGTCCGAATCCGGTCGAGCAGGTGCTCGCCGCGCTCGGCAATTGCCTCGCGGTTGGCTACGCGGCCAACGCCAGCGCGGCCGGTATCGAACTCAAGGATTTACGCATCGAACTGGAGGGTGACCTCGATTTGCATACCTTCCTCGGCCTGAATCCGCAAGGCAATGCCGGCTACGAAAACATCTCGGTCAAGGTGCATATCGACAGCGATGCGCCGGCCGCCGACATCCAGGCGCTGCACGAAAATGTCGTCGGAACCTCGCCGGTCGGCCACACGCTGACGCGCGCGGTACCGGTAAAAATAGATCTCGCCTAGCGGTAAAACACGAACGCGCGGGTCTCGATGCTCTCGCGCGGCTTCGCGTCGGGCGGCGCATCGGGCAGCTCGATTGCGGTATGGATCGTACACGGCCGGGTGCCGCCGTCGATCGAATCGAAGGTCTTGAACAGCAGCACTTCGTCGGGCCGCATCGCCGAAAAATAATACCAGCGCTGCGCCGGATCATGCACCGCGAGCTGAATTTCGCCGACGTGGGTCGGCGAGCGGCGTTCGGTGTCGACCAGTTGCTCGCGCGCGACGCTGCGCGCGTCGACCAGCGCGAGCGGAAAATTCTCGACCGGATCCGACAGCGGCCGCCAGACGTTGACGATCTGAAAACGCCCCCTGGCAAGCTCGGCGGCCTCGGCGCCGAGGTTCTCCTCGAGGCAGACGAAGCCCGACTTCGAGGTGTAGTCGTTGTGCACCAGCGTCGCCGGTTCGCGCACGTTATTGCGATCACGTATCTCCGGGTCCGACGCGCGCACCGTGTGGTCGAAGATGTGCACGCGGTAGCAACCGGTCGTGCGTTCGAGAAAATCGACTATTTCGGGCTCGTAGGTGCCGGCGATTTCGTCGCCATCGAGAAAGTTCGTCACCCGGGTCGGAAATTTCAGCAGATCGAATCCCGACGGGTGCTGGCCGAACTCGCGCGGCGCATCGGCGTCGGCGCGTTCGCGGGCATCCTCGACCGCGACCCTGACGACGCTCATCGGCCGGTCGATTTCGTGCCTGGCGTTACGGCCGGCACTCGACGCGTAGTAAATCGGTCGCCCCCCGCCGCGTTGCAGGTATTCGACGCTGGCTTCGACGCTCATGTTAGACCTCGTTTCAGTTCGCGGTGACGAAAGCAGTCGACGACGTGGTCGTTGACCAGCCCCGCCGCCTGCATGAAGGCATAACATATGGTGCTGCCGACGAAAGTAAAGCCCCGTTTTTTGAGGTCCTTCGACAGCGCGTCGGAAATCGGCGTCGTCGCCGGTACGTCGGCGCTCTGCCGCCACGCGTTCTGGATCGGCGCGCCGTCGACGAACCCCCAAAGATATTCGTCGAGCGTCGTGCCCGCGTCGTAGAGCTCGAGGCAGGCGCGCGCGTTCTTGACGAAACCGTTGACCTTGAGCTTGTTGCGCACGATTTCGGGATTCTGCAACAACCCGGCGATCTTGTCGTCGCCGTAGCGCGCAATCCGCTCGACGTCGAAGTTATCGAAAGCGCGCCGGTAGCCGTCGCGCTTGCGCAGGATCGTGATCCACGACAGCCCGGCCTGCGCGCCCTCGAGGCACAGGAACTCGAACAGCTCGCGCTCGTCGTGTACCGGCACGCCCCACTCGTCGTCGTGATAGCTCGTGTACAGCGGATCCTCGCCGCACCACCAGCAGCGCTGCCGCGAATCACTCATGCGAGCCCCTCGACGAAACCGCGGATCCGCGCGAGCGCATCGTCGAGCTCGGCGTCGCCGACCGTCGCCGACACGCGCACGTGGCCGGCCGCGCTCGGCCCGAAGGCGGTCGCGTCGAGCACGGATACGCCGGTGGCGTCGTACAATCGCCGCGCGAATTCCGGCACCGCGAACCCGGTCGCGCGCACGTCGACGAGCATGAACATACCGGCCTCGGGCATCAGCGGCTCGAGCCCCATCGCGGCGAATGCGGCGTGCATCGTTACGAGCCGCCGCCGGTAAGCATCGCGCATCGCCTCGAGATCGGCCTGGCAATGCTCCAGCGCGTACTGCGCCGCCTGCTGGACGAAACCCGGCAGCCCGTAAAGCATGCACAGCGCGAGCTTGTCCATGTTTTCGATCATCGCGTCCGGCGCGATCGCCCAGCCGACCCGCCAGCCCGACATCGCGTAGGCTTTCGACATGCTGCCGATCGTGATCAGGCGGCCGTCGAGCGCGGCGCGCGACGCCGCCGGCACGAAATCGCCGGCGAAGACGAAATCGGCGTAGACCTCGTCGGCGACGACCCATAAATCGTGCTCGACCGCGAGTTCGGCGACGTAGTCGAGTTCGTCGGCGGCCAGCGCGATGCCGGTCGGGTTCGACGGCGAGGCGTAGAAGATCGCGCGGCTGCGTTCGGTGATCGCGGCCTCGAGCACGTCGCGACGCAGGCGGAAGCCGTCGGCGGCGTCGAGCACGACCGGCACGAGGGTCGCGCCGGGCGCCCGCACGGTCGCCTCGTAGGTCACGTACATCGGCTGCAGCACGATCGCCTCGTCGCCGTGGTCGAGCAGGCACAACGCGCAGGCGAACAGCGCGTTTTGCGCGCCCGAGGTCACGATCACGTGGTCCGGATCGACCGGGCGTCCGGCGAGCCGCTGCTGACGCGCGGCGATCGCGGCGCGCAGGCCGCGATGTCCGGCGATGGTCGTGTAATGCGTATCGCCCGCGCGGATCGCGGCGAGCGCGGCGTCGACGACGCCGTCCGGAGTGGCGAAATCCGGGTCGCCGACCGACAGCACGATCACGTCCTCGCCGCGACTCTTCGCCTGCTTGGCCGCGTAGTGCAAGTCCCACGCATCGGCCGCCTCGCCCTTGACGCGCTCGGTCAGCGACGCAAATTTCACGCCGCCGTCCAGCCGGGTTTGAGCTCGTCGAGCAGCGGCAGGATCCACGCCTTGTGCGCCTCGATCTCGGCGCGCGTCAGGCCGGTCAGTTCGTAGGGCAGCACGAGCCAGTCGGCGGTCTCGTGGAGGTGGTAATCGGGCGGCTTGCCGCCTTCGCTCGGCCGGTACCAGGGCGCGGCAACGCGATAGTCCTTCGGCATGTTGCGCTTGAGGTTTTTCTCGAGCCGCTCGACGATCGCGCCGACGTTGCGCCCGGTGCTGTAGACGTCGTCGACGATCAGCAGCCGGTCATCGGCATCGAGATTCTCGAACAGGTACTGCAGCCCGTGCGCGCGCAGCGCCTCGCCCTGCTGGAGTCGGCGAAAGTAGTCGTCGTGCCCGCGGTACGACGTGCGCACGGCGATGTGATCGGTCTCGACACCGAGATACTGCAGGCATTCCTGCACGTAGATGCCGACCGTCGAACCACCGCGCCAGACGCCGACGATGAAGTTCGGCCGGTATCCCGAATCGAAGATTCGCACCGCCAGCCGGTACGAGTCCTCGAGCAGTTCCTGTTCGTCGATGAAGCGTTTTTGCATCG
>JBFFXR010000018.1:0-27235 GCA_041569645.1 Gammaproteobacteria bacterium
AGGTCTACGCGGGCTTGAACGGCATCATCGGCGCGCTGACCGAGGAACTGATCGATACCTCGCTGGAGTCGGACGCCGATATCGCGGCGCTGAAGAAAACCCCGTCGGGGGCGTTCGGCTCTTGCCGTTTCAAGCTCAAGGGGCTCGACGAAAACCGGCGCGAGTACGAGCGCCTGATCGACGTGTTCAAGGCGCACGACATCGGCTACTTCTTCTATAACGGCGGCGGCGACTCGGCCGACACCTGCTTCAAGGTGTCGCAGCTGTCGGAGACCATGGGTTTTCCGGTGCAGGCGATTCACGTACCGAAGACTGTCGACAACGACTTGCCGATCACCGACGTCTGCCCCGGCTTCGGCTCCGTCGCCAAGTACATTGCCGTATCCGCACTGGAAGCGTCGTTCGACGTCGCGTCGATGGCCAAGACCTCGACCAAGGTCTTCATCCTCGAAGTCATGGGCCGCCATGCCGGCTGGATCGCGGCCGCCGGCGGCCTGGTTTCGGATTACGGCGTGCCGGTGCTGCTGCTGTTGCCCGAGGTCGATTTCGACCAGGACAAATTCGTTGCCGCGGTGCGCGACAAGGTCGAGAACCATGGCTATTGCACCGTCGTCGTTTCTGAGGGCGCGCGCAATCCCGACGGCAGCTTCCTCGCCGAGCAGGGCACGCGCGATGCCTTCGGCCACGCCCAGCTCGGCGGCGTCGCGCCGGTGGTCGCCAACCTGGTGCGCGAGGCGCTGGGCTACAAGTTCCACTGGGCGGTGGCCGACTACCTGCAGCGCGCCGCGCGTCATATCGCGTCGGCGACCGACGTCGAGCAGGCTTACGCGGTCGGCAAGGCCGCGGTCGAACTCGCGCTCGCCGGCCACAACTCGATCATGCCGACGATCGAGCGGGTCTCGAACGATCCCTACGAGTGGCGTATCGGCAGCGCGGATCTCGGCGACGTCGCCAACGTCGAGAAGAGCATGCCGCGGGACTTCATCAGCGACGACGGCTTCGGCATCACCGACCGCTGCCGCGAGTATCTCTACCCGCTGATTCGCGGCGAGGATTATCCCGACTACGACGACAACGGGCTGCCACGCTACGTCGTGCTGCAAAACCGGCTGCTCGCCAGGAAACTGCCCGAATTCGAGCTCTAATACCGAGGATTGAAATTTGCCGCGGCCGTGCCGCCGGCGTTTTGCCGACCCGCCCGGTCGGCTATACTGGGCCGCCCCGGAAAGAGCGGAGAGCAACATGATTCTCGATCGTGTCAGCAGCGGCAAGAACATCCCCAACGACATTAACGTCGTCATCGAGATCCCGTCGCACAGCGACCCGGTCAAGTACGAGGTCGACAAGGATACCGGCGCGATGTTCGTCGACCGATTCATGGGTACGGCGATGCACTATCCCTGCAACTACGGCTACGTGCCGCAAACCTTGTCCGAGGACGGCGACCCGGTCGACGTGCTGGTGGTGACGCCGATCCCGGTCATCAGCGGCTCGGTGATGCGCGTGCGCCCGCTGGGCGTGCTCAACATGACCGACGAGGCCGGGCCTGATGCCAAGATCATCGGCGTGCCGATCGACAAGCTGTCGAACATTTACTCGGGCATGGATTCGGTGCGCGACCTGCCGAAGGCGCTGCTCGACTCGATCGCGCATTTCTTCGATCACTACAAGGATCTCGAGCCCGGCAAATTTGTCAATATCGAAGGCTGGGGCGATCTCGAGGACGCCAAGCGCGAAATCATCGCCAGCGTCGAACGCTACAAGCGCGAACAACAGGCTTGACCGGGTTGCGGGTCAGTCCTTGGCGAACCCCTGGCGGGGTCGGACCTCGCCAGCCCTTTGTTTTTTCTACAATTCCTCTCGAAATAAGCCCTGAATTTGGGCTTAAAGGGCGCTTTTCGGGGTAAAAAAAGGACCTTTAAACGAAACCGGAGTTCGAGAGTTTACGAGTTTCGGCTTAGATGCCCGTTTTTCAGGGTGAAATCAGCCGTCCAAGGCTTGAAAACCACCCTTTTTCAGCGACAACGTCATTAAAATCAGTCGGTTACCGTGGTTCGACCCCGTCACTCCCCGTCACTGTCACAAGGACCTCGAGCCCGGCAAGTGGGTCAAGATCGAGGGCTGGGGCGACATCGAGGACGCCAAGCGCGAAATCATCGACAGCGTCGAACGCTACAAGCGCGAACAGCAGGCTTGATCGGTTTGCGGGTCAGTCCTTGACGAACAGCATCGCGCGCTCGTCGACGCCGACTTCGGTGACCGCGCGGAGGTCCGCGTAGTCGATGTGGCAGATGCAGTTTCGCCCCGACTGCTTGGCCTCGTAGAGAAACTTGTCGACCGAATCGACGAAGTCATCGAGATCGAGCACGCTGGTCTTCATGTAAACGCTGGCGCCCATGCTCGCGGTCAGCTTGATTTCGCCATCGTCGAACGGCACCGGGTTGTTCTGGATCTCGCGGCGTATGCGCTCGGCGACCTTGACCGCGAGATTGAGATGGGTCTCGGGAAAAATCATCGCGAATTCCTCGCCGCCGTAGCGGCAGACGATGTCGGTAGTGCGGACTTCGTTGCGCAGGATGTCGGCCAGGTGCCTGAGCGCGAGATTACCGACCTCGTGCCCATGGGTATCGTTGACCGCCTTGAAGTGATCGAGATCGAGCAATACCAGGCTGGTCGGAATACCGCTGCGCTTGGACCGATCCATCTCGGCCTGCAGCACCGTCTTGAAGTGGCGAAAATTAAACAGGCCGGTCAACGCGTCGGTCGATACCAGCTCCGACAGTTCATCGATTTGCCGGCGCAGCTCACCGACCTCGTCGAGCCATTCACAATGCGGCTCACCGACCGGGCAAACCGGCGTTTCGTCGGCTTTACTCATGCTCGCTCAGTTCTTCGATGCGCCGTCTCGCCTCGGCCGGCATTCCCGGACCGGGGCGCACGACGACATCGCGAGGCCGCAGCGGTTCGCCGCGGGCGGAGCAGACCTCGACTATAGCGATCGGCTCGCCGTGCTCGCGGTCGAGATAAACCAGCGGCTCCTTGCCCTTGCCGAATACCCACTTGTCGCCCCACTGCGTCAGCGCGATCAACAGCGGCATCATGTCGCGGCCCTTGTTGGTCAGCCGGTACTCGTGCCGCTTGGCGCCCTCCTTGACCGGTACGCGATCGAGAATCTCGTTGGCGCAAAGCTTTTTCAGGCGCGCGGTCAGGATGTTGCGCGCGATGCCGAGTCGGCCCTGGAATTCCTCGAAACGCCGGGTGCCGAAAAAGGCCTCGCGGATAATCAGGATCGACCAGCCTTCGCCGATGATGTCGAGGATATGACCGACCGAACGCCGATGGGGATCGAATTTTTCCGATTTGAGCATGTTCGGGTCCGTAATGTCGGCAGCGTGTGAGTCGTCAAAGGGTGGCGTGGACGAGCGGGACGAGTCCCCGATAGAAGGAATGATAGTTGTGCTTCAAAACTTTTAACCCATTCGACGATCGAGGTCAACCGCCGCCGTCGCCTTCGAGCGCGCCACCGCTGCCGCGCGGAAATCGCGGCAGACCGTCTTCGACGTCGTAATATTTGCCCGCTTCGTCGAGAAAAATGTGGCCGATGGTTTTCAGCGCGCGGCTATCGTCGAGACTGCCGGCGGCAATCGATATCCGCCCGGCGCCGTCGCGCGCATCCCAAAACAGACTCGAGCCGCAGCGGCGGCAAAAGCCGCGCCAGGTATCCGGCGATGCGTCGTGGTACCACTCGAGGGTCGCGTCGGCGAGCAATTCGAGCCGGTCCCGTGCAACCGCGGTATAGGCCGCCACGTGACCGTGCGCGCGGCGGCAATTCTCGCAGTGGCAGACGATGATGTCGCGGCAGGGCCCGGCAATCCGGTAGCGCACGCCGCCGCACAGGCAGCCGCCGGTGTAGATGTCGTCAGGCCTCGGATTCATCGGCCAAATCCCGAACCGGCATGATGTCGGCAAAGCTGTGAATAGCATCGTAACCGCTGATTTCGCGCCGCGGCTGGCGCGAGTCGGGTTGCCAGACCGCGAGCAGGTGGCGGATGCCGTACTCGCGCGCCGATTCGAGCGCGCGCAGGTTATCGTCGATCAACAGGGTACGGCCAGCGTCGAACGGATGGCGGCGGTGGACCTCGTGCCAGCAGGCGGGATCTTCCTTCGGCAGCGCGAACTCGTGCACCGTGATCAGGCGGTCGAACTTGTCTGCCAGCCGGGTTCGCTCCATCTTCAACAACAGCGCGTCGTGATGCGCGTTGGTCACGAGCACGACGGCCTTGCGCGCGGCGCGCAGCGAGTCGAGGAAATCGATGCAGTAAGGCCGGATCGCAACCTTGTGGCTGACTTCGTGCTTGAGTTCGACGACGTCGAGCTCGAGCTCGCTGCTCCAGTAGTCGGTCGAATACCAGTTCAGGCTGCCCTCGATCGCACGCGTGCGCGCGACGATCATCTCGCGCGCGGCCTCGGCCTCGATGCCCTTGATCTCGGCGTAGCGTTGCGGCAGGTATTCCTGCCAGAAGAAGTTGTCGAAGTGCAGGTCGAGCAGCGTGCCGTCCATGTCCAGCAGCACCGTCTCGATCTGCGCCCAGTCGATCACGGTTCGCGAACGACCCGGATTCCGACGTTGTATTGTCCCTTGCCGCTCGGGAACTTCTCGCGGTTCTCGACGCGCATCGAGTTCGCCGGGCTGCGGAAAGCGCCGCCGCGCACGACCCGCACTTCGCAATTCCCACCTTCCCAGACCGAGCCGTCGTCCGGTGCGTCGGTGTAATTGGGGTGGTAGCAGTCGTGCACCCATTCCCAGACGTTGCCGGCGGTGTCGTGGAGACCGAAGGGATTGGGCTTGTAGGTGCCGACCTTGGCCGGCTTGGCGGTACTTAAGTCGCTCTTGCAGTCGAAGCAATGGGCGTTGTTGGTGCCGGGCTTGGTGCCCCACCAGTAAGACGTCGTCTTGCCGCCGCGCGCGGCGTACTCCCATTCGGCCTCCGACGGCAGGCGATAGCGCTTGCCGGTTTCCTTGGAGAGCCAGCGGGTATAGGCGACCGCGTCGTCCCAGGATACGTCGACCACCGGGTGGGTCTTGATGTCCCAGCCATTGTTCTTGGGTCGGCGGCGGCCGGTCGCCCCGGCGAAGCGGTAATACTCCTCGAAGGTAACCTCGTAGACCGACATCATGAACGGCTTGACGGTGACCTGATGGCGCGGCACTTCGTCGGTCGAGATCAGTGCCGACGGCCCGCCCATGCGGAAGCTGCCGCCCCGCAGCGCGATCATCAGCGGACCGCGGCCGCCCGACTTCAAGCGGTCGCGGAACGGATCGGCCTTGTCGACGTACTGCGGTTCGGGCGCGGGTTCGGGTTCGGGTTCCGGCTCGGGTTGCGCGACCGGCTCGGGTTCGGGCACGGGTTCCGGTTCGGCCTCGAGCTCGGCTTCGATCGTCTGCTGCGCGCTCTCGGCGAGCTCGGTGCCCTTGTCAATCGCCTGGTCGACCAGCCCCTGTTGCCAGGCGTAGAAACCACCGCCGCCGAGCAGGCCGAGCACGATGACCCAGACCAGCCATTTGTAGGAGCGCGGTTCCTTCGGCTCGTCCGGAATCTGGATTTCGGCGACCCGCGAAACCGTTTGCTCGGGTGCCGGCGCCGCCGCACCGGCACTGGCCGACGCGGTCTCGCGCTCCTTGACATCGATGACGATAATCGTCGTGTTGTCCTGGTTGATCTTGTTGGCGTCCTCGACCGCTTTGAGCAGCGCATAGACGCATTCCTTGGCGGTCGCCGACCATGACGAGTACTGGATGATCGCGCCCGCGCCGAGCGTATCGAGGCCGTCGCTGGCGACGATGATGCGATCGCCCGGACGAATGTTGACCGCGGTCTCGGCGACGTCGATGCTCGAGATCTCCTCGCCGGTCATCGCGCTCATCAACATGTTGCGCGACATGCCGGCCTGCTCGTCGATCTCCATGCCCTGCTCTTTCATCATGTCGAGGTAGGCACCGTAGCTGTGATCGGCGTTTTGCTTGATCAGTTCGCGATCGCGGATCAGGTAGAGGTGGCTGTCGCCGACGCTGACCCAGTAGAGCTTGTTGTTCTCGACGTAGGCCGTCACCATCGTGCAGCCCATGCCGCGCAGCGCCGGCGTTTCCTTGATCGACGCGCGTATCTGGTCGTTGGAGCGGTTGAGCGCCTCGGTCAGCACCTCGGCGATCTGCTTGGTCGGAAATTTGGCCTGGAAAGTCTTGTTGAAAGTCGCGACCACCATGTTGCTGGCGACGTTACCCGCCGCGTGGCCGCCCATGCCGTCGGCCATGATGATCAGCGCACATAGGTCACCGTTCTCGGACTCGCCGAGTTGGTTGACCATGAACGCATCTTCCTGATAATCGCGAGCGCCGTCGATCTGGTCGCTGGCGATATCGAATTCGACTTTCATTATCGGGCTGGCTACTCGAGTATCCCCTGACAGTGGACTATAGCAGCATAGTTAAATTTAATTCTAGTTAATCGCCCATAAGCCCATAAAAACACTCAATAAACTCAAAAAGTTACAAACGTTCGATGACGCTTTCTTAAAAAGGGTCGGTATCGGCTTTTACGCAATAATTGAAGCGGCAGGAACAGCTCGCCGTCGAGCGCGTCCCAGTCGCGCCAGGTCCAGCCGCCACCGTCGACGAGCGCCGTGGCAGCGACGCATTCGGCCTCGAAATAGAGCGTCAGCGAGTGCGAATCCGGCGCCAAGACATTGCTGGTGACGGCGACGAAACGCAATTCGCCGAGGTCCAGTCCGGTTTCCTCGCGAACCTCGCGACGCGCCGCCTCGGGTGGCGATTCACCGACCTCGATCCAGCCGCCGGGCAGCTGCCAGCAAGTGGCCGATCCGCCGTCGTCGCGGCGGCCACTGCCGCGGCGCCCGAACAGCACCCGCTCCGCGTGCGTAACGACTACCGCGACGCCGCAACCAACCGTTGCCCGATACTCGTCGATGCTGCCTCCCCGCTATCGCCAGTATTTTGAACTCTATGTTATATTGCCGGTCTACCGACGATCAATCTTCCGGACTCCCCCCGAATGCGTGACACCTGGCCGCTGCTGAAGACCACTGATTTTCCGCCCGTTCGCCGCAACACGCTCGAAATCCTGCAGGTCAACCTCGGCTACCTGTGCAACCAGTCGTGTTTGCACTGCCACGTCAACGCCGGGCCGAAACGCAAGGAGCTGATGGACCGGAACAACATTGATTATCTGCTCGAAGTACTCAAGCTCAGCATGGTGCATACGCTCGACCTGACCGGCGGCGCGCCCGAAATGAACCCGCTGTTTCGCGAACTGGTCGTCGCCGCGCGCGCCCTCGACGTGCGCATCATCGACCGCTGCAACCTGACGATTCTGCTCGAGCCGGGCTTCGAAGATCTCGCCGGGTTTCTCGCCGACCAGCGCGTACAGGTCGTCGCGTCGCTGCCCTGCTATCTCGAGGACAACGTCGACGGCCAGCGCGGCAAGGGCGTTTACCGCAAGAGCATCGAGGCGTTGAAGAAGCTCAACGCGCTCGGCTACGGCGATGCGGACGGCGATCTCAACCTGACGCTAGTCTACAACCCGGTCGGTCCGTACCTGCCGCCGCCGCAGCAGGATCTGGAAAGAGACTACAAGGGATTTCTCGCCGAGCACTTCGGCATCCGCTTCAACCAGTTGTTCACGATCACCAACATGCCGATCGCGCGCTTCGGCAGCACGTTGATCTCGAAGGGCGAATTCGAGAATTACATGAACCTGCTCAAGAGTTCGTTCAGCGCGGCCAACCTCGACGGCCTGATGTGCCTCAACCAGCTCAGCGTCGACTGGCAGGGCTACGTCTACGATTGCGACTTCAACCAGATGCTGAACATGAACATCCGCGATCCGCGCACCCGGCAAAAGCTGCACATCAGCGAAGTGCTCGAATTCGGCCTCGACCGAATCCCCGTGCGCATCGCCGACCACTGCTACGGGTGCACCGCCGGCCAGGGCAGCAGTTGTGGCGGAGCCCTTGCCTGAACCGGTCGAACTGAGCATCGTCGTGCCGGTGCTCGACGAGGCGCAAACGCTCGAAGCCTTTCTCACCGACCTTTTCGACCACCCGTGGGTACGCGAGCGTGCCGAGGTCATCGTCGCCGACGGCGGCAGCGGCGACGCGACGCCCGCGATCGCGGCCGATTTCCCTTGCCGGGTCCTGCGCAGTGATGCCGGCCGCGCGCGGCAGATGAACGCCGCGCGCTCGCAAGCCCGCGGCCGCTACCTGCTTTTCCTGCACGCCGACAGCCGCCTGCCGGACGAATTCGCCGGCGAATTCCCGGCCGGTGCGACCTGGGGTTTCTTTCGCCTGGCGCTCGCCGATGAGGCGCCGGCTTTCCGCGTCATCGAGCGCGTGATCAATTGGCGGACGCGGTTGACCCGGGTCGCCGGCGGCGACCAGGGGCTCTACTTCGAGGCCGGCTTCTTCGACGCGCTCGGCGGCTTTCCGCCGCTGCCGCTGATGGAAGACATCGCGCTCACCAAGCTCGCCCGCCGGCGCGCCGCGCCGCGCATCGTCGCGGCGCCGATTTCGAGCTCGAGCCGTCGCTGGCGGCGCGACGGCGTCGTTCGCACGGTGTTGCTGATGTGGGGCTTGCGCCTGGCTTACTGGCTGGGCGTCGATCCGCGCCGGCTGCAGCGTATCTATTACCCACCGCTCAATGATTAGGCTCGGTATCTTCGCCCGCCCGCCGCGGCCCGGCCGGGTCAAGACGCGACTGATACCGGACCTCGGCGCCGACAAGGCGGCGCGCGTCTATCGCCACTGTCTCGAGCATACCCTCGAGGTCGCGCATCGCGCGGGGCTCGACTACCGGCTGTTTCTCTCCGAGGACAGCGACGACGACCTGTTCGGCGACGAACCGGTTGCGCGCCAGCGCGGCGCCGATCTCGGCGCCCGTATGCACCACGCGCTGTGCGCGCTGCTTGACGACGAGGTCGGCGGCGCGCTGATCGTCGGCTCCGATTGTCTCGACCTGCGGCCGGCGCATCTGCGCCGCGCGGCGCAGGCGCTGGCGACCAGCGACGTCGTCGTCATTCCGGCGCTCGACGGCGGCTACGCGCTGATCGGCTGCCGCGAGGCCAACCCGGCGCTGTTCTTGAACATCGACTGGAGCACCGATCGGGTGCTGCGCCAGACCGCGGCGAACGCCGAACGACTCGGCCTGCGACTCGCGCGGCTCGACACGGTACGCGACATCGACACGCTCAGCGATCTCGAACACTACCCGCAACTGCTGCGGCTGGTGGCATCGAGCTGATGCTGTATCGCCTGCTCAAGCCGCTGCTGTTCGCGGTCGAGCCCGAACTCGCGCACGACGTCAGCCTCGAAATGCTGCAGCAATTCCATCGCCTGCTGCCGCCGGTTCGCATCGCCAGGCCGACGCGGGTCATGGGCCTCGATTTCCCGAACCCGGTCGGACTCGCCGCGGGCCTCGACAAGAACGCCGATTATCTCGATGGCCTCGCGCGGCTCGGCTTCGGTCATATCGAGGTCGGCAGCGTCACGCCGCTGCCGCAGCCGGGCAATCCGCAGCCGCGCATCTTCCGCCTGAACCGCCAGCAGAGCCTGATCAACCGCATGGGCTTCAACAACCGCGGTCTCGAGTACGTCGTCGCGCGTATTGCCGGCAAGCCGCGCGACTACGTGCTCGGCGTCAACATCGGCAAGAATCTCGCGACCCCGGTCACCGACGCGCTCGATGATTACCGCCGCGGCCTGGAGGCGGTCTACCCGCACGCCGATTACGTCACGATCAACATCTCGTCACCGAACACTCCGGGGTTGCGCGATCTGCAGAACGAGGCGGCACTCGAGGCGCTGCTCACCGGCCTCGCCGACGACCGCCGCCGGCTCGAGGACCAGCACCAGGCGCGGCGCCCGCTGGCGCTGAAGCTGTCGCCCGACCTCGACGAACGCGCGGTGCCGGGAATCGCCGAACTGCTAATACGTTACCGAGTCGACGGGCTGATCGCGACCAACACGACGCTCGCGCGCGACGCCGTGCAGGGACATCGCCATGCCGGCGAAGCCGGCGGGCTCAGCGGTCGCGGTTTGCGCGAGGCGTCGCGCGCGATGCTCGTCGCGTTCCGGCGCGAACTCGGCGACGAAATTCCGATCGTCTCGGTCGGCGGCATCGACTCGGCCGACGAGGCCCGCCGGCGCTTCGAGCTCGGCGCGAGCCTGATCCAGATCTATACCGGGCTCATCTATCGGGGCCCCGGACTCGTGAAATCCATTCTTCGGTCGATATAAGCCACAATACCGCCGCGGTGGAGGAACCGACGATGGATGCGATGGTGTCGCTCAAAGACGCACGCGACTATTTACTAGCGCTGCCGGATGGGCTGGACGATTACCTCGACGACGATTATCGCCGCGGTCTTGCGAGCCTGATCGATCGATTCGACGAGTTCTTCAACGTCGTCGCTAGCGTCAACCTGCGAGCCAGCGAGGATCGGATCATCGACGCCGGCGAGGCGACCGAGATCAGCGACTACGGTTTCATCCTGCTGCTCAAACTGATCGACTTGATGGAGCGCCTCGATCTGCCGCACCGGCGCAAGGAGATCGAGCAGATCTCGCTGGTGTTCGCGCGCTGGACCATTAGCTACGGCGGCACGATCAACTACCTCGAACCGGTAGTCAACGCGATTGCCCAGCTCGCCAACCTGATGCAGGAGAAAACGGCCCTGCTGGCACTTTCCGACCTGATCGCCGACATCGTCGAGCACTGCTCGATCGAATTGAAGCAGGATACCGACGACAGCGAGGAGATGCGCCCGTGGCGGTTGCTGCACATCAATCGCGGCATCGTCGCGACCCGCACGCACGACCTCGAGGTCATGCGCCGCGCCTTCGACGAGTTCCTGATCTATTTGCCGCAGGATGCCTTCGGTTTTTTCGCCGAGGGCATGCGCGAGATGGACGCGCTCGACTATCCGCCGCACGTGCGCGAAGTCATGGAATCCTACTGCCAGCGCGATTCGTCGGTCCGGCTGCACTAGTTTCGTTGGGGTCAGTATCGATTGAAACCGCGGCCCGATCCAACCAGGCCGGCGTGCACGAAGATTTCAATCGACACTGACCCCTTTGAAAACTAGCCGCACTCGAGGCTGACGAGGTAGCCGCCGTATTTGCGCAGGTTGATCACGCCGCCGTCAAGGATCAGGTACTGCCCCTTGATCGCATCGAGCCGGCCGGCGGCTATCGGGTTCTTGTCGAGATTGAAGCTGGTAACCTTTTGCGGGTAGGCCAGCGCCGGGTAATCGAGATCGACGAGCGCGTCGGTCGCGGCGATCACCTCGACATCGGCGCGCAATTCGTCGTCGAGGCGGCTTTCGACCTCGGGCCAGTGGCGCTCGAAAATCTCGAGCAGATCCGCCTCGCAGGCTTCGTTCTTGAGCATGTTGCGCCAGTTCGTGCGATCGCTCAGGTGAGCGCGGAAAGCATCTTCGATCAGCCCCGCGTGAAAGCGTTGCGATACCCGCAGCGCCGGCAACGCCTGGGTCGCGCCCTGGTCGATCCAGCGGGTCGGCACCTGGTTTTCGCGCGTGATGCCGACCTTGATCGCCGAGGTGTTGGCGAGGTAGACGACGTGCGGGCGCATGCAGTGATTCATCGCCCATTCCGGCTCGCGGCAGGTGCCGAGATGAAAATGGCATTTCTCCGGCGACATGATGCACATGTCGCACTGCGCGAGGCTGCGGAAACAGGGGTAGCAAAAACCCTGGTTGAAGCTCTTGTTGGTTTGCCGACCGCAGTGGATGCACTCGATCTGTTGCAGGTACTCGAGACGAATATCCTGCCCCAGCCAGTCGTTCAGCGTCACCGCGCGCCCGCCGAGTTCGAGACGATAGGTCACCGGGTGCGTCGCTTCGACGTCCATCTTGCGCAGGTTGCCCTCGATCTTCATGCGCCCGCGCGCCGGTCGAGCCGGAAGACCGCCTCGTCGAGCGCCGTCAGGCCGGCCTCGCGCCAGCGCGGGCGCTCGTCGAGAATGTCATTGCGCTCGAGCAGCGTGATCTCGAAAGCGTCGCCGTAGTGGCGGCGCATTTCTTCCTCGGGGACGCCGTACGGCGGACCCTGCATTTCGGCGGTATCGTACTCGAAGGTGATCAGCAGTATATTGCTGACCGCCGGGATGATCGACAGCATGTGCTCGCAGTAGGCGGCGCGCTGCTCGACGTCGAGCGCGATCAGCGAGGCGCGGTCATAGACCAGCGCGCAGGCGCCGAGATCGTCGTTGCGCAGGTCGAAGAAATCGCCCTCCAGCAGGGTAATGCCCGGCGCGCGGTAAATCGCGAAGCGATCGGTATCGATGCGCTCGTAATCGAGTTCGTTCTCGGCGAAGAAGGCTTCGATGGCGAGGCGCGACAGTTCGATACCGATGACTTCGAAGCCCCGCTCCGCAATGAAGCGCAAATCGTGGGCCTTGCCGCACAGCGGCACGAACACGACCGCGCCGAGCGGCAGATCGAAAGCGGGTAAATAGGTTTCGAGATACCGGTTGACGGTCGATTCGTGGAAGGCGATGCGGTTATCGCGCCAACGATCGAGCCAGTGTTGCTTGTCGGCCATCGGATTTACGCTCGCCTACAATCGGACCTTGACGCAGTTGCGGCCGTTTTTCTTGGCCACGAACAGCGCCATGTCGGCACGCTTGACCATCGACGCGTAGTCGCCGGTGTCGTCGGTGATCGCGGCTACGCCGATCGACAGGGTCGCGGACTTTTCCCCGGATGGCGTCTTGTAGCGCGCGCCTTCGACGAACTGGCGAATCGCCTCGGCGAATTTTTCCGCGGCGTTCATGTCGACGCCCGGCATCAGCACGCTGAGCCCGTTTTGCCCGTAGCGCCCGAGAATATCCCTTTCCTTGTCGACTTTCGAAAAGATGAACTTGACGATCGCGGCGAACACCTTGTAGGCAACCTGGTCACCATCCTGTTCGCGCAGCTTCGACAGGCCGTCGACCTCGACGATCAGCATCGACAGCGGATCACCCTCGACCGCGGCGGTGCGATAGCGGTCGATGGCGATCTTGTCGGCGTTTTCGCGGCTCATCAGCGTGATGGTGCGCTTGGCGGTCGCCTCGTCCTGCCTGAGCTTTTGCATCACCGCTTTCGGCACCAGCGTCTGGTCGGATTCGGTAAAGCTGTGGTCGGTCACTTCCAGGTCGCGGTTCTCGGACGACGAAATCGTCGTCGTCGTGTCCGAGCTCAGCTTGGGCCGGATGACCGGATCCGGCGCCGAACGGTCGGCGGCGACCGCCGAGCCGCGCGCGCTGCGCCGGTATATCAGCATCGCCTGCGACGCGATGCTGACGCCGGCGATCATGTCGAGGTCGTCGAAGGGCTCGTCCGCGCGACGCAGGCTGATGACTCCCATCAGCCTGGAATCACTGAAGACCGGAATATCGAGCCGGTAGGAAATGAAGCGTTTTTTCTTGATGCCGAGGAAACCCTTGACCGTCTCGTGCTCGGCGCTGACCGTCGCCTGGCGGGTCTGCGTCAGTTTGCCGAGCAATTCCTCCGACCACAGGGTGTTGTCGTCATCCTCGAACAGCGCGCCCTCGATCTTGTCGGCCGTCGGCTTGGGCCCCTGGCCCTCGAGCGACGTCAGGATATAGGATTCGAACTCAATGACCGGTTCGAGGTGTTTTTTCAGCAGACCGATCATTTCCTTGAAATCGAGAATCCCCGACAGCGCCATGTCGAGGTCGATCAGCGTGAATGCCCAGAGTTCCTGGCGATGGGTCATGCTCTTGTTGATCTCGGTTTCGAGAAACAGCATGCGGCGGCCGCGCTCGGTCAAGTAGCCGATGTAGGCGGCGAGCAATACCGCGGTCGCAATCAACAGCGCGGCCAGCATGATCCGAAAAGCCGAGATCTCGCTCAGGTAAAGCACCGCAATGAAGGCAATCGCGAGCAGGACGTTGATCGCGAGCGTGTACAGCATGCGTACCGATTTCAGGCTGCCGAGCCAGACCGCGAGCAGGACGAACTCGAGCGCGTGGTAGGCGCCGTACTTTTGCAGGTAAGCCGCGACGACGACCGTCGCCATCGCGATGACGCCGTTGCCGAGCAGGCGCAGGTCGTAATGGTGGAGTCCGTCGGCGACGCGGCACAGCAGCAGGTTGACCAGCGCGAGCAACGCGGCGAACAGGTAGCCGTACATCGGCACCGCGACGTCGTGGCCGAAGGCGCGGAATTCGAGGTAAGCGAACACCGCGCACAGCACGAACAGCATCGCGAAGGCGAACGAACTCGAGCTGCGGCCGCGATTGCGCTGAAATTCGCGGTAACGGGCCTCGGTTTCGGGGTTCTGAAACCCGAGGCGGAACGATCGCTTGTATCTGCTGATGGCGTCTTGCGACACTTGCTACCCTTTAATATTCGTCGTGTAGAGCGCGTCCAGGCCCTGGTTCGCTGGGCCGCGGCGGCGATTTCCACCGCGGCTATGTCGAACTGTCCACGACCCGGGACGCTTCGCCCGTCGACGCGCCCGCCGCGCACTGGCGGAGGCCGGGCGTCATCCGCGGAAAACCTTGTCCCGGAATCGTTCGAGCCTCAAAGGAGTATAACGGACTCACATGATTTTCAAACGCTTATGTGATTTTGTTCATGGAGTTGTTAAGTCTCTCGCCGGCGAGTCTTCAATCTCGCCCGGGTGCCGGGCAGTATTGCTTGCAGGTCGGCTCGCGCTGGTCCATATTGACGCATTCTCCGCGTCGCGGGATGGAACGATTGTCACCGCGCGCTGCCTGAAACGGTAAGATTCGAGCCATGTTGCCACTGCTGATCCAGCAACAATACGTGCTGTTCGCGCTGATCGCGTTCGCGCTGATTTTCTCGCTGACCTTTCACGAGTTCGGGCATGCCAAGGTCGCGTCGCTGATCGGTGACGACACCGCCGACCGCGCCGGCCGGCTGACGCTCAACCCGATTCCGCACATCGACCCGCTCGGCCTGCTGATGGTATTGCTGATCGGCATCGGCTACGCGCGGCCGGTGCCGACCGATCCACGGAAGTTTAATACCCGCTGGGGCACCCTGCTGGTCGCCGCCGCAGGCCCCGGCATGAACTTCCTGCTCGCGGTGATAACGATCAACATCTACATGATCGGGCTGCGCGCCGGCTGGGCGCCATTCCAGACCGACGTCGCGCAGGTATTCTTTTACTTTCTGCCGCTGATCAACATGTTGTTGTGCATCTTTAACCTGATCCCGATCGGGCCGCTCGACGGTCACTACATCCTGCCCTACGCGCTGCCGCGCAACCTGGCAATCCGTTACGTGCAATTGAACCAGCAGTACGGCGTCTATGCGCTGCTCGGGTTGATCCTGTTGCACTTCGCCGGGGTGCCGGTATTCGCCGCGCTGTGGGATTTCGCCGAAACCCTGGTGCGGCTGGTCAGTTTCTTCTAGCCTTGCCATATAGTGATACTGAATTTAGATCTTCGTGCCTGAAAAGAAGACGCCCGGAGCCAACATATCAGCGGCAGGGATCGACCCAAGCCGATCTCTGAAATACTCAAGTTAACCCAAATGGGTGATATTGCTGACCCGAAAAGAAGAATATTCTTCAGCGTGGGTAAATAGTGAAATAAACGAAAGCAGCTATGAATATTTCAAGATCTTCGGCGGCATTGCACGCTCTCGCACTCATGATCGCGTTGGGAATTGCATTCGCGGAACCGGCCTACGCGGATCGCCCAGGTAAAAAACAAGACCTCGTGTTCATCGGCGATAGTCTTTCTGACACCGGTAACCGGTATTTCGACGAGGGATCCATGAACACGCCACCGTACGCGCTTGCGGCTGCAGAAAACCTGATACCGAGCCTGCCGTATGCTATCGGTGGGCCGACCTATACGAATGGTCAGCCCTGGGTCAAATACGTTGCAAGAGCGATCGGGCGCGGTGGTGCCGCGCAGGCGGCGCTCAGAAGCAAAGGAATCGCGGCTAATTACGCTTATGCCGGGGCGCAGGCATCGAATGCCCCTCCTCTACCGCCCAACACCAACCGCAACCTGGGCGATCAGGTTAACCAGTACATTGCCGATGCGGGGCCTGGGGGCATTTCAGCTGACACATTGCACATTATTTTAATTGGTGGCAACGACTTCGGCGGCGCGATCTTTCTCGCATCCGCCGGAGCCGATCCGTTACCGGTACTGCAGAATGCGATCGGATCAGTATTCAACAATGCCCTCGCCTTGGCACAGGCAGGCGCTCGACGATTTGTTTTCCTTACCACGCCGAACGTGGGCTACATTCCAGCCTTTGGCGGCGACCTGGGAGCGATATTCCTTGGCGATCAGCTGGCAAACGGTTTCAATTGTGCGATTGTTGGAATAACTCCGACGTTTGATTGTCCGTTTTTACCCCCCGGGGTCCCAGCCACCGTTGCAGGCGCACTGACCGCTATATACGGTGCAGAGATCACGGTTTTTGACTCGAAGAAGCTTTTGGACGATATGATTGCAAATCCGGAAAATTACGGCTTAAGCAACACGAGCGATCCTTGCATCATGCCGTTTGTGCCACCCTTCCGCTGCGAAAATCCGGATGAATATTTGTACTGGGATAACATTCATCCCACAGCGAAGGTTCACGAATTCATTGGTAAGGCTGTAGTTGACGCGTTGACCAAATAACAGCAGTTTTTCCTTACTCTAGAATCGCGAATTTGGTAGGCGATTCTCAATGATAGTACCGATTGAGCTTCCCGCTTCCGGGTACTCCGAGCTCTCGCGATAGAACTCGGTTGAATTCCGCGAGGCCGGCTTCCTTATATGCGGAAACGTTCCACAGAGGAAATAGAAATCCTGATCCAAGGCACGTTTCAAGAATATAGTAGGTCGTTGTTCCTTTTATTGTCGATCGGATGCCAACAAGCTGTTCAGGTAATCCAAAGCGCAGTGAAGTAAGTCCGTAATATCGCGCCACAAGTGAATATTGCGTCGTCATTCGCTACTCGCAATGACGGTTTCTGGCCGAAGATCGCCGCTGGCCTGGCTCCCTTGAGAGTCCGTTATCTGGCCTCGCATTCGTTCAATGAAATGCCCGCGGCTTGACGAGTACCTGGTCGGTCGGCTCCGGCGCTTGCTCGTCCGGTTTCGGTAAAGCGACGAGGCCGCGGGCGGAATCGATGTCGAATACCCGCTTGACCAGCACCGAGTGCGATTCGTTGACTCGCTGCAGCTGGCCGACGACACACAGGAAGGCCTGCCGGTCAACGAGCCGGTAATAGCGGGCGTAGACCTGAGGCGTCAGCGCCAGGTTGACGAAACCGGTCTCGTCTTCGAGCGTCACGAATACCATGCCCTTGGCCGAGCCCGGCGACTGTTTGATCAGCACCATGCCGAACACGAAGGCGTCACTGTCGGCGGCGAGCTCGTAGAGGTCGCGCGCCAGCGCGAAGCGTTTGACCGCGACCGGATACGGCCACTGCTCGCGGCGGATGACCTCGGCCGGGTGCGGACCGAGGCTGGTGGCGAAGGCGTGGAAATCCTTGCGGATCGACTCGAAGCGTTCCTCGGCCGGCCAGTCGAGGTCGTCGTCGATGGCGTCGAGCAGCGGCTTCAACGGCACCGCCTCGGCCTGCCACAGCGTCGAGCTGCGCGAATTGCCGTAGACCTCGAACAGGTTACAGGCCGCCAGCGCGGTGATTTCCTTGCGATCGAGGTCGGTGGTCACGGCGAACTCGGCGAAACTGGTCCAGCGCAGGCCCGACGCCCGCGCGATGACGATCCGGTTGGCGCTTCGCTGACTCAGGCCCTTGACGAGACGAAAGCCGAGGCGAATCGCGTAGCCGTCGGCGCGCTCGGCGCGCTCGAGCCGGTGGTCCCAGGTCGAGCGCTCGAGCGAAATCGGTAGCAGCTCGATGCCTTCGCGGCGCGCCGACTGCAGCAGCGCGTGCGGCGAGTAAAAACCCATCGGCTGGGAGTTCAGTACCGAGATGTAGAACGCCGCCGGAAAGTGGCACTTGAGATAGCTCGACGCGTAGGCCAGCAGCGAAAACGACACCGCGTGCGACTCGGGAAAACCGTACTCGGCGAAACCCTTCATCTGGCCGACGATCTGCTCGGCGAACTCGGGCTTGACGTGGTTCTCGCGCAAGCCCTGCTCGAGCTTGACGAGCAGCGGGTTCAGGTCGCGGTCGAAATCCTTGATGCCCCAGGCGCCGATCTTCTTGCGCAGCTCGTCGGCCTCGCCCGGCGTGAAGTTGCCGAGCGTGATCGCGATGCGCATCGCCTGCTCCTGGAAGATCGGGATGCCGAGCGTGCGTCTGAGGATCGGCCGCAGGCGTTCGTCGGGATAGGTCACCGGCTCGAGCCCGTCGCGGCGCGCCAGGTAAGGATGGATGACATTGCCCTGGATCGGCCCGGGGCGAATGATCGCGACCTCGATGACGACGTCGTAAAAGCACTTCGGCTTGAGCCTTGGGAGCATCGACATCTGCGCGCGCGACTCGATCTGGAAGGTGCCGACGGTATCGGCGCGCTGCATCATCGCGTAGGTCGGCGCATCGTCGTCGGGAATCGAGTCGAGCCGCAGCGAGACGCCGTGATAGTAGTGTAAGTAGTCGAAGCACTTACGCAGCGCCGACAGCATGCCGAGACATAGCAGGTCGATCTTGAAGAAACCGAGCGCTTCGATGTCTTCCTTGCTCCACTGGATCACGCTGCGCCCCGGCATCGTCGCCGGTTCCTGCGCGAGCAGCCGGTCGAGTGGCTGATCGCTGAGCATGAAGCCGCCTGAGTGGATGCCGAGATGGCGCGGGAAGCCGTGCAGCCGCTCGGCCAGCTGCATCCACAGCTCCCAGCTGACGCGCGGGGCGGCGGGATTGTCGCGCGCGTAATCCTGGGCTACGGCGCGGACGATGTTCTCGGTACCGGCGCCGCGGTAGTAGCGGCTCGATGCGATCTTCGACATTTGCGCGAGCAACGCATCGTCGGCGCCCAGCGCCTTGCCGACCGCGCGCAGCGCGCCCTTGCCGCGAAAGGTAATCACGTTGGCGACCATCGCCGCGCGTTCGCGGCCGTAACGGCGGTAGACGTATTGGATCACGTCCTCGCGGCGCTCGTGCTCGAAATCGACGTCGATATCGGGCGGGTCGCCGCGCTCCATGCTGACGAAGCGTTCGAACAACAGGTCGAACTGGTCGGGGTTGACCGAGGTAATGCCGAGCACGAAGCAGACGCTCGAGTTGGCCGCCGAGCCCCGGCCCTGGCACAAGATGCGCTGCTGGCGCGCCCAGCTGACGATATCCCAGACGGTCAGGAAATAGTCGGCGAAGCCGAGTTGGTCGATCAATTCGAGTTCGTGTTCGAGTTGGCGAGTAATCTTCTTCGGCGGATCGACACCGAAGCGGGCTTCGGTGCCGGCGGCGACCAGCTCGCGAAGGTAGGATTGAGCGTCGTGGCCGGCGGGGATCATTTCGCGCGGGTAGTGATAGCCGAGCTGATCGAGGTCGAAACGGCAATCAAGATCGAGCTCGCGCGAGAGTCCGAGTGCGCGCTCGATTCCCGGGATCGGCGCGAACAGGCGGCGCAATTCGCTGGCGGAATGGAGGCAGCGTTCGGCATTGACGAACAGGTGTTCGCGGCATTCGTCGAGCACGCGGTTGCTGCGCACCGCCTGTAGCAGGTCGCTGACGCACTTTTGCCGGCGGGCGTGAAAGAAGACGTCCTGGCACGGCAGAATCTCGATGCACTCGCGGCGCGCGAGCGCGAGTGTCGGGGCGATCCAGCGATCCTCGGCGGGATGCAGATGACGGCTTACCGCGAGATAGATTTCGCCGTCGAACAACTCGCGCAACTCGCGCAACTCGCCGACCGGCGCGGCCGCGCCGCCACCGCGAATCGCGCCACGCATCGGCCGGATCGCGATCAGCCCGTCGCGCGGCGCCGCTGCCAGCTCGTCGATCGGCAGGTTGGCGTAGTCCTTACCGTCGCGATGCGCGCGACTCAACAGCCGGTTGAGATTGGCGTAGCCCTGTGCATCGCGCGCGATCAGCACCAGGGTATCCTGCAGGATCACCGGCAGATCGTGGTCGCGCGTCAGGTGAATCTCGGCGCCATAGTTGAGCTTGAGCCCGCGATGCTCGCCGTTTTTCTTCAGGTAGTCGAGCTCGCGATAGCAGCGCGCGAGTCCGTAACCGCCGTCGAAGTCGTTGATACACAGCGAGGCGTAGCCGAGCGCATTGGCGCGCTCGATCAGGTCGCGCGGATGCGAAGCGCCGTGGAGGAAACTGAAGTTGGTCTTGCACAACCATTCGTGGAACCCGTCGTACATCGCGCGCCACGGTCAACAGAACTCGCCGACGCGATACCAGGTGCCGCCGGCATCGCGATAGACCCAGCTCGCGCGACCGCGCGTGTCGCGCAGGATGAAATAGTCGCGCAGCGCGCGTCCTGCATCGCCACCCTGCCACCACGGGCTCGAGCCGCGCTCGACGAAGACCGCGCGACCGCTCGGTGCGCCCTCGATGGCCTGCGCCTCGGCATAGCGGAACAGCGGCTTGTTGGCGGCGCTGCCGGTCCACGTATCGAGCGGGAGCGTATCGTCGTGGCCCGCGCCGAGCGGCGCGCGGCAATACGCATCCTCGGCGAGAAACGACGCCCGCCCCTGGTAGCACTCGAGTTCGCGCGGCAGCTTGTTCTGCAGGTGCCGGACCCGTTCGTAATCGACCGCGCCGGCATCGTCGGCGAACAGGTCGAGCCACTGTGGGGTCAGCGACAGGCGCTCGCTGAGTTCGAGCTTCCAGGCGACGAACGGTATCTGCTCGGGCAAATCCAGATCGGAGTTGCGCTCGGCGAGGCGCCGCATGACGTCGTCGTAGACGTAGCGCGCCTGATAGAGCGCGGTCGCGAACGCGGGCGCGTCGCGATGCAGCGAATACGGGTGGCGAAACGACAGATCGACATCGAGCTGCGACTGGTTGTAGAGCGTGATTCGCCAGCGCATCCGGTTGACATGCAGACCGTCGTCACGCGCGATGCCGGCGCACAGCCGGGCGCAATCCTCGCGCAACAGCGTTGCGGTCGTGTCCCAGTCATTGACCGGGTAGTCGAGGTCGCGGCGCACCGCCGGTGGCGGTGCCGGTGCAAAAGCTTGCCAAGGGAAGTCGTCGAGATCACTACCGGCGGCGAAGCTCCAGCGCCAGATGCGGCCGAGCCAGCGGCCGAAGCGGCGCGTGATAGCATGCCCGTCGGCGTCGCGCAAAGCCCGCGGCGAGGCAATCGCGCCGCGCTCGATGTAGCGCCGAAACTGCGCCTGTCTGGCCGCGAATCGCCGCGGGTCGAAACTGCGCGCATCGAGAGCTTCGAGCCGCGCGGCGAGGTCGGCCTGCGAGTCGAACCAGGCATCCCAGTCGAGTGCGCGATAGATGCGCTGGCTCAGCCGGCTGGCAAGCCAGTGCAAACCGGGCGCGTCGTGCGCGCGCTGGTGATGCAACAGCAGCAGGCACGGCCATGGGTGCACGCCGAATACCGCGGTGAATCCGTCGCCGCAGCGTTCGCGCAGCAACGGCTCGAACAATTCGGCGAGCCGCAGGCGGCGTTTTTTTTTCTGCGCCAGCCAGAATTCGCGGCAGCGATCGAGACGGCACAGCCAGGTATCGCCGTGCCAGTGCATGACTTCCGGCGACAGCGCGAAGGCGTTGTCCTCGTCGAGACCGTGAACCGCGGCGTAAGCCGGCAGACGGTCGCCGGCGCCGTGCTCGGCGAGATCAATGATCCGCGTCGTAGTCTGCATGGTCTTCGGCCACGGCGCGGTAAGGCAGCGCGAGCCGGCCGGTGGTCGCGCCCTTGATGACTTGCAGCGCGAACGCGCGTTTGCCGCTCTGCCAGGTGTTGAGGCGCAGGCTGGCGTAGGGATTGCCGCGCTTCTCGCTGAGAAAGTAATGCCGGATCAGGAACACGATCTGCCCGTGGCGGCGCGCCTGCTGGCTGACGAACGCCAGGTCGCCGGCGCTGAAGCGGCGCGGCGAATCGATGATGATGCGGCGGAAGGTATCCTCGAGAAACAGCGGCCGCAGCTCGCGGACCGGTTGCTCGGAACAGATGAAGAACAGGCGCTCGAGATCGACGCCGTGGCCGAGCCAGCTGCTGGCGAATACGCCGAGGCCGTGATGATGGTAAATCCACACCGACAGCGGGATGTCGTGCTTGAGTAACTGCAGCGGAATCAGGCGGCCATTGAAGCCCGGCGGAATTCCCCATTCGACCAGCTCGCCGGGCCTGACCTGGGCGAAGCAGGCGTCGAGCTCGGCGATTCCCGAATGCAGCGCGCCGGGTTCGCGCGCGAGTCGTTCGGACAGGTTACGCGCGGTCTGCAACTGTTGCGCGAGGCTGGCGTCGGCGAATTGCGGAGGGATCGAGGCCATGGCCGGGGGCGGCGGCTCAGACCTTACGCACGATGCCGACCAGCTTGCCGAGAATCTCGAGCCGGTCGGCGGCGACGGTGCGGATCGGAAACGCCGGGTTGGACGGCAGCAGCTCGGCTTCGGCGCCGCGCAGGCGCACGCGCTTGAGCGTGATTTCGTCCTCGATGCGCAGCGCCAGGATGTCGCCCTTAAAGGCTTCCTGCTGGCGGCGGATCATTGCGATGTCGCCGTCGGCGATCGCATCACCGGCCATGCTGTCGCCGACCACGCGCACCGCGATGACTTCGCCGCCACCGAAAAAATCGTGGCCGAGGGTCAGCGATTCGCGCGACTCGTCGTAGACCGGCAGCGGCGCGCCGGCCGGGATCCGCGCGACCAGGTCGAAGCGATACGGATCGGCTTCGATCTCGTCGGCCAGCATGTAGTCCGAGATGCGCTGCGAACGCTTGACGAGATAACCTTTCTTTTCGAGCGCCTTCAGATGAAAGCGCGCGGTGGTGTGCTGGAAACCGAAGTGCGCGGCGATCTGGCGCAGCGACGGAAACGGCTCTCCCTGTCGCAGCCACTCTCGGGTATAGTCGTAGACCGCTTGCTGAATTTCGGTGAGCGCGTGCATGGACGCAATATAGTATATAACACTGTTGCATGCAACAGTGTTGCATTATCGTGTAAACTCGTAGCCATGCCGCCCGAGCTGCCCCCGACTTATTATCTCGACAATGTCGTGACCCTGCTCGACCAGGTCGAGTCGCTCTACGCCGATATCCTCGACGACGAACTGCGCGAATTCCTGCAGGTGTTCGGCGAACTCGGCGACGACGCGCGCAAGCTCTACATTCGCCTGCTCAACCGCAGCGCCAATTGTTACCGTGTCGCCCGCCTCGACTATCCCGAGATCGAATCGCTGGCCGCGGCGATCGACGAACTGGCCGCGGCGGGCTGCCTCGACGCCGAGCCGACGCTCGAGGTCGACGAACTGCTCAAGCTCTACACCAAGCCCGAACTGGTCGCCGCGGCGGCCGAGCCGGGCCTTTCATGCCTCGACCGCGCGAGCCTCGAGGCGCTGCTCACCGAGTACGGCGACAGCGGCTTCCTCGACGCGTTGCGCACGCGCGAACCGCTGCTGCGGGTCAACAACCGCGACGCCTACCTGCAGTGCCAGATGCTGTTCTTCGGCAACAGCAACCAGTCGATGACCGACTTCGTGCTGCGCGACCTCGGCCTCTACCGCTACGAGCGCTACCGGATCGACGGCGAGTTTCGGCCGTATCGCAGCGCGCTCGAAATCCAGCACCACTGGCTGTTGCTGCAACTCGCCGCGCTGATCGGCCAGGTCGAGCTCGACGATGCGGCGCTGGTCGCCGAGCTATTCGACGCGATCCCGCCCGACATCGATCCCGACGCGCCGGCCTGGCGCAAGGCCGAGCGCCTGCGCTGCGAACTGGCGCGCCAGCTCGAGCGCCTCGGCGAGCTCGACGCCGCGCTCGCGCGCTACCGCCAGTGCACGCTGCCGCCGGCGCGCGAACGCGAGGCGCGCGTGCTCGCACAGCTCGGTGAAATCGACGCGGCACTGGCCCACTGCGACGAAATCCTCGCCGCGCCGCGCGACGAGACCGAGCTGCAGTTCGCCGCCGCGTTCGCCACGCGTCTCGGCAAGAAACACGCGATCGAACCGCCGGCCGCGGTCGCCGACGCCGCGGTCGGCCATGCACCCGCGATCGACAACCTCGAGCTCGACTACGCCGATTCGGTCGAACTCGCTACGGCCGCGCACTACAACGCCGCCGACGACGCCGAGACCTGCTACTACGTCGAGAACAGCCTGTTCACCGGAGTGCTGGGCCTGCTGCTGTGGGACGTCGTGTTCGCGCCGGTCGCCGGCGCCTTCTTCAACCCGTTCCAGTCGCGGCCGAGCGATTTCTACGCCGCCGATTTCTGCGCCCGCCGCGCGCCGCTGCTGCGCCGCCTGTGGTCCGGGGTGCGCGACAACGACGACCTGCGGCGCGTCGTGCTCGAGCGCTACGAGCAAAAACACGGCATCCTGAATCCGCTGGTCCACTGGCAGGCGCTCGAACCGGCGCTGATCGAGCGCGCGCTCGAGCGCATCGAGCACGCGCACTGGCGCGCGATCTTCGACCGCATCCTCGCCGATCTGCGCCACAACCGTGCCGGCTTCCCCGATCTCCTCCACCTGCCGCCGGCCGGCGGCTACTGCCTGATCGAGGTCAAGGGGCCTGGCGATACCTTGCAGAAGAACCAGCAAGGCTGGCTCGACTACTTCCACATCCACGGCATCCCCCACCGGCTGGCGCGCGTGACATGGCGCGATCGCTGAAGCTCGGCGTCCGCGAGCTGGTCGAGTTCTGCTGCCGGCGCGGCGATCTCGGCAGCGACGCGACGCCCGGCGTCACCGCGCTCGACGGCATCGACGCACACCAGCGCGTGCAGCGCCGCTATCGCCGCGACGCCGACGCCGAGCATCGCGTCGGCCTGCTGCGCCAGATCGACGACTATACGATCGAGCTCGGCGGCCGCATCGACCTCGTGTTCGCCGCCGCCGAGCCGCCGCGGCTCGAGGAAATCAAGACCGTCTACGCGCACGTCGACGAGCCGCCCGGCGACGACAGCGTGCACTGGGGCCAGCTCGAGTGTTATGGCGCCTGCTACGCGGCCGAGCGCGATCTCGAGCGGGTCGAGCTGTGCCTGACGCGGGTCGATCTGCAGGCGCGCGACGAGCGGCGCGAGTCGCGGGTCCGCAACCGTAGCGAGCTCGACGCCTTCGTCGATTCGATCCTGCGCGACTATCTGCGTTGGTACAAGCAGCTGCTATCGCACCGCCTCGCGCTGCGCGAGCAGGCGCGCGCGCTCGAGTTTCCGTTTCCGGATTACCGCCCGCAACAGCGCCGCTTCGCCGCCGAGGTCTACCGCGCAACGCGCGATCACGCGCGCCTGCTGATCGAGGCGCCGACCGGTTCCGGCAAAACCATCAGCACGCTGTTCCCGGCGACCAAGGCGATCGGCGAGGAACTCATCGAGCAGGTCGTTTACCTGTCGGCCAAGGTGTCGGGTCAGCGCCAGGCGGTCACCGCGCTCGACGCGCTCGGCTGCGATCTCTGCTACGTCGTGCTGCAGGCGAAAGCCCGCGCCTGCCCGTGCCGCAGCGAACTGTTCGAGCTCGACGCCGACGGTCGCTGCCTGCGCTGCATCGGCTTCTTCGACCGTCTGCCGGTGGCGCGCGCGGCACTGCATGCGCGCCGCCGACTCGATCCCGACACGCTGCGCGAGATCGCCGACACGCACCGCCTGTGCCCGTTCGAGCTCGCGCTGCAAATGCTGCCGTGGGTCGACATCGTGGTCGCCGATTTCAATTACGTCTTCGACCCGCTGGTGCAATTGTCATACTTTCGCAGCGACACGCGGCGCAAGCTGTTGCTGATCGACGAGCTGCACAACCTCGTCGACCGCGCCCGCGGCATGTACTCGGCGCGACTCGCGCGCGGCGAGCTCGATGCCGCGCTGGCGGCGCCGAACACCGCGCCGGTGACGCGCGCGCTGCGCACGCTGAAGGCTTCGCTCGACCGCGAGCTGCGCGCACTGCCGCAAGACGAATCGGTCAGCGCCGAACCGCCGGCGGCGCTGCTCGCGGCATGCCGGCGATTCATCGAACGCATCGGCGCCGAGCTGTTCGGCGGCCAGCCGCTCGCCGCGCCGACCCAGGAGTTCGCCCGCGAGGTCGTGCGTTGCCTGCGCATCGGCGAGATTTACGCCGCCCACCATCGCAGCATCGCGCGCAAGCCGCCGCGGCAGCGATCCCAGCGCCTGCTGTGCGTCAACGCCTGCGACTACCTGGCCGAGATCTATCCGCTGTTCACCGCGGTTTGCGGGTTTTCCGGCACGCTGTCGCCGGCGGATTACTTCATCCGGGCGCTCGGTCTCGGCGACGACTGTCGCGACCTGCGCCTGCCGCCGGTCTTTCCGCCGGCACGGCTCGGCGTGTTCGTCGGCAGCTTCGTCGATGCGCGCTATCGCCAGCGCGAGCGCCACATCGACGCGATCTGCGCGGCGATCGCCGCCTGCCGGCGCGCGCGGCACGGCAACTACCTGGTGTTTTTCTCCGCCTACGCGTTCATGCAGCAAGTCCACGAACGCTTCGCCGAACTCCATCCCGGGGTCGGCACGCTGCTGCAACAACGCGAGTTCGACGACACCGCGCAGGCGCGCTTCCTGGCGCGCTTTTTCGAAGCCGACGGGCAACTCGGCTTCGCGATCCTCGGCGGACGCTTCGCCGAGGGCATCGACTACCGCGGCGAAGCGCTGATCGGCGCGATCATCGTCGGCACCGGCTTGCCACGAGCCGACCTCGAGCAGAACCTCATTCGCGAAGACTTCGACGCGATGGGTCTCGACGGATTCGACCACGCGTTTCGCTTTCCCGGCCTGCTGCGCGTGCAGCAAAGCGCCGGGCGGGTGATTCGCAGCGAACGCGACCGCGGTGTCGTCGTGCTGCTCGACGCGCGCTTCGCGCGCGCGGATTACGCGCGCTGCCTGCCGGACTACTGGGAAACGCGATGTTGCAACGACGTCGATTCGCTGGAACAATCGCTCAGGGTATTCTGGGACACACGGGAGGAGATCGATGGCGCAGATCGATATTCGGCAGTGTGACATCACCACGCTAGACGTCGACGCAATCGTCAACGCGGCCAACGAGCAGCTCGCGCCGGGCGGCGGCGTGTGCGGCGCGATACACGCCGCGGCCGGACCCGAGCTCGCCGCCGAGTGCGCGGCG
>JBFFXR010000019.1:0-27034 GCA_041569645.1 Gammaproteobacteria bacterium
CCTGGATGATTTCAAACATGGTCGATCGGCAAACTTACGCTGAAACGGGCCGGCTCAGGCGTGATTCCTGAAATAGGCCTGGGCAAACTCGAGTAGTTCTTCCATCACCGTGACGCGGAATTTCTGGCGCTGGCGCACGAATGAAAACGGTCGCGAAAGTGGCGGATCGAGCTGCAATTCACACAGGCGATCGAGCCTGAGTTCCTTGTCGATGATCGAGCGCGAGATGATCGTAATCCCCATGCCGGCCTCGACCGCGCCCTTGATCGCCTCCGGGCTGCCGAGCTCGAGCGAGAATGTCATGTCGGAGGGATTAATCTTCTGGTCGAGCAGGTATTGCATGATGACCTCGCGGGTCCCCGAGCCCTCCTCGCGGCTGACGAAGGGATACTTGACGATTTCACTCGCCTTGACCTTGCCGCCGCGCCGGCACAATTCGTGATCGGGCTCGGCGATCACGACGAGCTGATCGTCGTGGCACACTTCGACGATCAGGTTCTTGTTGCTGACCGGCGATTCGACCACGCCGAGATCGATGACGTTGTGCTCGACCATCGACACGATACCCTCGGAGTTGGATACCTTCAGGCGCAGGTTGATATCGGGGTACTTGTTCTTGAACTCGCCGAGCAGCGCCGGCAGCATGTATTCGGCAATCGTCGTACTCGCGCCGATGGTCAGCGCACCGCTGATCTCGCCGGTCAGGTCGCGCACGCTGTTTTCCATTTCCGCGTACAGATCGAAGATGCGCTCGGCAAATTCGGCGACGCGCTCGCCGGCCGGCGTCAGGTTGACCCGATTGTGAGTGCGATCGAACAAGCGGGTATTGAAATACTCCTCGAGTTGGCGAACCTGGAACGTCACCGCCGGTTGCGTCATATGCAGGGCCTCGGCCGCCTTGGTGAAACTCAGCAGCTTGGCCACGGTATGAAAAACCTTCAGTCGGCGATCGCTCATCGCTGGCGCGGGCCCGTTATTGCGAGCCTGACATTATATATTGTTTTTATACGTCTCGACAGGCGCTATAAGTTTGATTGATGATCTTCGCGGCGCAGCCAAGGCGATATTTCACGTAGTACATTAAATAAAGATGGTAAATATTTGGATGACAGCTATTCTTGTCACTCAGTAAACTGGTAAAAATTCGACGGAACACGAAATGCGAATGCGCTACCTGATTTGCCTGATTTCGGTGCTGCTGTCGGCATCGGTCGCTGCCGGAACGATCCACAAGTGGGTCGACGAGGAAGGCAACGTGCATTACGGTGACGCGCCGCCAGTCAGGGCCAAGACCGAATCGGTGCGTGTGCAGTCGGCGCCGAGCAATCCGGGCCGCGCCCTGCCGCGGCTCAACAACCAGGCAACGGAGGCGGCCGGCTCGGGTACGTCCGCGACCGCCGGCGCCGGTGACGTGCCCGCCGATCAGGCCAAGATCGCCTGCGACCAGGCACGCGAAGACCTGCAGGTCATCAACCGCTCGAGCCGTATCAAGCTGCGCACCGCCGACGGCGGCGAGCGCTACCTCAGCACCGAAGAAATCGCCGAGCGCAAGGAACGGGCCGAGAACGACGTCAAGCAGTTTTGCAAGTAGCCGGCAGGCGGTTACTTCCGCCGCCGACGCTCTATAATACGCGGATTTAGATTGCCGCGGGCCAGGTCCCGCAATCGAGCCGTCATGCAAGCTTCCCGATTCCATTTCGCTACGCTGAAAGAAACTCCGGTAGACGCCGAGGTCGTCAGCCACCAGCTGATGCTGCGTGCCGGCATGATCCGGCGTCACGCCGCAGGTATTTACAGCTGGTTGCCGCTCGGCCTGCGCGTGCTGCGCAAGGTCGAGCGCATCATTCGCCAGGAAATGGATCGCGCCGGCGCGCTCGAATGTCTGATGCCGTCGTTTCAGCCGGCCGAGCTGTGGCAGGAGTCGGGTCGCTGGGATCACTTCGGACCCGAGCTGCTGCGCCTCAAAGATCGCCACGATCGCGATGCCTGCGTCGGCCCAACCCACGAGGAAATCATCACCGACATCTTTCGCCGCGAGGTCAGCAGCTACCGCCAGCTGCCGATCAACTTCTACCAGATCCAGACCAAGTTCCGCGACGAGATCCGGCCGCGCTTCGGTGTCATGCGGGCGCGCGAATTCATCATGAAGGATGCCTACTCCTTCGACCTCGATCCGGCCGGCATGCAACGCGCCTACGAGAACATGGACGCGGCCTACGTGCGGATCTTCGACCGCTTCGGTCTCGACTATCGCGCGGTCAGCGCCGATTCGGGCGCGATCGGCGGCGCCACCTCGCAGGAGTTCCACGTGCTCGCGACATCCGGCGAGGACGCGATCGCGTTTTCCGATGCGAGCGACTACGCGGCCAACGTCGAGCTTGCCGAAGCCTTGCCGCCGAACGTCGAGCGCGCCGCGCCCGGGGCGCCGATGGCGGTCGTCGACACGCCGCGCATGCACAGCATCGAGGACCTCGCGCGCGGCCTGCACGTCGACCCGAGCCGCTGCCTCAAAACCCTGATTGCCGAGGGTGAGGACGGCGGCCTGGTCGCGCTGGTGCTGCGCGGCGACCACGAACTGAATGCACTGAAGGCGACCCGGCAACCGGGCGTCGCCAGCCCGCTGCGCCTCGCCGACCGCGAGCGCATTCGCCAGGTGCTCGGCCACGATATCGGCTCGATCGGGCCGGTCGGCCTCGACATCCCGACATTCGTCGATCACGCCGCGGCCGCGGTTGCCGATTTCGTCTGCGGCGCCAACCAGAACGACAAGCACTACGTCGACGCCAATTGGGGCCGCGATTGCGAAGCGCCGGCGGCGGTCGACCTGCGCAACGTCATCGACGGCGACCCGAGCCCCGACGGCAAGGGCCGGCTCAAAATCCTGCGCGGCATCGAGGTCGGGCACATTTTTCAGCTCGGACAGAAATACTCGCAGTCGATGCAGGCGACGGTCCTCGACGAAGCGGGCAAGCCGGTCACCCCGTACATGGGCTGCTACGGCATCGGCGTGACCCGCGTCGTCGCCGCCGCGATAGAGCAGAATCACGATGATCGCGGCATCATCTGGCCCGACGCGCTGGCGCCCTTTCAGCTGGCGATTTGCCCGATCAATTACCAGAAGTCCGAAGCGGTGCGCGAAGCCGCCGACCGGCTCTACACGGATTGCCTCGAACGCGGCCTCGAAGTGCTGCTCGAGGACCGTGGCCTGCGGCCGGGAGTGATGTTTTCCGACATGGAACTGATCGGCGTGCCGCGGCGAATCGTGTTGAGCGAGCGCGGTCTCGCCGACGGCACGATCGAATTCAAGGGCCGCAGCGACGAGGAAGCTGAAAATGTCGCGCTCGACCGGCTGCCCGAGTTTCTCGACGGGTTGTTCGGCCGATGATGCGGCGCGCGGCACTCGCAATGATGCTCGGGCTGGTGCTCGGCGCGGCGTCGGCCAACTCGGCGCCGACCGCGCCGGACCCCGAGCTGAAGCGCCTGCTGCAGGAAGCGATCGCCAGCGACAACGGCTTCGTCGATCGATTCGACGCGCAGGTCTGGCTGCTCGACATGTCGCGCCGGCTGGAAAAATTCGTCGCCGACCCGGTCGCCCGAATCCAGATCCTCAAGCAGGTGCACTACGAGGCGACCCGCGTCGGGCTCGAGCCGGAACTGGTGCTCGCGGTGATCGAGGTCGAAAGCCATTTCGACCGCTTCGCAATCTCGGTGTCGGGCGCGCGCGGCCTGATGCAGGTGATGCCGTTCTGGCTCGACGAAATCGGCATCTCCGATCAAAACCTGTTCAAGATCCGCACCAACCTGCGCATGGGTTGCACGATCCTGCGCTACTACGTCGACCTGGAGCCCGACGACCTCGGCCGCGCGCTCGCGCGCTACAACGGCAGCCTCGGCAAGACCGTCTACCCGAACAAGGTCATCGCGGCGCTGCACCGGCACTGGTTCAAACACTAGCCGCGCCCGCGCGGATTTTTCCGCGGCCATTCGTCTCAGCTGGCGGCCGAGGCGCAGGATTCGAGATAGCGAGCCGTCCATTGCATAAACTCATCGCGAGGCATCGGCCGCGCGATGTGGTATCCCTGCGCGACGTCGCAGCCCAGACTTTCCAGCCGTCGCAGAGTCGTATCTTCTTCCACGCCCTCGGCCACGACCGCGAGATCGAATCCCTGCGCCATTCGGATGATGGTCTCGACAATATGCTGATCCATCCGGTTCTCGAGCATGTGACGGATGAATGACTGGTCGATCTTGAGTTCGTTGGCTGGAATGTTCTTGAAGTAGGCCATCGACGAGTACCCGGTGCCGAAGTCGTCAATCGAGATGTTGATTCCAAGCGACTTGAGATCGTCCAGAGTTCCAAAACTGGTGGCCAGATCCTCGACCAGCGCGCTTTCCGTGATCTCCAGTGTCAAGCGTTCGTGTTCGACGCCGTAGAGGCTGGCCGCCGCGCTAACCAGCTCGGCGAAATCGGGCTCGCCCAGCATTCGCGTAGAAAGATTGACGGCGACCTTCATCGCCGACATTTGCGCCGGCCAGGACTGCAGAAACCATAGCGCGGCATTCAACGTCCAGCGGGTGATATCGGAAATTTGACCACTGCGTTCCGCTACCGGAATGAAAATATCAGGCCGAATGAAACCCCGGTCTTCGTGCTTCCAGCGGATCAAGGCCTCTGCGCCGAACAGACGACCGTTGGCGAGGTATACCTGCGGTTGAAAATACAGTTCGAACTGGTCTTTCTCGATCGCCCTGGCAAGCGCCGACTCGAAGTCGAAATCAAATCCCTCGTCACGATTGTCGACGTCATCGAACGTGGCGAACGCCTGGCTGCTGCCGTGGGCCCGACATAGCGCCTTTTCGGCGTTGCGATAAAGATTTTCGATGTTTTCCCCGTGCTCCGGAAATATCGCAATGCCGATGCTCGGATTGACGAGATAGTTGTCCTCACCGGCGGCTATTGGTTCACGCAGGCTTTCTAAAATCTTGATCGCGGCCAGACTGGCGTGTCCCGGATTGCGAACTTCTGGCAAAAGCATCGCGAATTCCGCGTTGCCGACTCGTGCGAGGAAATCCTGCTGGCGCGAAATATCCCCCAGACAGGAGGCGATACCGTCAAGCAGTCGATCGGCGGCCGGATAACCCCGGGAAATGTTGAACCGGCGGAACTGTCGGATCTTCACGATGAGCAGCGCAAAACAGTCGCCGCGCGCCGCGTGCGCATCAATCATTACAGCGAGTTGCTCGAACAGCGCATCTCGGTCCGCGACGAAGTCAGAGGATTCCCGTGGCATGTTGCTTAAAGATAATACTCGGCCGGATCGATGCCGTAGTGACCCGGCTCGATACTCTTGAGGATATTGAGCGGCTTCCCGTCCTCGCCAGTCTCGACCTGGTGCAGATCGACTACGTCGTAGCTTGAATAGGCTTTTTTGTCGCGGTCCAGGATTAACATGATCTTGGGACGCAGGCGCATGACGCGATTGTGAGCGATTACGATGCCGATTCGACAGTCGCTGAGCTCGACCAGACAGCCGACCGGATATACGCCAACGAGCTGGATGAATTGCTCGACCAGCTCGGACTGAAAATCGATATTGCTCCAGTCGTAGAGTTTGAGTACCGCGTCGTGCGGTGACATCGCCGACTGGTATGGGCGTTCGGAGGTAATTGCATCGTAGCAATCGACGATTCCGGCAATCTTGCCGAACAGTGGAATTTCGTTACCCTGCAAGCCGTGCGGATATCCGCCCCCGTTATGTCGCTCATGGTGAGTCGCGACCATCGAGACGATCTTGTTATCAACACCCTGTATGCCGTCAATGATCTCGAGACTGTAATCAATGTGCTTTTTCGCGAGCTTGTACTCGGTCTGGTTGTAACGATTGGGATTGTTGATCAGTTTCTCGGGCAGCTTGACCTTGCCCACATCGAACAGCAGCGCGCCCATACCCAGGGCTTGCAGGTCCTGTTTGGGTAAACCCAGCTGCCGGCCAAACGCCACCGACCAGATCGCGGCGCCGATCGAATGATTGTAGGTGTAGTTATCCTTCGATTTCATTCGGCTTAGCCAGGAATAGGCTTCCGGATTGCGAATTACGCTCTCGACCATCGGATTGACCGCTTTTTGCAGTGACGGCAGGCTCAACTTTTTGTTGCTGGCGATATCCGCCATCAGGTTTTCAGTGGCGTCGAACAGCACGATGTGGCTTTTCTGCGCGGCCGAAAGCTCCTTGTCGAAGCTGGTCTTCTCCGCGTAAGACTTCGGTTTGGTCCCGATCAACTGCTGTTTCTTTTCGTCTTCGCTCAGAGGGCGCCCCGTCGCCGCCGCACCATTGACACCCGCTTCGCTGCGTTCGGTGTCGATGAAGACATGCTCGCTATATTGCAACAATCGATCGATATCTTCCTGATTCTTGATCAGGAATCCCTGAACCTTGTACGGTGTTTCGAGCCACGGACGATCGAGACGGGTTACGTACATCCCCTCCTGCAGGTCCTCGGTTTGCACCTTGACTTGTTTTAATGCCATCGAAATACCACTGCCACGACCGGGGCCGCATTGACTTTACAAACTCCGAATTGTCGAAGAACTCGGTACTAGCGAATTTATCGGCCGAGGCGCAGGGAAATTTAGGCGGAAAGTTCCGTCACGCCCCGGTTAACGCATGTCTCGGCCGCTCGGGTCAATCGTCGTCCCTGCGCGCGCGAAACAGCAGCAGGCCGAGGCTTAGAGACGATAACAGGACCAGGGGCGCGATGACGCCGACATCGAGCAGAATTTCGAAAGACAGGCGATTCGCCGCGCCGTAGATTACCCGCGCATAGACGTAAGACTTGATGCCGATACCGAGAATCGCCGCGGCGACGAACGGCAACAAGCGCGCCTTGAGAATGCCCGAGCTGTAGTTGACCAGCGCGTGCGGGAATCCAGGAAAAACGCGCAACGCGAACAATGCGAAGAAATTGTCGTTGCGCTGGAGCAAGCGGTAAGTGCGCGAACGATAGAGGCGATCGAGCCAGTCCTGGGTCAGGTAGCGCGAAAACAGGTAGGCGCCGATGCCGCCGAGCGTGCCGCCCGCGGTCAGGATCAGCGCCGCAATCGCCGGCGGATAGAGCGGCGCCGCGACCCACAGGAACAGCGAGCCGGCCAGCGCGAAAGTGAACAGTATCGCTTGCGCGGCAACCAGCAACAGCGCGAGCCACCAGTGCTGCGCGTATCCGCGCGCGAGTTCGAGCAGCGCGCGCGCGTCGAGCCAGCCTGCGATCTCGAGCAGAATCCCGAATACGATCAGCAGTGCAATCAGCAGCAGTTTGCCGGCGCGGCGTCGCCGCGTGGACACCTCCCTGCGCTTCCGCGACCCGGACACTACTGCAGATCGCCGAGGTTCGCCGGCTCCCAGCGGGCGTGCTGCAGGCGCCATTCGTCGTCACGCAGCAGGCGCAGCTCGAAGCGGTAGAGCCGCGCGCGCAGTGCGGGCAACGCGGTAATGTCGGATATCACCTTGCCCGCCATCGCGACGAACAGCCGCACTTCGGCCTCGTCGTCGCCCAGCAGGCGAATCTCGTCGATCCGGGTGAACAGGTGGATATTCTCGTGGCGAAAAAAGTACGCCCGCAACAGCTTGAGCAACTGCGCACGATTATAGCCCTGCTGGTCGAGATACTCCGGATGCAGCAGCGCGTCGATGGCATCGATGCTGCGGGCCTCGCCGGCATCGACGCCGCGCGCGACGAAGTCCCGAACTTCCGCTTCCGGCGAGCGCCGGTCATCGCTGCAGGCGCCCAGCGCCAAGGCAGCCGCCAGGCACAGGACGCGCCACCGGCCGCGCGCCATTCAGCCCTCGATGCGCGGCGGCGCGACTTTGAGGACCTCCTCGATCGTGGTCTGGCCGCGGGCGACTTTTTGCGCACCGGCCAGGTTGAGCGGCTTCATCCCGTGGCGAATCGCGGTCTTGCGAAACTTGACGAGATCGAAGCGATCGTCGATCTCGGGCTTCAGTTCGTCATTGATCAACAGCATTTCATAGATGCCGACGCGGCCGATGAAGCCGGTCTGGCGGCACTCGAGACAACCGTCGGCGGCGGCGATCTTGTCGGGCGGCGAAGTCGTCCACGGCTTGATCAGCGCCTGCCAGTCGAGCAGATTCAGTTCGATTTCGTGCTTGCAGTGCGGACACAGCGTGCGCACCAGGCGCTGGGCGACGATGCCGATGAGCGTCGCGTTGATCAAATAGGACGGCACGCCGATCTCGATCAGACGTGCGATCGCCGACGGTGCATCGTTGGTGTGTAGCGTCGACAGCACCAGGTGGCCGGTCAGCGCCGCCTGCACCGCCATCTCGGCGGTTTCGCGGTCGCGAATCTCGCCGATCATGATGACGTCCGGGTCCTGGCGCAACAGAGTCTTGACGCCGGTGGCGAAATCGAGGTCGATGTTGTGCTGCACCTGCATCTGGTTGAAGCTCGGCTCGATCAGTTCGATGGGATCTTCGATCGTACAGACGTTGACCTCGGGAGTCGCCAGCTGCTTGAGACTGGTGTACAGCGTCGTCGTCTTGCCCGACCCGGTGGGTCCGGTGACGAGGATGATGCCGTGTGGCCGCTGGATCATCGAGTTCCAGACTTCGGACTCGGATTTCTCGAGGCCCAGCGCGGCGAAGTTCTTGACCAGCACTTCCGGATCGAAGATGCGCAGCACGAGTTTCTCGCCGAAGGCGGTCGGCATGCTCGACAGGCGTAATTCGATTTCGGCGCCCTCGGGCGATCGCGTCTTGATGCGGCCATCCTGCGGTTTGCGTTTTTCGGCGACATCGAGTCGGCCCATGATCTTGATACGGCTGACGACCGCGGCGGTGATATTGGCCGGAATTTCGTAGACCTGGTGCATGATGCCGTCGATTCGAAACCGCACGTTGCCCTGGTCGCGACGCGGCTCGATGTGGATGTCGCTGGCGCGCTGGTTGAACGCATATTGCAGCAGCCAGTCGACGATGCTGACGATGTGCTGGTCCTCGGCATCGACCGTGCCGGCCTTGCCGAGTTCGATGAGCTGCTCGAGGTTCTGGATATTGGCCGGCAATTCGCCCGCCGACTTGAGTCCCGCGCCGTCCATCGCCTTGCTGACGCTGTAAAACTAGACCAGGTAGTTCTTCAGTTCGCGCGGATTGGCCAGCACCGTCGAAATCGGCTTGTTGACGATGCGCTCGAGCTCGTGCATCCATTCGAGGTCGAAGGGGTCGGTGATCGCGATGACGACCTCCTTGTCGTCGACCCTGACGGCCAAAATCTTGAAGCGCGACGCGTACGCGTAGGACATGATCGACGTGCAGGAAGCGACATCCATCTTCAACGGGTCGAAGTGGTATCGAGACTGGCCGGATTGTTCGGCCAGCCAGTCGGTCAGGCGGTCGAGCGTCAAGACCTCTTCCGGCCGCGATTTGTTGCTCCACTGGCGGCTGGCGATGATCTCGATGGGGTGCTGATTTCGCCGATCCTGATCGGAGACCAGCGAGGATATCATGCTGGCCTTGTCCTGCTCGACCATATCCTGCGCGACCAGCAGCTCGAGGATTCCCTCGAGGTTACAAACGGGTTTCGTCACGGCGAGATTCATGGCTGATTCCTACAAAAATATTAGCAGGTAATCGGCATCTTGCACTGCGCTTGCCGGCGCGTCACTCGCCGCGATCCGCCCAGTTTTCGATGAATTGCTCGATCATGTCGCCGGTAACCGGACCGACCTGGCGGGCGACGACCTCACCCGCCGGCGTCACCAGAAAGGTCGTCGGTAAACCCGGAATCGGACCGAGTTCGGATTGCTGCGTCGGTCCGGCGGTAAAGATCGGATAGGTGATGAAATAATCCTCGAGAAAGGCTTCGAGTCGCTGCCGGGCGATCAGTTCGGCGTTGATGCCGATGACCACGGCATCCGTGTCGGCGTGGCGATCGTGGAAATCCTGCAGTTCGGGCATTTCGTAGAGACACGGCGGGCACCAGGTCGCCCAGTAGTTGACGACAACCCATTTGCCGAGGAAGGCGTCGAGATTGGTCTTGCGCCCGTCGACGGCGGTCAATGGCATATCGACGGCGCTGGACGCGAAACTCGCAATCAGCAACCCCAATATCAGCAACAGCTTAGGCATCGGCTCCAGGCTCGGCGAGCGGTCATGGTTTAGAAGCCAGGCGGGGCACTCGAGTTCCGGTCTTGCGGGAAAATTCCCTGGTTTTTCGGGGACCAAAAAAAAAAGCCCGCGAGACGCGGGCTTTTTTACGATTTTGCCGCAAGGTCACTGCGCCAGATACTCCAGGTCCGAGGCCTCGGTCACACCGATCGACCAGGCGCCGCGCGTTTTCGCGTGCCGGATCGCGGCCGCCCGCTCGGGGCCTTTGGCCTTCGGAATGTAGAAATACTGGCCCGGGTAGATCAGATCGGCATCCTTGATCTGGCCCGAATTGGCCTTGTAGATCAGCGGCCACATGAACGGATCGCCATAAATCGTCTGCTGACCGGAAATGCTCCACAGGTTGTCACCCGCGACGACCAGGTAACCGCCGAGATACGGCGAGTCATCCTGAGCCGGCGCCTCGGCCATGGGCTCGTCGGTTTCCAGCCCGGCTATCGCATCGGCGGCCATGTCCTCGGCCTTGTTGGCGAGAATCTTGGCGCGCACGTGCTCGCAGTTCTCGGCTGCCGCCTCGGCTTCCTCGATAATCTTTGCCGCCTCTTCCCACTCGGCGCCGAGGTTCCTGGCGCGTGCATTCTTGAGCTTAGCCGCGTAGATTGCGTTACGAACTTCAGGTGTTGCACCCTCGCATTCATCTTCCATTGCGGTATCCATGTCGTCCGTGGTGGACGTCTGCTGACAGCCGACGATGAGACCCGAAGTGAGCAGGGCAATCGCCGCCACCTTGAGGAGTTCTGTTGGTTTCATCTATTGTTTTCTCCGAGAACTTTGTGGAAAGAGAGTATAGGTTATTATTGACAGCCCATTTTGCCCGGAAGACTACATTGATCAAGCCTTTAGGGCAAGTTTTTAACGTAAATATTACTCATTTGGGGCTGATTGTAGTTTAGAACCGGAACATTTCCACCGACACGCGTGCCGGGCCCGGTTTCGGCGCCGCCGAATCTTATTGCCTAAGCCAGGTCGATCAGGTAAAACATCGCCGAAACCGGTCGCCAGGGTCCCGCCATGCGTCACGATAGAATCGTCATGTACCACAACCCGGCCTGCAGTAAATCGCGCGAGACCCTGCAATTGCTCGAGGCGCATCAATACGCTCCGGAAATCATCGACTACCTCGAAGATCCACCGACGCCGGCCGAGCTCTCGCGTATCATCGGCCTGCTCGGCGTGGCGGCGCGCGATATCCTGCGCACGACCGAAGCCGTCTACCGCGAGGCCGACCTCGACGACGATTCGCTCAGCGACGACGAAATCATCGAAGCGATCTGCGAATACCCGGCCTTGCTGCAACGTCCTATCGTCATCGCCGGCGACCGGGCCATCATTGGCCGGCCGCCGTCCAGGGTGCTCGATCTCATTGCTTAAAATCCTGATCGTCTACTACAGCCGCCACGGCAGCGTCGCGCGCATGGCCGAGCAGGTCAGCCTCGGGGTCGATGCCAATGCCGACTGCGAAGCGGTCCTGCGCAGCCTGCCGGCGGTATCCAGCGAGGCGGAGCGAGTGGCGCCGACGGTGCCCGATAGCGGGTCGCCCTATGCCCGCGGCGACGATCTCGAAACCTGCGCCGGCCTGATCCTCGGCAGCCCCGGCTATTTCGGCAATATGGCCGCGCCGCTGAAATACTTTCTCGATCAGACCACGCCGCTGTGGCTGTCGGGCGCGATGATCGGCAAGCCGGCCGGCGTTTTCACCGCGACACAGAGCCAGCACGGTGGTCAGGAAACGGTACTGACCAGCATGATGCTGCCCCTGTTGCACCACGGCATGGTGCTTTGCGGTATCCCCTATTCGGAACCGGCGCTCAATCAGACCGCGACCGGCGGCACGCCGTACGGCGCCAGTCACGTTGCCGGCCTGCAGGGCCGCGAACTCAGCGATCACGAGATTTCCGCCTGCCGCGCACTCGGCGCCCGGGTCGCCGCGCTCGCCGGCCGGCTTGCCTGAACGCGACGCCGGCGCGTGCATCCGCTCAAAGCCGTCAGCCTGCTGTCATGGCTCACACTGTTCACGGCGCAACTGACGCTCGCCTGGCCAGGGCTCGGCATCGCCCCGTACTGGGCGTTGCTGGCCGCCGCGCCGCTGTTGCTGCCGCTGGCCGGACTGTGGCGCGGGCGGCGCTACACCTATCGCTGGGTCGGCTTCGTCGCGCTGTTCTACTTCTGTGTCGGGATCGCCGAGCTGGTAGCCAACCCGGCGCTCGGCGCCTACGCCTACGCCACGACGATCGCGAGCGTCGGCCTGTTTTTCGGCAGCATCTACTACGCCCGCTACCTCGGCGCGAACAGCGACTGACTACTCGGCGCCTTCGGCGAGGGTTTGCTTGATCAGCGGTATCGTCACCCGTCGTTGGTGTGACAGTGAAGCCCCGTCGAGACGTTCGAGGATCGCCATCTGCTCGCGCAGGTCGCGCGCATGGTGGGTCAACAGGTAGCCGAGCACGTCATCCGAAAGCTCGAAACCGAGCAGTCGCGCGCGCCGTGCGAGGATCTCGCGCACCGCCCGCTCGTCGTGCTCCGGCAAACGCAACAACAGCCCCCATTGCAGGCGCGAGCGCAGATCCTCGAGCCGCAACGGCAACGCCGCGGGCTGCCGCGAGAGCGTGTAGATCAGTCGGCATTCACCGGCGCGACAGCGGTTGATCACGCGATAGCAGCAGGCTTCCCAGTCGGCCAGGCCGGCGATCGCGTCGAGATTGTCGATCGCAACCAGTTCACCCGAATCGAGACCGTCGACGCCATCGGCTTCGGCCTGCGCGAAGTCTGCCGCATCGTAGAGTTGCAGCTTGCGGCCGTGTTCGCGGGCGAAACGGGCGCAGGCATTGAGCAGGTGCGTCTTGCCGCTCGCCGGCCCGCCGAGCAGCCCGATTTGCGCCTCGCCGCGACCGAGCACCGCCGCCTCGAGACTCTCGACGATCAGTCCGGCGTCGGCAGCGAAGAAATTATCGAAACCGTACTTGCGATCGAGCGCCAGCGGTAACGCGATCTGTTTGATTAGCCACCCCCACGATCGATGTAGCTGTAGTTCAGAATCACCTGGCTCTCGCCCTGGGTCGACACCTGCGGAAAGTTTTCCAGTTCGAGAACTTCGCCGAACTCGATCAGCCGCTGCAGGTCTTCCGGCGCGTTACGCAGTTCGAGCCGATAGGTAACGACGCCAGGCTTGATCGTCGCCACGCGCGCGCTTTCGACCGCCGTCAGCTCGGCCAGGTAACGCTGCACCGCGACCAGGTCGCGGATACCATCGAGCCTGGATACGCTGATCAGCAGCGACTGCTCGCTACGGCGATGGTCCTCGAGCGCGTACTCGAGGGCGAGAATCCGCGCAAGGTGGCGAATGCCCTGGTCGACGACGTCTTTTTTCGACGACGCATCGTGTTTCCAGCGAAAGACCTGGTCGGCGAAGCGCACCTCCCAGTCGCCGCGCCAGCCTTCGCCGCTGCGGCCGATGATTTGCCCGACCACCAGCGCGTCGGGTGCATAGCGCGCCGCCATCGTGTTGATATTGCCGAATTGCCGCGCGACGATGTCGCCGATCCGCACCAGGGCGAGATCCTGCAGGTCCATCAGCGGGAACAAGACCGGCACCGCGTGGCGCGCCGCCGCCTGGTCGAGCAATTCGATCAGGTCGGGCGTCGCGTCCTCGGAGACCAGTCGGATACGCTCGTTGACGTCGTAGGAGATCACCAGCAGGCTGCTCGGTCGCTCGCGCCCCCAGACCGGGAAATTGTTTTGCCGCAGCAGGCTTTCGACCAGCTGCTGGTCGAAATCGATTCGCAGGTAGAGGCGGCCGCTGTCGAACTCCGCGTCGGGCAAGCTGCGGTTGACATAGCGAAATTGCTTGACGTAGCGGGCGGCGCCTTCGATCGGCCGCTCGAAGGCCGGGCTGCGCAACGCGTCGTCGGAACCGCTGACCTTGACGATGACCTGTCTGAAAGCTTCGCGGAAGGCGTCGAGCCGCAGGCTGGTGGTCTGATCGGCGATCGGCAATTCGACGGTGTAGAGGTCTTCGACGGTGACCGCCGCGACCGGCAAGGCAAGGGACAGCAGTATCAGCAGCGCGCTGACTCTAATCGGCTTCATCAATCTCGGGACGCTCGCGCAGGCATTTATTCACAAGCCGTGTAAAATAACACACCCGATCTTTCCTGAACCAGCGAAATGAGTCTCGATACTTCCCTGAGCTATCGCGATGCGGGCGTCGATATCGATGCCGGCAACACGTTCGTCGAGCGCATCAAGCCGGCGATTCGGTCGACCGAGCGGCCCGGCTGCGTCGGCGGCTTGGGCGGCTTCGGCGGCCTGTTCGAACTGCCGCTCGACCGCTACCCCAGGCCATTGCTCGTGTCCGGCACCGACGGCGTCGGCACCAAGCTCAAGCTCGCGGTCGAGCTCGGCGTCTACGACAGCATCGGCATCGATCTGGTCGCGATGTGCGCCAACGACATCGCCGTGCTCGGCGCCGAGGCGTTGTTCTTTCTCGATTACTACGCCAGCGGCCAGCTCGACGTCGAGCGGGCGCAGCAGGTTGTCGAGGGAATCGCCGCCGGCTGCCGCCAAGCCGGTTGCGCACTGATCGGCGGCGAAACCGCCGAGATGCCCGGGGTCTACGCCGGCGGCGATTTCGATCTGGCCGGCTTTTGCGTCGGCATCGTCGACCGCGACCAGGTGATCGACGGCAGCCGCGTCGTGGTCGGTGACCGCCTGCTGGCGCTCGCCTCGTCCGGGGTACATTCGAACGGTTTTTCGCTGGTGCGCCGAATCATCGAACGCAGCGGCGCCGATCTCGGCGCCGACTGCGGCGGCCGGCCGCTCGGCGAAGCGCTGCTGCAACCGACCCGGATCTACGTCAAGAATCTGCTCGCGCTCGCCGAGCAATGCCGCCCCCACGCGATCGCGCACATCACCGGCGGCGGCTTGACCGACAACTTGCCGCGCGTGCTGCCGGACGCGACCGCGGCCCGCATTGATCTCTCCAGCTGGCAACCACCACCGGTCTTCGCCTGGCTCGAACGCGCCGGGGGCATCGCGCAGGGCGAAATGCTGCGCACCTTCAATTGCGGCGTCGGCATGGTACTGGCGGTTGCCGCCGACGAGGCCGACGTTTGTCTCGAGCATCTTGCCGGGCTCGGCGAAACCGCCTGGGCGATCGGCGAAGTCATCGCGCGCGGCGACGGGCCGGCGGTCGTCTACGCATGAGTTCGCCGCTGTCGCTGGCGGTGCTGATCTCGGGCAACGGCAGCAACCTGCAGGCAATCATCGACGCGATCGAAGCCGGCCGGCTCGACGCCGAGATTCGGCTGGTGCTGGCCAATGATCCAGAAGCCTTCGGCCTCGAGCGTGCGGCCCGCCATCACCTCGCGACGCGCGTCATCGACCATCGCGACTTCGCGTCGCGCGAGGCATTCGACGCGGCGATGCTCGATTGCCTGCAATCGCTAAAACCCGATTTCATCGTGCTCGCCGGCTTCATGCGCATTCTCGGCGGCGAATTCGTGCGTGCCTTCACCGGCCGGATCCTCAACATCCATCCATCGCTGCTGCCGGCCTACAAGGGTCTCGATACCTATCGGCGGGCGCTCGACAACCGCGAGTCGCAGCACGGCGTCAGTATTCACCTGGTAACCGCCGAGCTCGACGACGGGCCCGTCCTGCTGCAGGGCGCCTATCCGATCGAGGCCGGCGACGACGCCGAAAGCCTGCAGCGCAAAGGGCACCGGCTCGAGCATGAAATGTATCCGCGCCTGCTGCAATGGCTTGCCGAAGGCCGAATAACCATCGACGAAAGTAAGATTTTTCATGATTGCAATCCGTTGTCCGCTCCGCTTCGCTACCTGCCTTAGCCTGCTGCTGGCGCTGCTCGGAAGTGCCGCCGGCGCGGCCGACGTGCCGCTGCGCGCCTTCAGCGCGACCTACAAGCTCTATCAGGGCGGCATGCACATCGCCTACTCCGAGCTGCGGCTCGAGCCGATCGGCGAAGACTGGCGCTGGCGCATGACGACTCGCGCGCGCGGCCTGTATTCGTTGTTCGTCAGAAAACAGCCGTTTGCCGAAACCCGATTCGAGCGCAGCGCGGGCGGATTCCGGCTGCGCGAGATCGTCATTACCGACGAAAAGAAACCGGGCCGCCAGGAAGCCGCCCGCTTCGACTGGCAACGCGGACGCGTCGACATCCTGCGCCGCGGCGAGCAGCTCGATCTGCCGCTCGAGTCCGGGGTCTACGACTACCAGAGCATCCACCTGCTCGCGGCTTCACTGCCGCGGCAGCGCGGCAGCGAGGCGATGATCGATTTCTATCACAAGGGCCGTCTCAGGCGATCGCGCGTGGTCTACGCCGGCGACGCTTCGGTCAGGGTCGGCGACGAGACCCGTCCGGCGCATGTCTTCGAACAGGTGCTGCTGTGGTCGAATTCGCGAATCAAGTACTACTACGACGCGCAACGACCGCTGCTGCCGCTGCGCATCGAACGTCTCGAGGCCGGTGAAAGCCCGACCGTCATGACCTTGCAGAGCGCGGACTGGTCGCTGTAAGCCTACAGCCGGGTAAAGCCGTGCTCACGCTCGAGGCGCTCGATTTCGGCCGGCGCGAACGGCACTTGCTCGATGAAGTCGGGTAGTTCGTTTGCGCCGATTTCGAGCACCCGCATCATCGTCTGGCATGCCTTGATGTCGATAATCTGATCGCGGTCGAGTTGCCGCGCGCGCTCGACGACCGACGAGTGCAAGGCGTAGTTGTCTTTCTGGAACAGCTGCAGCTCGTTGCCATGCAGCACAACCGCGATACGACTGTGCTCGGCGGGATTGAAAAGTTCACGCAGGTCTTCGGCGCGCTTGAGGATGATTTCGAGCTGTTGCGCCGAGCTGACGGTGACATCGAAGACGTAGCCCGGCGGATGCGGGTCACTCTGCGCGAAGGCGACCGCGGCCGGCAGCAGCCAGGCGGCTAGCAACGGACCGAGGCGCAGTCGCGACATTTCAGCTGGTCCCCGCAATCGTCATCTTGTCGATCAGGATCGATCCGGTACGCAGGCTGCCGCGTAAATCGACATCCCGGCCGATCGCGACGATGCCGCGAAACACGTCGCGCAGGTTCGACGCGATCGTCACTTCCTCGACCGGGTGGTCGATTTTACCGTTTTCGACCCAGAAGCCCGCCGCGCCGCGCGAGTAATCGCCGGTCACGGTGTTGACACCATGGCCCATCAATTCGGTGACCAGCAGGCCGCGCTGCATTTCGCCGAGGCAGGCGTCGAAATCCTGGCCGGTGTCGGCAAGCGTCAGGTTGTGCACGCCACCGGCATGACCGGTCGAGCGCAGGCCGAGCTTGCGCGCCGCGTAGCTATCGAGCAGGTAGTGCTCGACGACGCCGTCATGCACCAGCGGTGCGGCCCGCGTCGCGACGCCCTCGGCATCGAAATTGGCCGAGCCGAGCGCCGCCGGCAGGTAAGGATCCTCGACGAGCTGGACGAATTCCGGAAACACTCGCTCGCCGACCGCGTCGAGCAGGAAACTCGCCTTGCGGTACTGCGCAGCGCCGCCGACCGCGGCGCAGAAATGGCCGATCAGGCCGCGCGCCAGTTCCGGCACGAACAGCACCGGCGCCTGGCGCGTCGACAGCTTGCTCGAATCGAGTCGCCGCAGCGTGCGCTCGGCGGCCTTTTCGCCGACGCTGCGCGCGCTCTCGAGGCGCGCCGGGTCGCGGCTGACGTCGTACCAGTAGTCGCGTTGCATGTTACCCTGCGACTCGCCGACGACCGCACAGCTGATACCGTGGCGGGTCTTGTGCTGTGCCTGCAAGAAGCCGTGCGAGTTGCCGTAAACCGAGACCCCGGCATTGATATCGACCGACGCGCCTTCCGAGTTGACGATGCGCGGGTCGTAGCCGAGTGCGGCGTTTTCACATTCGAGCGCGAGATCGATAACCGCCTGCGGCTCGAGATTCCACGGGTGAAACAGATCGAGATCGCGGAACTCGGTCGCCATCAGCTCGGCATCGGCGAGCCCGGTGCAGGGATCTTCCGACGTATAGCGCGCGATGTCGCAGGCCGCCTCGACGGTCTTGCGGATCGCGTCGTGATCGAGGTTCGAGGTGCTCGCGCTGCCCTTGTGGCGGCCGAAGTAAACGCTGATGCCGAGACCATTGTCCTGCTGGTGCTCGATGGTCTCGACCGCGCCCATGCGCGTCGCGACCGACAGGCCGAGCCCTGCCGACAGTCCGGCCTCGACCTGGGTCGCGCCTTTTTTAGCCGCCAGCGCGAGCGCATCGGCGACGATGTTTTTGAACGCTTCGGCGTCGGGGAATGCTAAGCTGTCGGCGACTTTCAGTTTCATGCGTGTATCTTAGCCCAGTCGTCGATGGAAAACGATGCACAGTTCGAGCCGGTCGAGTTCGTCAGCAAGAGCCAGCTGAAGCGCGACAGCCTCGCGCTGCAGGCCCTCGGCAAACGGCTCGCGGCGCTGTCGCCGGAGCTGCTCGATCGCCTGCCGCTCGACCCGCCGCTGCGCGAAGCCCTGGCCCTCGCGCAGCGCATCAGCAACAAGCGCAGCGCGCTGAAGCGCCAGTATCAATTTATCGGCAAATTGTTGCGCGCGCGCGAGGTCGATCCGATCGTCGCTGCGCTCGATGCGCTCGAGCATCAGGGCCGCGACTCGATCCGCCGCCACCACCGCGCCGAGCAGTGGCGCGACCGGATCGTCGCCGACGGCAACGCCGCGATCGAAGCGCTGATCGCCGAGGTCGACCGCGCCGACCGGCAAAAGCTGCGCCAGCTCTGGCGTAACTACGAGCATGCCGGCAGCGACCCGAAGCGCAGCCAGTACGCGCGCGAACTTTACCGCGAAATCAAGCGCAGCCTCGACCCCTGAACCTGCCCTTGCGGGCTCGCGGGATCATTCCGGCGGGCTGGCGGGGATGACCGGCGTCGGGCAATCGACGTCGGCGTTTTGCGCGCGATTGCGCAGGTAATGATCCATCAGCACGATCGCGAGCATCGCCTCGGCGATCGGCGTCGCGCGAATGCCGACGCAGGGGTCGTGGCGGCCCTTGGTACGGATTTCGGCGGCCTTGCCATCGACGTCGACGGTCTTGCCCGGCAAATGTATGCTCGACGTCGGCTTGAGCGCGATGCTGACGCGGATGTCCTGTCCCGAAGTAATGCCGCCCAGCGTGCCCCCGGCATGGTTCGACAGGAATCCCGCGGGCGTGATCTCGTCGCGATTCTGCGTGCCTTTCAACTCGACGACGCCGAAGCCGGCGCCGATCTCGACGCCCTTGACCGCGTTGATGCTCATCATCGCGTGGGCGATGTCGGCGTCGATCCGGTCGAAGATCGGCTCGCCGAGACCCGGCGGCACGCCGGTCGCGACGACATCGATCCGTGCGCCGATAGACTCGCCTTCCTTGCGCAACGCGTCCATGTACTTTTCGAGCTCGGGCACCAGCGCCGCGTCGGGGCAAAAAAACGGGTTGCGCTCGACCTCGTCCCAGTCGAAGGTTGCGGGTTTCAGCGGACCGAGCTGCGCGAGACAGCCGCGCACGCGGATGCCACAGCGCTCGCCGAGGTACTTCTTGGCGATCGCGCCCGCTGCGACGCGCATCGCGGTCTCGCGAGCCGACGAGCGGCCACCGCCGCGGTAATCGCGAAATCCGTATTTTTGCGTGTAGCTGTAATCGGCGTGCCCCGGCCGGAACAGGTTCATGATCGCGCTGTAGTCCTTCGAGCGCTGGTCCTCGTTGTGGATCAGCAGGCAGATCGGCGTGCCGGTCGTGCGGCCCTCGAAGATACCGGACAGGATTTGCACCGCATCGCTCTCGCGGCGCTGCGTCGTGTGTCGCGACTGACCCGGCTTGCGCCGATCGAGGTCGGATTGCAGATCGCTCTCGTCGAGTTCCATTCCGGGCGGGCAGCCGTCGACGACACAGCCGATCGCGCGTCCGTGGCTCTCGCCGAACGACGTGACGACAAAGGATTTGCCAAAGCTGTTACCCGACATTCGTCCTGCCCTGCATTGAGTTACGGGGGTATGATCACCAGTTAGGCTAGCTATGGCGGATTCTACAAGAAAACTCGGCATGATGTTCACCACGCTCGCCTGGGCCGCGGGTCTCGGCGTGTTGATCTTCGTGTTTGCCGAAATCCTCGATCAGCAGAACAATCCCAACCAGTCGGTCGCGACGCTCACGACCGGCGACTACCGCGAAATCGTCCTCGCGCGCAATCGCCAGGGGCACTACGTCTTCGACGGCGAAATCAACCGCCACAAGGTCACCTTTCTGGTCGACACCGGCGCGACCACGACTGCGATACCCGGCCAGCTGGAACGAGTTCTCGACCTGGACCGCGGCGCGCCGCTGCAGGTCTCGACCGCCAATGGCCGCACCACGGCTTACCTGACGCGGCTCGAGCAGCTTGCGCTCGGCGACATCGAGATCCATGACGTCGGCGCGGCGATCATTCCCGGGATGGGGGTCGACGAAGTCCTGCTCGGCATGAACGTGCTGCGCGAGTTCGAGCTGGTTCAGCGCGGCGACGAGTTGATCATCCGGCAATATCGCTAGCGGGGCCGGAGACCCGGGGGAAATATTTTTTCCGTTTTTTTCTGAACTTTTAAAACGCGGATCATCTCTAATTTCGCGTAATGGGGTTAAACCAGTACAAACACGTCAAAAAACTTGAGGATATTCAAATGATTACAGCTAAAAAAACCACTGGAGTCGCTCTCGCCGCAGCCGCAGCCGCAATGTTCGCCGTCGCACCGATGAGCGCCAGCGCCGCCGAAAAGGCCGGCAAGTGTTTCAACGTCAACTCGTGCAAGGGCACCAGCGCCTGCGCTACCGCGACCACCAGCTGCGCCGGTCAGAATTCCTGCGCGGGTCAGGGCTGGGTCAAGCGTACCAAGTCCGAGTGTGAAGACGCGGGCGGTAAGTTCGAATCCTGAGCGACATCCGCTAGCTGTAAATAATGCACCGACTCGCGTCGGTGCATTTTTTTGCCTCGCCGATACAATTCGTCGCCAGCGAACGGCTAACGCGGCATGACACAAGACACGCAAAAACCCTTTCTCGGCTTCGGCCTCGGCCTGCGCGCCGAACACTATGCCGACATCCTCGAGCGCAAGCCGGACAACGTCGACTGGTTCGAGATCCTCTCCGAGAACTACATGATCGACGGCGGCAAACCGCTGTACTATCTCGACGCGATCCGCCGCGACTACCCGATGGTCATGCATGGCGTATCGCTGTCGCTCGGCAGCACCGACGAGCTCGACTACGACTATCTCGACCGGCTCAAGGCGCTGATCGAACGCGTCGAGCCGCACTGGTTCTCCGATCACCTGTGCTGGACCGGCGTCGACCACAAGAACATGCATGATCTGCTGCCGCTGCCCTACACCGAGGAATCGATCAACCACGTCGCCGACCGCATATCGCGGGTGCAGGACTACGTCGGCCGGCAGATGCTGATCGAGAATCTGTCGAGCTACATCACCTACTGCGAGGACGCGATGCCGGAATGGGAGTTTCTGTCGGCGATCGCCGAACGCGCCGACTGTTTCCTGCTGCTCGACGTCAACAATATCTACGTCAGCAGTTACAACCACCGCTACGACCCGCTCGCCTATGTCGAGGGTGTCGATCCGGCGCGGGTCTGGCAGCATCATCTCGCCGGCCACAGCAACGAAGGCAACCTGATCATCGACACCCACGACCACGACGTCATCGACCCGGTCTGGGCGCTCTACGAGGAGGTCGCGCGGCGCCTCGGCCCGGTGTCGACGATGATCGAGCGCGACGGCAACATTCCCGAACTCGACGCGGTGCTCGCCGAACTCGATCACGCCCGCCGGATCGCGACGCCGTATTACCAGGCCGCCTGAGCCGTGTCGCACCTGCGCGAACTCCAGCTGCGTTTCCAGGATTACCTGCTCGGTCGCTCCGAGGAGATCGAGCGCGACATCGTCGATACCGACGACGCGCGCGCCGAGCACCGTCTCGGCGTCTACTACAATGCCTATCGCATCCGCCTGATCGACTGCCTCGCGATCGACTACTCGGCCCTCGAGAAACATCTCGGCAGTGAACGCTTCGAGGAAATAGCGCTGGCCTACCTCGACGCGCACCCTTCGGGACACCCGTCGGTGCGCTGGGTCGGCCGCCAGCTGGCCGATTTCCTGCGACACGAATTCGCCGCCGACGATGCCGAATTCCTCGCCGAACTCGCCGCCTGGGAGTGGGCACAGACACTGGTGTTCGACGCCGCCGACAGTGCGCGGCAGGTCGAGCTCGACGAGCTTGCCGTGCTGCCGCCCGAAGCCTGGCCCGGCATCGGATTCCGTTTCAAGCCGGCGCTGCGCTGGCTCGACCTCCGCTGGAACGTGCCGCCGATCGAGGCCGCGCTCGACCGCGACGAGCCGCCGCCGGCGCCGGTCCGCGCCCACCATCCGACGCGCTGGCTGCTGTGGCGGCACGAATTTAATACCCGTTGGCGCTCGCTCGAAGTGCACGAGGCCTGGGCGCTCGAACAGGCCGCCGGCGGCGCCGATTTCGCCGCGATCTGCGAAGGTCTGCTCGAATGGATCGACGCCGCGCAGGCGCCGCTGGTCGCTGCCGGCCTGCTCAAGCAGTGGGTCGGCGACGGCCTGCTACTCTCGCTGGACCGCGAAAAGGCTTAGCATGTATTCTTGCGCAATTGCAACGATCGCAACCAACGACTGACCGGGAAACAGCCATGCCGAACCTCGACCTGAAGCTCAAGGACCTCGATATCTTCCACGGCTTCGTCCGCCGCCACATCGGCAACAGCGCCGACGAAGAAGCCGAAATGCTCGAAGTGCTCGGCATGAAGGATCTCGACGACCTGCTCGACAAGGTCGTTCCCGAGTCGATCCGGCGGCGCAAGCCGCTGGCGGTGAAATCGAGTCTCAGCGAGCGCCAGGTATTGCTGCGGCTGTACGAAATCTCGACCTACAACTCGCTGCACAAGTCGTTCATCGGCATGGGCTACTACGGCACGCAGACGCCGACCGTGATCGAGCGTAATTTGTTGCGCAACCCGGCCTGGTATACGGCCTACACACCCTATCAGGCCGAAATCTCGCAGGGTCGACTCGAAGCCCTGCTGAACTTCCAGACGATGGTCAGCGACCTGACCGGCATGGAACTCGCCAACGCGTCGGTGCTCGACGAGGCGACCGCCGCGGCCGAGGCGATGGCGATGTGCCACCGACTGTCGAAGAGCAAGAGCGACCTTTTCTATATTGCCAACACCTGTCATCCGCAAACCATCGAGGTCGTCTGCAACCGTGCCAGTCACCTCGGCATCAAGTGCGTGATCGGCGACCCCTTCGACGCCGGTGACGACGACCTGTTCGGCCTCCTGCTGCAGTATCCTTGCACCATCGGCGAGGTCCACGATTATCGCGAGCTGGTCGGCAAGGTGCACGAAAAACAGGGCCTGGTCGCGGTTGCGACCGACCTGCTGGCCCTGACGCTGCTGGTGCCGCCCGGCGAATGGGACGCGGACATCGCGGTCGGCAGCTCGCAGCGTTTCGGCGTGCCGCTCGGCTATGGCGGCCCGCACGCCGGCTTCATGGCGACTCGCGAAGCCTTCAAACGCTCGCTGCCCGGACGCCTGATCGGCGTGTCCAGGGACAGCCGCGGCGAACCGGCAATGCGGCTTGCGCTGCAAACCCGCGAGCAGCACATCCGCCGCGAGAAGGCGACCAGCAACATCTGCACCGCGCAGGCGCTGCTCGCGATCATGGCGAGCATGTACGCGGTTTACCACGGCCCCGACGAAATCCGCCGCATCGCGCAGCGCGTGCATCGCCTGACCGTGCTGCTCGCCGAGGGACTGCGCAAGCTCGGTGTCGAGGTCGAGACCAAGCATTACTTCGACACGATCACGGTCAATACCGGTAACGCGACCGAATTCATCATGGCCGCGGCGCGCGCCAAGCAAATCAACCTGCGCCAGGTCGACGCCAACACGGTCGGTATATCCTTCGACGAGATCACGACCCGCGAAGACGTCGCCGCGATCTACGACGTCTTCACCCACGATCACGGTCACGAGGTTTCGATCGAAAAACTGGACGCCGAGATCGATCCTGCGCTGCCCGGTAACCTGGTCCGTACGAGCGAATTTCTGACCCATCCGGTATTCAACAGCCATCACTCGGAAACCGACCTGATGCGCTACATGCGCAAGCTAGCCGACAAGGATCTCGCGCTCGACCGGACGATGATTCCGCTCGGCTCCTGCACGATGAAACTCAACTCGGCGACCGAGCTGATTCCGGTGACCTGGCCCGGCTTCGGCCGCATCCACCCGTTCGTGCCGCTCGACCAGGCGCAAGGATACCAGCAGCTGATCATCGAGCTCGAGCAGATGTTGTGCGCGTGCACCGGGTACGATGCGATCTCGCTGCAGCCGAATTCGGGCGCGCAGGGCGAATATGCCGGCCTGCTGGTGATCAAGTCCTATCACGAAAGCCGCGGCGAGGGTCACCGCAACATTTGCGTGATTCCGGCCTCGGCGCACGGCACCAACCCGGCTTCGGCGCAGATGGCGGGCATGCAGGTGGTCGTCGTCGGCACCGCCAAAAGCGGCGATATCGACATGGATGACTTGCGCGCCAAGTGCGAAGAGCATAGCGAAAACCTGGCCGCGATCATGATCACCTACCCTTCGACCCACGGCGTATTCGAGGAAAACGTGCGCGAGGTCTGCGAGCTGGTGCACGAGCATGGCGGCCAGGTCTACATCGACGGCGCCAACATGAACGCGATGGTCGGGGTTTGCGCACCCGGCAAGTTCGGCGGCGACGTGTCGCACCTGAATCTGCACAAGACCTTCGCGATCCCGCACGGTGGCGGCGGTCCCGGCGTTGGCCCGATCGGCGTCAAGGAACACCTGCGGCCGTTCCTGCCGTCGACCAGCCTGAAGCCGAACGCCGGCCCCAACAAGGTCGCCGCGGCGCCGTTCGGCAGCGCCGGTATCCTGCCGATCAGCTGGGCCTATATCTCGCTGCTCGGACGCGCCGGTCTGCCCAAGGCAACCGCGACCGCGATTCTGAACGCGAACTACATCGCCCATCGGCTCAAGGACCACTTCCCGATCCTGTACACCGGACCCAACGGCCTGGTCGCACACGAATGCATCATCGATACGCGCATCGTCAAGGACCACGCCAGCGTCGACGACATCGCCAAGCGCCTGATCGACTATGGCTTCCACGCGCCGACAATGTCCTTCCCGGTCGCCGGCACGCTGATGATCGAGCCGACCGAGTCGGAATCCAAGGAAGAAATCGATCGCTTTTGCGACGCGATGATCTCGATCCGCGAAGAGATTCGGGCGGTCGAGGAGGGCAAGCTGGATCCCGAGGATAACCCGCTCGCGAACGCGCCACACACCGTCGACATGGTTTGCGCCGACGAATGGAGCCATCCGTATACGCGCGAACAGGCGGCTTTCCCGCTGGCGTCGCTGCGCGAATACAAGTACTGGTCGCCGGTCGGCCGGATCGACAACAAGTTCGGCGATATGAACCTTGTCTGCGCCTGCCCGCCGCTGTCGGCCTATACCGAAGAAGACTGATCTCGCGCTTGTCGCCTGCGCGCCAGTCGCGGGCGTTTTTACGCTACGGCGGCGCGAAGTTTCGGTGGTAGACTCCCGCCATGGCGATTAGCGTTTTCGACCTTTTCAAGATTGGCATCGGGCCGTCGAGTTCACATACCGTCGGCCCGATGAAGGCCGCCGCCCGGTTCGCGCGCGCGCTCGCCGATCTCGGCCTGCTCGACGCGGTGGCAACGGTCCGCGCCGACCTTTACGGCTCGCTCGGCGCCACCGGCAAGGGCCACGGCAGCGACAAGGCGGTAATACTGGGGCTGGAAGGCGAGGTGCCCGAGAGCGTCGATACCAACGCGATCGACGGCCGCCTCGAAACAATCCGCACCGAACGCCGATTACGATTGCTCGGCGAGCATCCGATCGACTTCGTCGAAAAAGACCATCTGGTGATGCACCGGCGCGAGAGCCTGCCGTACCATTCCAACGGCATGATCTTCGTCGCCCGCGATGCCGCCGGCAAGGAGCTGCGCAAGGCGACCTTTTATTCGGTTGGCGGCGGTTTCATCGTCGACGAGGACGCGATCGGCGCCGACCGCATCGTCGAGGACCAGACCCGGCTGCCCTACCCGTTTCGCACCGCGGTCGACCTGCTGATCCACTGCGCCAACCACGATTTGCGCATCAGCGACCTGATGCTCGAAAACGAAAAGTGCTGGCGCAGCGAGAACGAGATTCGCGACGGCCTGCTGCGGATCTGGAAGACGATGCAGCAATGCGTCAAGAACGGTTGCCGCAACGAAGGCATCTTGCCGGGCGGCATGAAGGTCCGCCGCCGAGCCGCCGACCTCTACCGCAAGCTGTCGAGTCAGCCGCAAATTACCTACAAGGATCCGCTGACGACGCTCGACTGGGTGAATCTGTGGGCGCTCGCGGTCAACGAGGAAAACGCCGCCGGCGGGCGCGTCGTCACCGCCCCGACCAACGGCGCCGCCGGCATCATCCCGGCGGTCATGCATTACTACCAGCATTTCTTCCCCGCCGCCGACGACGACGGCATCGTGCGCTTCTTGCTGACGGCCGGCGCGATCGGGGTGCTGTACAAGGAGAACGCAGCGATTTCGGGCGCCGAGGTCGGTTGCCAGGGCGAGGTCGGCAGCGCCTGCTCGATGGCCGCCGGCGCGCTGACCGAGGTGCTCGGCGGCACCCCCGAGCAGGTCGAGAACGCCGCCGAGATCGGCATGGAGCACAATCTGGGGCTCACCTGCGATCCTGTCG
>JBFFXR010000020.1:0-25911 GCA_041569645.1 Gammaproteobacteria bacterium
CATCATTGGCGGGCAGGAAATGATCGGCAAGGGCTGGCGCATGCTGGTCGAGTCGCTGTCGGCCGGCCGCGGCATCTCGTTGCCGGCGGTCGGCGCGTCGGCCGGCAAGGCGAGCGCGCGCACTACCGGTGCCTATGCGCGCATCCGCAAGCAGTTCAATACTTCGATCGGCCGTTTCGAGGGCGTCGAGGAAGCGCTCGCACGCATCGGCGGGCTGGCTTACCTGATGGAGGCCGGCCGCGTGCTGACGCTGGCGGCGCTCGACAGCGGCGAAAAGCCGTCGATCGTGACCGCGATCCTGAAATACTACAACACCGAGCACATGCGCGACGTCGTCAACGACGCGATGGACGTGCACGGCGGCCGCGGCATCTGCATGGGGCCGTCGAACTACATTGCCCGCGCCTATCAGACGCTGCCGGTCGGCATTACCGTCGAAGGCGCCAACATCCTGACCCGCAGCATGATCATCTTCGGCCAGGGCGCGATTCGCTGCCATCCGTTCCTGGTGCGCGAAATGGACGCCGCGGCGATGACCGATCCGGAGCGTGCCGATGCGGAGTTCGATGCGGCGCTGGTCGGTCATGCCGAATATTTCCTGACCAATTTCTGCCGCGCGTTTATTTTCGGACTGTCGGGCAGCCACCTCGCGCCCGCGCCTTACGCCGGTCGCATCGGCGACTACTACCGGCGGCTCGGGCAGATGAGCGCGGCCTTCGCGGTCATTGCCGACCTCGTGCTGATGATTCTGGGCGGCGCGTTCAAGCGCAAGGAAAAACTCTCGGGCCGCTTCGCCGACGCGCTCGGCTACATGTATTACGCGTCGGCCGTGCTGAAAAAGTTCGAGGCCGACGGGCAGCCGCGCAGCGATTTACCGTTGCTCGAGTGGAGCGTCAAGTTTTGCCTCTACCAGATCCAGGTCGCGCTCGACGAAATTCTGCGGAATTTCCCGATCAAGTGGCTCGGGGTCGTGCTGCGGCACACGATCTTTCCACTCGGCCTGAGCCTGCGCCGGCCCAACGACTACCTCGGCCACCGGGTTGCTTCGCTATTGATCCGCCCGGGCGAGGCGCGCGACCGGTTGACCGCAGGCCTGTATGCGAGCAACGATCCCGACGACATTACCGGTTGTCTCGAGGACGCGCTCGCCAAGGTGATTGCCGCCGAGCCGATCGAACGCCGCCTGCGCCACGACGGATTCGTCCACGAAGGTCTCGACGACTACGCCCGCTGGGTCGAAAACTTGTTGCGCGACAGGCATGTATCTGCCGAGGAAGCTGATATACTGCACACGGCCCGGTCGGCGACGCGCAAGGTCATCATGGTCGACGATTTCACGCCCGAGCAGATGACGGTCGGCGCCGCGGCGGCCAGCAAGACAGCCTCTCGCAAGAAAGCTGTCGGCAAGAAGGCGGCGGTCAAGGCCTGACCCGACGGTTACGGGGTCGTACGGGGCCCGCCGTAAAAAATAATGCCAGGTTGGGGGGGACGATGGAGAAGATCTGGTTAAACAGTTATCCGCCCGGCGTGCCTGAGCACGTCGATCTCGACGCCTATCAATCGATTACCGACGTCTTCGAGCAAGCCGTCGAGCGCTTCGGCGGCAAGCCCTGCTTCTGCAATTTCGGCACGACGCTGAGCTACGACGACATGGATCGGTATACCGATCAGCTCGCCAGTTATTTGCAAAACCTGCCGGGACTCGAGCGTGGCGATCGCGTCGCGATCATGATGCCGAACGTGCTGCAAAATCCGATTTCGATCTTCGCCACGCTGCGTGCCGGTTATACCGTGGTCAATACCAATCCGCTTTACACCGGCCGCGAACTCAAGCACCAGCTCGTCGATTCGGGTGCCAAGGCGATCATCGTCATGGAGAATTTTTGCCACACCCTCGAGGATGTCATCGCCGATACGCCGATCGAGCACATCGTCACGACCCAGCTCGGCGATATGCTGAAATTTCCGAAAAGCCTGATCGTCAATTTTGTCGTCAAGCGGGTCAAGAAAATGGTGCCCGCGTTCTCGCTACCGAGCGGCGTGCCGTTCAAGCAGGCGCTCGCCCGGGGTGCGTCGCAGCCGCACGAACCGGTGCAGTGTCATCACGAAGACCTCGCCTTCCTGCAGTACACCGGTGGTACCACCGGCGTCGCCAAGGGCGCGATGCTGACCCACAGGAACCTGATCGCCAACATGCAGCAGGCCTCGGCCTGGATCAAGGATGTCGTCAATGACGGCGAAGAAATCATCATTACCGCGCTGCCTCTCTACCATATCTTTTCGCTGACCGCGAACTGCCTGACTTTCATGAAGGTCGGCGCGCTCAACTACCTGATCACCAATCCGCGCGACATGCCGGCCTTCGTCAAGGAATTGCAGGGTGTCAGGTTTACCGCGATCACCGGCGTCAACACGCTGTTCAACGCGCTGATGAACACGCCCGGCTTCGGGGAGATCGATTTTTCCGGGCTCAAGCTGTCGCTCGGTGGCGGCATGGCGGTGCAGCAGCCGGTCGCCGAACGCTGGCAAAAACTCACCGGCATACCGTTGCTCGAGGCATACGGCCTGACCGAGACCTCGCCCGCGGTCTGTATCAATCCGCTCAACCTCGAGAAGTTCAACGGCTCGATCGGCCTGCCGGTGCCGTCGACCGAGGTCTCGATCCGCGATGAAGAGGGTAACGAACTGCCCGTCGGCGAGCCTGGCGAGCTGTGCGTGCGCGGACCGCAGGTCATGAAAGGCTACTGGCAGCGTCCCGACGAAACCGTCAAGGTCTTGTCCGAAGACGGCTGGCTGAAGACCGGCGACGTCGCCAAGCTCGACGAAAACGGCTACGTCTACATCGTCGATCGCTTGAAGGACATGATCCTCGTATCCGGCTTCAATGTCTTTCCGAACGAAATCGAGACCGTTATCGCCGGCCACGACGGCGTGCTCGAGGTCGGCGTCGTCGGTGAGCCCGACGCGGAGAGCGGTGAAGTCGTCAAGGCGGTCGTCGTGCGCAAGGACCCGAAGCTCAGCGAAGCCGACCTGATTGCCTACTGCCGCGAAAATTTAACCGGCTACAAGGTCCCGAAAATTGTAGAATTCCGCAACGAGTTGCCGAAAACCAACGTCGGAAAGATTCTCCGGCGTGAACTGAGGTAGTCTGATGAGCAGTAAAGACAACCCCGAACGGGATCCGGACGATCTCGAATATCCCCTCGATCTCGAGCATTTCACTTTCGACGAATGGTGTCGCCTGCACGACGAAGACCCGCATCGATTCGACCGCTACCGGCTGAAACTTCTCAACGACCTGATCGACGCGGCGCCGCCGGCGTCACGCCCGCGCCTGCGCGGCCTGATGTTCAGGATGGAAGGCGAAGCGCGGCGTTGCAGGAACCCTCTGCACTACAATTTGCGGCTGTCGTCGATGATGATGGAAATGCTCGACGAATTGCGCCAGCAGCTGGCTCGGTTGTACGCGCCCACCGGCGACCAGAGGGCCGGCGCGCGCGCCGCCGACGTCATTCCGTTCGCCCGGCGTGACGACGCCGTCTGAAACGCTCCGCCAGCGAGCGGAAGTCGATCAGTAGCCGCTGATCTTGGCGTGCAGCGGCTTGGTTTCCTCGTAGCGTTGCTGCTGCTCGTCGCTGGCCTCGGTCTGGTAGTCGCGTTTCCATTCGTCGATGCTCATGCCGTAGATGCGCAGCTGCGCGTCGGCATAGTCGAAATCCAGCCCGAGCCGTTTGGCTTCGGCCGAGTACCACTTGGCGAGGCAATTGCGGCAAAAGCCGGCGAGATTCATCAAGTCGATGTTCTGCACGTCCTTGCGGTCCTGCAAATGCGCGACCAGCGCGCGAAACGCGGCCGCCTCGATTTGCGTTTGCTGGTCTTTGGTCATATCACTGGCTCACCTATAATGAGCCGCATTTTGTAGCAAAAATAGCCGATGCCGGCAAACGAATTGGAGCGCTGGTTCGCCGCCTTGCGCCAGCAGCTCGCGGCGAGCCGGCAACGACAACTCGTCGTATTGCACGGGTCGCGGGACTGGTGCGACGGCGCCTTCGCGCGCCTGCGGCGAGGCGACGACGGCTGGCTGGTATTCACCGACCGCGAATTCGACGGCGACTGCGTGGCGCTCGCGAAGGCCGCGACGCGGCTCGGCGGCGAAGCCGATCTGGTCGCGCTCGATCTGTTTCGCGGATTCAATCCCGACCTGTTGTGCATCGCCGCCGGCATGGCCAATGCCGGCGGCGTGCTGCTGTTGCTCGCGCCGTCGGCGGCAGACTGGCAGGCGCATGACGACCGCTTCGCACTCTGGCAAAACGGGCTGCGCTCGACGGCACCTCGATTCCTCGAGTATTTCCTTGCCGAGCTCGAAACCGAACCGGCGATCGGACTGCTGCTCGAGGCGCGCCGCGAACTGCCGCGGCTGCCGCCGCTCGAGCGGCTCGCGCCGACCCCGGTCGTGGCCGGCGCGACCGCCGCGCAGCAACGCGCGCTGGCCAGTATCGAAGACTGGTTGCGGCGCGGCGAGACCGGCGTCGCATTGATCAGCGCCGGTCGCGGACGCGGCAAGAGCACCGCGCTGGGGTTGCTCGCGAACCGCTTGCGGCGCGAATCCGGGCCGCGCGTGCTGCTGTGTGCGGCGTCGCGCCGGGTCGCGGCGCGCGCGCTCGATATCGCCGAGGGCGTCGACTTCTGGCCGCCGGACCGCCTGCTAGCGGAGTACTCGCCGGCCGACCCGCTGATCGTCGATGAGGCCGCGATGATTCCGCAATCGCTGCTGCGGCAGCTGTGCCGGCGCTACCCGCGCCTCGTGATGGCGACGACGAGCGGCGGCTACGAGGGTACCGGGCGGGGATTTCGCCTGCGTTTTGTCGCGGGACTGGCCGAATCCAGGCGGCTCGAAATCGAGTTGCCCGAACCGGTGCGCTGGTGTGCGGGCGATCGGCTCGAAGCCTGGCTCGACCGGGTGATGCTGCTCGACGATGCCGCGCCGCATGCCGCGGACTGCGATCCGGCGACCCTGGAGTACAGCCGTCATGCGCTGCGCGATGGCGACGCACCGATCGCATTGCTGACCGAGGTATATCGTCTGCTCAGTTCGGCGCACTACCGGACTCGCCCGTCCGATCTGCGTATGCTGATGGAGAATCCGGACCTCGAGCTGGTCGTCGCGCGCGACCGGGGCAGGGTCGTCGGCGCGGCGCTGCTGAATGCCGAGGGCGGCCTCGATGCCGGGCTCGGCAGACAAATTCATCTCGGTCGGCGGCGACCGCGCGGCCACCTGCTCGCGCAAATGCTGACCGCCCAGGCGGGGCTCGAGAGTTTTGCCGGCTGGCGGGGCTTGCGCGTGCAGCGCATAGCGGTCGCCGAGGCTTGCCGCCGCCGCGGTATCGGTCGGGCGCTGCTCGCGCAAGCGGGTCGGCTGGCGCGCTCGCGCGGGTTCGGCTGGCTCGGCGCGAGCTTTGCGCTCGAGCCGGGTGCCGCGGCGTTCTGGCGATGCGCCGGGTTCGATCTGGTACACGTCAGTTACGCGGCCGGCAAGTCCAGCGGCGAACACTCGCTGGCGGTGCTCGCGGCGATCGATGCGCGGCTCCAGCCGGCGCTCGCGCAACTCGGCGAGCGCGTCCAGCGACACTTGCCGACCTGGATGACACAGTTCCTGCAGAACCTCGACGCCGACGCGGCAACCGCACTGCTGCGCTATAGCGGATTTTGCCATCTGCCGGCCGATTCCGATCTCGACGAGATCCGCGCCTTCGCGCACGGTCGGCGCGGGTTCGAAAGCGCGTTTGCCTGACTGCAGCCGTGGGTGATGACCGCGGTGGCGCGCTCGACGGCACCGGTCGACCGGCTGCTGATCGAAAAGGCGGTGCAGAATCGCGACTGGTCGCAACTCGAGCACGAGGCCGGCGCAGCCGCTCGGCGATCGCTGGAGCGGCGCCTGCGCGGGCTGGTCGCTGAGCTGGATAAAGCCTGTTAACATCTCCGGCCTATGAAGACCGTGTCCGATCCCGTTGAAATCCTCGATTTCTGGTTCTCCGACGAGGTCCGTCCGCGCTGGTTCGATTCGACGCCGGCCTTCGACCGCAAGCTGCGGGACGACTACGAAAAACTCTGGCGGCGCGCCAAGCACGGCGACCTCGATCACTGGCGGCATGGCGCCGACGGTTGCCTTGCGCTCGTGATCCTGCTCGACCAGTTGCCGCTCAATATGTTTCGCAACCAGGCCGAGAGTTACGCTACCGAGGTGCAGGCGCGCGAGATCGCGCGCCTGGCGCTCGAGCGCGGATTCGACCGGGAGTTGCCGGTCGAGCGGCGGGCGTTTCTGTACATGCCTTTCATGCACAGCGAGGACCCGGACGACCAGGCGCTGTCGGTGGAACTCTACTCGCAGCCCGGGCTGGAGAAGAATTTTCGTTTTGCGAAGCACCACCGCGACATCGTCGACCGATTCGGCCGCTTCCCGCACCGCAACGCCGCCCTCGGCCGCGACAGCACAGCGGTCGAGGTCGAGTACCTGAATTCGAAGCAGGCGTTCAGGGGTTGAGGCGATGCGCGAGCGGCTGAACGAATATATCTGGAGTTACGACGCCGGCGACGCGCAAGCAGCCTATTCGCCGCCGCGCCATTTCCTGCAAATCGCGGTCATGGTTGCGCGCGACCTGCTCGACGGCCAGCTGACGCTGCGCGCGATGAGCCTCGTCTACACGACGATCCTGTCGCTGGTGCCATTGCTCGCGGTCAGCCTCTCGGTGCTGAAGGGATTCGGCGTGCACGATCAACTCGAGCCGGCGCTGTTGCAGTTGTTTGCGCCGCTCGGCGAGAGCAGCGCCGAGGTCAGCGCGCGGATCGTCGATTTCGTCGATAACATGCGTGTCGGCGTGCTCGGCGCGCTCGGAGTCGGCCTGTTGATCTACACCACGATCTCGCTGATTCAGAAAATCGAGTCGGCCTTCAACTATACCTGGCGGACTCGCTCGAGCCGCAACCTGATGCGGCGCTTCAGCGATTACCTGAGTGTGATCATGGTCGGGCCGGTATTGATCTTCGCCGCGGTCGGCATCACGGCGTCGCTGTCGAGCAATCAGGTTGTCGACATGATCAACGCGCTGCCGGTTCTCGGTGGCGTGCTGCACTTCGCCGGCAAGCTGCTGCCCTATTTGCTGGTCATCGCGGCGTTCGTGTTCATCTACATGCTGGTGCCCAATACCCGGGTCGCCTGGCGCTCGGCGCTGTACGGTGCGGTCACGGCCGGCATCCTGTGGGAAACCGCGGGCCTCGCGTTCACGTCCTTCGTCAGCGGTTCGACCCAGTACACCGCAATCTATTCGGGCTTCGCGGTACTGCTGGTGTTCATGATCTGGCTGTATCTCGCCTGGCTGATCCTGTTAATCGGCTCGAGTATCGCGTTCTATCACCAGAATCCCGAACGCCTGGGCTGGCGCCGGCGCGACGCGCACCTGAGCGCGCGCATGCGCGAGCGGCTGGCGTTGCAGGCGATGGTCGACATCGCGCTGGTCCACGACCGCCAGGCGTCGCTGGTGACCGATCTCGACGGTCTCGCCGCGCGCCAGCAGGTACCGGCCGATATCCTCGCGCGCATGCTCGATGCGCTCGAGGAAGACGGTCTCGTCGTTCGCAGCGACGAGGATCCGCCGCGCTATTTGCCGGCTGCGTCGCTGGCGAAGATTCGCCTGCGCGAAATCCTGCGCAGCGCGCGTGCCGCCGAAGACGACGGGCAGGCCGACGCGCGCGGCGTCGACGGCAATGTCGCCGGGTTATTGCGAGATCTCGAGCAAGGCCTGGAGTCGCAGCTCGGTGACGCGACGCTGGCCGATTTCCTGCGCCGCGAAGGAGAAATCATCGATGCGAATCGTTACGTTCAACGTCAATAGCCTGCGCCAGCGCCTGCATCAGCTCGAAAGCGTTATCGCCAAGCACGCGCCGGCCGTCATCGGCCTGCAGGAAACCAAGGTACAGGATGCCGAGTTCCCGCTCGCCGCGATCAACGAGCTGGGCTACGAGGTCATCTACCTCGGTCAAAAGACGCATTACGGCGTTGCCCTGTTGTCGCGCGTGGCCTGCATCGACCCCTGTTACGGCCTGCCCGGCGACGACGAGTCGGCGCAAAAGCGTTTCATCGGCGGCCGTTTCGAAATCGATGGAATGGCGCTCGACGTCTACAACGCGTATTTCCCGCAAGGCGAGAGCCGCGACCACCCGGTCAAGTTTCCCGGCAAGGAGCGTTTTTACCGTGAATTGACCGAGTTCCTCGCCGGATTCGACATGGCGCGAACGCGGCTGGTGCTGATGGGCGATTACAACATCGCGCCGCTCGATCTCGATATCGGCATCGGCGAGGACAACGCCAAACGCTGGCTGCGCACCGGCAAGACCAGTTTCTTGCCCGAAGAACGCGAATGGTTCGAGCGCCTCGTCGCGCTCGGACTGCACGACGGCTTTCGCCTGTGTCACGCCGACGAAGACAAACTGTTCAGCTGGTTCGACTACCGCAGCCGCGGCTTCGAACGCGAGCCGAAACGCGGCCTGCGTATCGATCACTTGCTGGTGTCGGAACCGCTCCGGCCGGCGGTGGTCGACGCCGGCATCGACTACGACATCCGCGGCATGGAAAAACCGTCGGATCACGCACCCGCCTGGATCGAACTCGATCCGGTAAAAATTGTCCGATCCTGAACCCGAATCGAGCGACGCGAGGTCAATATGTTCAGTAAACCCACGACTCTTCCTTCAGCCGCCGAGGCGCTGCCCGGGCGCGACGCGGCGATGCAGTTCGACCCCGTGCACGCGGTGCTCGGCACATCGATGGTAGAACCCTTTCCCGAGCACTGCGAAAAAATCGTCTTCGGCCTGGGTTGCTTCTGGGGCGCCGAACGCAAGTTCTGGTCGTTGCCGGGCGTCTACACCACCGCGGTTGGCTACGCCGCGGGTCATACGCCCAATCCCACTTATCAGGAAGTCTGCACCGGCATGACCGGTCATAACGAGGTTGTGCTGGTGGTCTACGATCCGGCGCAAATCGAATTCACGACGCTGCTCAAAACCTTCTGTGAATCGCACGATCCGACCCAGGGCATGCGCCAGGGCAACGACATCGGCACGCAGTACCGCTCCGGAATTTATCATTACTCCGAAGCCCAGGCCGAGGCCGCGCGTCAAAGCCTTGACGATTACCAGCAAAAACTCCGTGCGGCCGGCTATACTCCCGTTACGACCGAAGTCCAGGAAGCTGGTCCGTTCTACTACGCGGAAGACTATCACCAGCAATACCTGGAAAAGAATCCAGCAGGTTACTGCGGATTGGGAGGTACCGGGATAGCTTGTCAGTAAGCCGGAAATCGTTCACCGCTGGCGGTGGCGACGCCGGCATTGCGCCGCGAGCAAGACGACGAGTCACCCGGTGAAACTGACGTCTTGCGATGATAACAACATGCGTTTACCGGGCTCCGCTGACGGAGACCGGAACAGACACAATCCTTGCCGCCCCCGGCGCGGCGCACTTGCGCGACTGGATTCGGCGACCCGTCGAGCCTTCCGGGAGGAATGCGGCCTGGCATTGCAATCTATACCGGTCCCCCGCCGAACCCGAGCCCGGGGACAAGGGACGCCGCGTGACGGTCGCCTAGCCGTTGTTTACGCGGCTGTACAGCTTCAAGGTAATCATCGGCGCGGCGCTGCTGTGGCTCGGCGCGCTGGCATACGGGCTCGCGATCTACAGCACCCACGTTTACCGTGGCCAGGCAATCGAACATCAGCGCCAGTCGCTCGAATCGCTGCTCGAGATCGAGACCCGTTCCGCGGTCGAGGATCTCTACGCCGAACTGGACCGGTTCGCTTTCTGGTTGCGCGGCGCGCCTGAGTTCCGGCAAGCGCTCGCGGCGAGAGACGTGCAGCAGCTCGAAAGCTGGTTGAGCCGCAGCTTCGCACTCTATCCCAACGCGACCGATCAGCTGCATCTGAAGTCGATTGCGGTACGCGATCTCAGCGGCCAGGTCGTCGCGCATGCCTCGGACGACGGCATTCGCAATTACTGGGGTTGCGCGTTGGCGCCGCAGGGTGACGGCGACGCCCTGCGGCTGATCGATCCGAGGCACTCTTTGTGCAGCCGCAGCGGCGGTCTCTTTACCGAGGTCGTGATCCCGGCCGGTAACGCCGAACCGGGCCACTATCTGCAGGTCCTGGCTCACGCGGTCGACGGCTTGCGGCGAATCGAACGCAATATCGGCATCCCGTTGCATATCACCGATCGCCAGGGCGCGCGACTCTACCAGTCGGAAAACTGGAGCGACGCGCAAAGCCGCGATCATCTGTTTCCGACCTATACGCTTTACGGCGACGATTCCTTCGTCGGCGCGCGTATCACCGCTGCCTTCGATCAGCGGCCGATTATCGCGCGGCTCGAGGATACCGAGAGTAATTTCTTCATCATCACCACGGTCGCGACGGTCGGCGCGCTGCTGCTGGTTATCCTGTTGCTGAATCGCGCGTTGCAGCCGATGAACAAATTGCGCAACTCGGTTGGCGCGCTGCTGACCGGCAAGTACGCGTCGATCAGCGAGGACAAGTTGCCCAGTGAGTTGCGCGACCTCGTCGTCGCCTACAACGAGATGGTCGAAGGTCTCGAAACCGAAACGATCTCGCGCCGTCAGATCGAGGAAAAACTGCGCTCGGAAAAGGATTTCATCTCGACGACGCTCGACTCGATCAGCAACCCGGTCATCGTCGTCGACTCGAAAGACCGCATCAGGCTGATCAACCCCAGCGCCGAGAAACTGTTCGGCGAACGCGAGGCCGAGCTGATCGATACGCCGATTCACGAGGTGCTGATTCTTTACGCCAATCGTCAGACCACGCGCATCGTCAACCTGCGGCAATTGCTCGATGGCAAGCTGTCGGTCAGCTCGATGTACTTCTACGATCCGGACCGCAACCTCGTCGAGCTCGAATTCTCGGCCTCGCCGATGATCGACATGGAAGCCGAGGATGTCGGCTACGTCATCATCCTGAAGGACGTGTCCGAGGACCGCAAGCTGAGGCGCAAATTGTCCTACGAGGGCAGCCACGACCAGCTGACCGGATTTCTCAACCGCGGCGCCTTCGAGCAGAAATTCGAGAACCTGGTTACCGAGAACAACAATGCCGAGCCGCAGCACGTACTCGCCTATCTCGATCTCGATCAGTTTCGAATCATCAACGAGACCTGCGGTAACGCCGCCGGCGACCAGCTGCTGAAACAGACCGCCAGCGTCATTCGTCGCCACGTGCGCAAGTCGGATTTCAGCGCGCGCCTGTCCGGCGACGAGTTCGGCATCATGATGCCGTTCTTCGAAATGGAACGCGCGCTGCAGACGATTCAGAAAATCATCATCGACATCCAGCATGCCGGCTTCGCCTGGAACGACCAGTTCTACAGCGTGACCGCGAGTATCGGGGTCATGGCTTTCGGCCTGATGTCGGACGACTACTCGGACTACTACTCGAAAGTGACGACGGCCTGTTTTCTCGCCAAGCAAAACGGCGGCAACCAGTATCATTTCATCGACGAGAACGACGAAAAGGTCAAGGCCCAGCAGGTTTCGATGGAGTGGGTATCCGGCATCATGGAAGGTTTTACCGAGGAGCGTTTTCGGCTCTACGTCCAGCCGATCGTGTCGATCGACGAGAACGACCAGCGCAGTCACTACGAGGTTCTCATTCGTTACCGCAATTCCGACGGCCAGATTTTTCCTCCCAACGAGTTCCTGCCTCCGGCCGAGCGCTATAACCTGATCGAGCGCATCGACAGCTGGGTCGTCAGCAGCGTCATCGCGTGGCTGAAACGCCACCAGCACCGGCTGGATCCGTCCATGTTCTCGATCAACCTGTCCGGGCGCAGCATCGGTTCGCAGACCTTCCACCGCTTCCTCCACGACAGCCTGACGGGAAGCGACCTGGACCTGAGCTGGCTGTGTTTCGAGATCACCGAGACCGCCGCGGTCGACAACGTCGAGCGTTCGGTCGAGTTCATCAACTCGATCAGGGCGCTGGGGGCGAAGTTCTCGCTCGACGATTTCGGTACCGGGCTGTCCTCGTTCAGCTACCTGAAGCAGTTCCCGGTCGATTTCCTCAAGATCGACGGCGAATTCGTGCGCGATATCAAGGACGATGACCGGAGCTACGTATTCGTGCGTTCGATGACCGAGGTCGGGCACTGTCTCGACATGAAGGTGATCGCCGAGTTCGTCGAATCGGATACGATGTTCGACAAGCTGCGCGAAGCCAACGTCGATTACATCCAGGGCTACACCGTCGGCAAACCGGTCGAGATATCGACGCTGCTCGCAACCGACGACGCCGGCGAGGAAATCGCGAGCTAGCCCCTGCGCCGGGCGCTAACGCCCGCGGTCCTTGTTGAAGTCGATCGATTTGACCCTCGGCGACAGCGTGACTTCGTCGATTACGATCGACTCGCGGCTGGCGATGATCTGCGCCACCTGCACGGCCACGTCGTCGACCTCGATTGCGTTTTCCGCGGCTGCGCCCGGCGCGAAATCGAGCCGGTCGAAAAACTCGCTGCGCACCATCCCGGGATTGATCAGGCTGACGCGGATGCCGGCGGCCGCGCAATCCTCGCGCAATGCGCGACAAAAACCGCGCAAGCCGTACTTGGCCGCGCTGTAGAGCGCGCCCTTGCGACCCGCCTCGAGCGCCGCTTCGGAACCGATGAAGATCAGCTGGCCGCGCCCGGCGCGGCGCATCGGCGGCACCAGCGCACGGCTGAGGACGAGCGCGCTGGCCAGGTTGAGCCGCAGCGACGCGTCGATTTGCGCCACCGAGAATTGCTCGATCGAACCGAACAGGCCGGCGCCGGCGGCGTGCACGAGGCAGTCGACGGGCCGGTCGTCGAGGGCCTTGCGCAGCGCCGGTTCGATCGCGTCGAGGTCGGCGAGATCGATTGGCAGCGGTGTGAAGGCCTGGCCGGCGAGTCGCGGCACGTCGCCGCGGCGGCTGGCGCCGACGACGTGGAAGCCGTCGGCCAGCAGGCGTTGGGCGCAGGCGAGGCCGATACCGGAACTCGCGCCGGTGACGAGGGCGATGCGGCTTTCAGTCATGCCAGGTGCATGGCTGGTAGCGGTCGGCCGGCACGCGCTCGAGCAGCCGGGATTCGCAGTAGTCGATCATTTCGCGTTCGCGTTCGGGCGGATAGCTGATGATACCATCCCGCGCCGCGAGGTCTTGCGCGAACAGCGGCTCATCGGGGTATAGCTGCACGACGCGGCGATGGTGGCCGCGCGTCAGGCGAAACGGACCCAGGCTGACCGAGTGCAGGCGCGCCGGTTCGACCCGGGCGAAGATTTCGTCGAGCAGGTCGACGAAGGCCGCCCGATAGTCGCGATGATAAATCACCGGGTCGAGGCGCAGACCGACGGGCCAGCCGGCGTCGAGCAAGCGCGCCATTGCATCGACGCGTCTGGCGATGGGCGGCACGCCGTGCTCGAGCCGGGCGTGACTCGTCGCGTCGCTGAAACTGAATGCGACGACGACGCGCGGCAGCGGCTCGCGCCCGAGCAGGGCGCGCACCTGCGTGCTCTTGGTGCGCAATTCCAGCCACGCGTTGTCGAGTCGCTCGATCAGCGGCAGGAAAAACTCGCAAAAGCGGGTCATCGGATCCCAGGCAAGGCTGTCGCAATCGTAGCCGGAATAAAACCAGACCCGGTCCTGGCCGTGGGCCCGAGCGACGGCCTCGATGTCGGCGCCAAAGTCCTCGTAGTTGACGAACACGACCTGGTGCGCCGAGCGGTACATGCCCTGCAGAAAACAGTAGCGACAGTCGTAGATGCAATTGAGCATGTGCGAAAAGTAGTAGTGATGATCGCCGTCGAGGCCGTAGCCCGGCGGCGCGGCAAGCACCCGACCACGCGGCTTGGCGGCGATGATCAGCGCAGGGTTGCGTTTTTGCAGGCGGAAATTTTGCGCGCGCGGGTTGAAGACCTCGCCGTAGCGCTCGATCTCGATCGGCGCGATGCCGTCGAGGCGTTGCAGCAGCGCCCGCGCGCGCGGATGATCGCGAACGCCGGATTCGATATAGACGCGGCTGGTCAGCTCAGAGCTCCGCGCTGTCGTCGTGACATAGCCGCGCCAGAGAATCGAGCTTGGCGCGTCGGGTCGGTTCCGCCGCCATGCGCGCGAGCAGCGAGTCGCGGTCGAAGTCGCGGTTGAACAAATAGCGCGCGAGGCAGCGCAGGCGATTCTGCTCGGTTTCGCTGAACGGCGCCGCGGCGAGCAGCGCGTGCCAGTCGGCGGGCTCGATTTCGCGCGCGGCCAGCTCGTCGGCAAGCGCCAGCAGGCGCTGCGCCTCGGCGTCGATTGCGTCGATCCGGCCTGCGATCAGCGTGCTGACCGCCTGCCGGTCGCGCCCGGTTTGCGTGTGCGGGTTGTCGCTGACGACCTTGAGGCAGGCAACCAGCTCGGCGGATGAAAAACGCAGTGCGCTGGCGGCGAATCCACTGGCTTCCATGTCGAGCAGTTTGCCAGACGGGTAGTCGTCGCCGGCGCGGGCAAGGCTCAGGCAGGTCGCGCTCGGCAGCATCGGTTTGGCCGTCGCCGCGGGATAGAATCGCTGATCGCTTTCGGCGTCGACGATCTGGGCAACCTGGACGAGCGTGCCGAGTTCAAAATCGGCGGCCCCGGCGATACCCAGGTTGAGCCAGGCGAGCGCCGGCTCGGCATCGAATCGCGCCGCACACCACGCCGTCGCCGCGGCGCTCGCGAGCCGTCCGACGCCGCTGACAACGCAGGCCATGTTCGGGCCGACGTAAAGGTCGAAGGCATGGTCGCGGCGCGCTTTCCTGAGCCGATAGCGATCGATGATCGGGCGGGCTTCGCAGGCCAGCGCGCAAACCCAGATCAGGCGGGCATTCACGATACGCTCGCGCCGGCGAAGCGGGCGTGCAACGGCTCGAATTCGGCGAGGATGTCGCGGTTACCGTGCTTGCGCGCGCCGGCGAGCAGGATCGCGAGCTTGCGTTGCAGGGTTTCGCGCGCGGCGCGCGCATCGTCGGCGGCAAGGGAAGATTCGTCGAGCAGCCGCGCGAGCGCACGCACGCGAAATCGATCCATCGCCGGATAGCGCGCCGACAGCTGATCGGCGTGACCGCCGAATCTCGTGACCAGCGGTTCGTCGATGAAATGCACCGGGTAGCGTCCGCATAGCCGCAACCACAGGTCATAGTCTTCGCAGGCCGGCAGCGATTCGTCGAATCCGCCGAGCTCGACGAGCGTGTTGCGGCGGATCACCGCGGCCGACGGCGAGATCGCGCATAGCGGCAGGCAGTGGCGGAAGATCCGGCCGCCGCGCTTGCGATGCTTGCGCTTCGGATTGACCCGGCGGCCATGGCGAATCCAGATTTCGTCGGAGTGGTAGAGCGCGAAACCGGGATGCCGCGCGACCGCGTCGCGGACGCGGGCGATCTTGTGCGGCAGCCAGACGTCGTCCGAATCGAGCAGCGCGATCCAGTCGCCGCAGGCGGCGTCGATGCCGCGGTTGCGCGCGGCGCTGACGCCGCAATTGGGCTGACGAATCAGCTCGACCGCCGGATACTCGCGCGTGACCATCGCTGCGCTGGCGTCGCTAGAGCCGTCGTCGACAACCACGATCTGGTCGACCGCGCGGGTTTGCTCGAGTACCGAATTCAGCGCCCGCGCGAGGCTTGCGCGCCGGTTGTAGCTCGGAATGACGACGGTGATGCGCATCGCTGCCGGTGGCAGGCGCGTCAATTGTTTTGCGGAACGATCGCCGGCCCCGGGAAACTGGTCACGATCGCGCCGTCGCTGTCGAGGATGCGGTTCTTGCCGCAACGCTCGACCTCGTCGATGCGGATGACCGCGTGCAGCGGTACGTAGCTGTGCTTGACGTTGCCGAACTCGCTCTTGAGCTTTTCTTCCGCCGGGTCGATCAGCAGCTTGGAGTGTTCGCCGAAGATGATGTCGCCAATCTCGATGAAGCCGGCCATGTGCGCCTGGCCGACCTCGTGGGCGTAGAGTTCGTAGATCCGGTTGCTGTTGTGAAACTGGATGCGAAACGTCGGTTTGTCGGATTTCGCCATGCGCCCAACCTATTCGGATTGCATCAACTCGTCAAGCTCGCCGTCCATGTGCAGTTCGGTAAGTTCGGAGAAACCACCGACCAGCCGATCGTCGATAAAAATCTGCGGTACCGTGCGCGCGCCGCGGGTGACCTCGGCGAACTCGCGCATCGCCGCGGCGTCGGCATCGATGCGAATTTCGTCATAGGGAATCGCCCATTTGTCGAGCATGGTCTTCGCCCGGGTGCAGATGGTACACCGCGCGGTACTGTAGATTTTGACTCGTCGCATCGTTCGCCTGGCTTGCCGCTATGGCCGTCAATGGTATCGCAGTTGGGGATCGGAATCCCGCATTCAAGCCGCGCCCGGGGAATTACGCCGAGTGCTTGATCGCGAGCACGATCTGGTTGCGCAACGTCTTCAGCAAGCCGAGCTGCTCGTCGCTGATGCGCACCGGCCGCTGCCGCGCGCTGTCGATGTAGATCAGGGCGAGCGGCGTGTCGCGCACGACGACCGGAAAAATCGTGAAGCAGCGCGCGCCGACCCGCTCGTGGTACCAGCCGGGGAGCTTGTCGCGGATCTTCGCGTCGGCCGAATCCTCGATGCGGATGTCGACATTGTTGACGAGCGCGGCGCGGAACACGTCGGGTTGCGACTGGCGCGGAATCGCGAAACACTCGATCAACTGCTGCACGTCGTCGCCGTAGCCGAAACGGGCGCGGATTTCACCGCTCTTGCCGTCCTTCAGGCACAGCACGACGCGTACGCCGTCGAAGGCGCGGTAAACGGTTTCGAGCACCATTTGCAAGACCTGGTTGACGCGGTATTCGCCGGCCAGCGTCGCGGTTATGTCCTGGATGCCGTCGATCAGGGCTTTTTCGACCGTCTGATCGGTCGCCGCCGATTGTTCGACGAGAATCTCGACGCTGTCGTCGATGCCGATTTCCAGCGTCGGCGCGACTTCGGGGGTTTCCGGCTCGAGGCTGCCGCTGCTCGAGATTTGCTGGTAGTAGATGCTTTTCTCGAGGTCGAACTGGATCAGCCGCGCGAAGCGGGTCAGCTCCTTGTGGCAGTTCTCGAGCAGGCTCGAGACTTTTTCGCCGTCGAGATCGAGCAACCGGCCGAACTGGCCGGTTAGGCGGTTGATCGCCGGCGCCTGCTGTTGCAGCGGCAGCGTCAGGCAGTAGGCCAGCGAGCTCGAGAACTGGGCGACGAGCTTGAGTTTTTCGCTGGCCGACGGCGTTGCGGGCAAATGCTCGAAGTCGAGCGGCAGCATGCATTCGGTAATCGACTTCGGAAAACCCCATTCACTTGCCACCGAAAATCCGAGCCGGGCATAGCTGGTGCCGAGGATCTCGGTCGCGGCCGCGGTTTCGCTGCAGTTTTTTGCCGCCATGAGCTTGTCGATCGCGCGCGCCTCTTCGTGCAGGTAGAAGCGCACCAGCATCTTGCCGAGCTGTTGCAGCAACGCGCACAGGAAGGCTTCCTCGTGGTTGGCGATGTCGAGCGAGCGCGCCAGCGAGTTGGCCAGCAGGCCGCTGAACAGCGCCTGTACCGACTGTTCCTTCAACTGGTGGGCCTGCAGCTTGTCATGCAGGTGCTCGAACAGCATCAGGCCGACGGCGATGCTGCGTACCGTGTCGATGCCGAGCATGACCAGCGCGCGGGATATCGTGCCGACCTTGCCGCCGCCGCGGTTGTAGTAGGCCGAGTTGACCAGCCGCAGCACTTTGTTGGTCAGCGAGTAATCCTTGAGAATTGCGTTGGAAACCGCGGCCAGGCTTTCGGTCTCGCTCGACGAGGCCTGGTTGAGCACGCTGATGGTATGCGAAAACGCCGGGAAATCCTTCTTGTGGCGCATGCGGCGCAGTAAAAATCTGGCGGTCGCGTCGCCGTGTCCGCGGCGCGGGGCGCTGTTGTCGAGCGCGAGGTAGTCGTTGAACGCCTCCAGCATCCTGCCGGCGTCGGCGTAGCGCTCGGTCGGCTGCCTGGCGAGCGACTTCATGATCAGCGCGTCGAGCCGCTCGTCGACCTCGGCGGCGAGACGCGACGGCGGCACGATCTCGCGAGTCGCGATCGCGTTGAGCACCTGGAAGATCTCCTTGCCCTTGAACGGCGTCTCGCCGGTGAGTAGCTCGTAGCAGATCAGGCCGAGCGAAAATACGTCGGAAACCTTCTGATGGCGGTGCGTTTCGAGGTACTCGGGCGCCATGTACTGCGGCGTGCCGTAGAGCGAATTGCCCGAACTTCGCGCCGGGTCGGTCAGCCAGGCGAGGCCGAAATCGGCGACCTTGGCCTGGCCTTGCTCGCTGATCAGGATGTTGGCCGGTTTCAGGTCGCAATGCACGATATCCTCGGCGTGCGCGGCGGCGACGCCGGCGATGATGTCGCGCATGATATTGAGCTTTTCGTCGAAGCCGAGACCGGCGGTGATTTTCTGCTGCAGCGGTTGACCATCGATGTATTCGAGCACCAGATACGGATTCCGATCCTGCATGCCGATGTCGAAGATCGAGACGACGTTGGCGTGCTGCAGCCGGCTCACCGTGCGTGCTTCGGCGATCAGTTGCTCGATGTCGTCGTGCGACTCGAGGCCGCCCGTGAGGCTGACCGACTTGATTGCGACCTGGCGCTTGAGCTCGGGGTCATGCGCGAGATAGACGACCCCCTGGCTGCCTTCGCCGAGTACGCGTCGAACTTGAAAGCGGTCGATAGTGTGCGGAAAACTGGCGGCCATGGAGAACTTCGAGACAAGTCCTCTGATTATAGCCGGCGACCGCGACTCTGCCGTTGCGAATGGCTGGAAGCCGCCGTCGGTTCGACCGCCTCAGGATTCCCTCTCGGGAGTTTGCACCAGTACCCAGGGTTTGACGACCACGGCCCAAAGCTGCGCATCGTCTTCGATCCAGCGCCGCGCCTCGGCATCGCCGACGGATTGCAGTTCACCGCCCGAGGTCCAGGCTTCGACCCGGTCGAGGTCATCCTGCTCGATGCAAACCGCAACCTCGACCAGGTCCAGGGCGGGGCCGACGCGCATGACCTTGCCGGCGGCGAAGAAGCGCTGCAGCTCGCGCCACGGGATGCGCGCGGTTTCGAGGTTGATCTTGGCGCGAATCAGCTCGAGATCCTGGCGCCGCGGCTTGTCGCTCACGCGACCGACTTGATGATGTCGACGCCGTCGAGCGGGCTGTCCTGGATCGTATCCCGAATCGTGAAAATCGCTTCCTTGCGCGGGAAGTGCTTGCGCCAGGCGATCGCGACGGTGCGGTGCGGCGACGGTTCGGTAAACGGCTTGATCTCGATCAGCGATTCGTTCTTCTGACTGTGCAGGATGCTCGAGCGCGGCAGTACCGTGATGCCGGTGCCGGCGGCCACCATGTGGCGGATCGTTTCGAGCGAGCCGCCCTCGAGGGTACGGGTCAATTCACTGTTGCCCGACATGCAGTCCGGGCAAGCCTCGATGACCTGATCGCGGAAGCAGTGGCCAGCGCCGAGCAGCATCAGGTCCTGGGTTGCGAGATCCTGTGGCGGAATCTGCTTGCGATCCTTCCACTCGTGATTGCGCGGCAAGGCGACGATGAACGGCTCGTCGTACAGCGGCGCGGTCTCGATGCCCGGCTCGTCGAAGGGGTAGGAGATGATGATCGCGTCGAGCGCGCCCTGTTTCAGCGACTGGAACAGGTTTGCGGTGAAGTTTTCCTCGATGATCAGCTTGAGGTTCGGCGCGTTCTTCTTCAGTTTCGGGATCAGGCCCGGCAACAGGTAAGGGCCTATCGTGTAGATCACGCCGAGCTTGAACTGACCCGAAAGCGGATCCTTGCCCTGCTGCGCGATCTCGGTCAGGATCTGCGCTTCCTGCAGCACGATATAGGCCTGGTTGATGATTTGCTGGCCGATTTCGGTGATGCGGATTTCGTTTTTCGAGCTGCGCTCGAACAGCCTCACGTCGAGCTCTTCCTCGAGTTTCTTTATCGCGATACTTAGGGTAGGCTGGCTGACGAAACAGGCCTGCGCGGCCTTGCCGAAATGGTTTTTCTGTGCCACCGCGACGATGTAGCGCAACTCGGTCAGAGTCATCGGGATCGGAACCTATTGATTAAATCAATTAATTTTGCACAAAACCTATATTTTTGCAATCAGTAGATTCTATGAAACAGTTCCTGCAAAAGCTGCTCGCGGTCGAAGACGGCAGCGACGCCGCGACCGACGTCGAGCACGCGCTCAAGGTAGCCACCGCGGTATTGCTGGTCGAAGTCGCGCGCGCCGATTTCAGCGTCGAGCGCGCCGAACGCGAGCGCATGCGACGGCTGCTCGAGCGGCAATTCGATCTGAACGCTGCCGAACTCGACGCGGTGCTCGAGGAGGCCGAAGCCGACGCCGACCGGCTGGTGTCGATCCAGCACCTGACGCGGCTGCTGAACGAGCATTACGATCACGCGATGAAAGTGCGCATCGTCGAGATGATGTGGCAGGTCGTTTACGCCGACGGCGAGAAAGACCATTACGAGGAACACCTGTTACGGCAGGTCGCCGAACTGCTTTACCTGTCGCACGCCGAATTCATCCAGGCCCGGCACAAGGCCGAGCCTGCCGACTAGAACGTTACCGTTACGCGGATTCGCAAATCATTGCGAGGAGCGCAGGATAGCGGAGACTGGCAGGTCATTGCGAGGAGCCTGGCTAAAGCCGGGGCGACGAAGCAACCTCCCGGAACTTGCCCAATACACTGAGATTGCTTCGCTGCGCTCGCAATGAAGCGGTCATCTGGAAATTGTTTCGCTGCGCTTGGCGCCAGGCATGGCGCGTTCGCAGAAAATGCAGCGGTCCGGCGCTCCGAAGCAATTATCTGCCGCAATGACGCGAACAGGTAAAAATGTCGCCGCGCCCGGTACGCGCTGGCGCGAAACGTTTGGCTCAGAACGTGCCGAGGTAGACGATCGGCGGGACGACGAGCATCTTGCCGACCAGCAGGATCAGCGTCGCGAACAGCGGCGACAGGTCGAGGCCGCCGACCGGCGGGATCACGCGCCGCACCGGGCGCAGCACCGGTTCGGCGAGCCGGTGCACGAGGCCGATTACGGGGTTGCGATTCCCCGGCGCGATCCAGCTCAGGATGACTTCGATGATGACCGCGACGAGAAATATCGTGAAGGTCAGCGCGACCAGGTCGGCGATGCAATAGACCACCAGTCCGCCGTAGCTGACGCCGAGGATCGGCGCGACCGCGCTGCCGATATGCACGGCCTTGACGCCGAGTGCGCGCAGGATCATGAACTTGGCGAATACCAGAATCAGGCACAACACGATCGACGCGGTATCCTGGCCGCGGACCGCCGGAATGAAACGCCGCAGGATGCGTAGCGGCGGCGTCGTCACGCGCACGATGAACTGCGAGATCGGGTTGTAGAAATCGGCGCGCAACATCTGCAGCAGGAAGCGCAGCAGCACCAGCAGGATATAGATGTCGAAGAGCGTGTTGATGATCAACATCAACGGCGATAGCAGGTAACCGGATCCCATCTTGCCCGCCTAGGTTTCGGCCAGATCGCGCTGTAGCTCGATCGAGCGCCGGTGCGCGGCCGCGGTCGCGGCATCGACGAGCGCGTCGAGGCGCTGTTGTTGAAAGCTCAGAATCGCCTGCTCGGTCGTGCCTTTCTTCGACGTGACCTGGGCGCGCAGCTGCACGACGTCGGCGTCCTGCGCCATCGTCGCGGCGCCCAACGCGGTCTGCCGGGCGAGGCGCGCGGCGGTCGCCTGCGGCAGGCCGAGCCTGACGCCGGCGGCTTCGAGCAATTCGATGAAGTAGAAGAAATATGCCGGTCCGCTGCCGGATATCGCGGTCACCGCGTCGAGGTCGGTTTCGGCGTCGACCCAGATCGCGATGCCGACCGCCTCGAGTATCTGCTGCGCCAGCGAGCGCTGAACTTCGCTGACGATGGCGTTGGCGAATAGCCCGCTTGCGCCGAGCCCGACCAGCGCCGGCGTATTCGGCATGCAGCGAACGATCGCGCGGCCGCTTCCGAGCCAGGCGTCGATCGCGTCGATCGACACGCCGGCAGCGATGCTGATGAACATCTGTTGTGGGTTAGGCGGCAAATCGGCGAGCGCCGCGCACACTTCGCGCATGACTTGCGGCTTGACCGCAAGCATGACGATTTGCGCATGCTGCGCGCTGCTGAAGTTATCGCCCGAAGTCTGAATCGCGTACCGGTCGGCGAGTTTCTGCAGCTGGTCGGGATCGACGTCGCAGGCGGTGATCTGCGCGGCCTCGTCGAGATCGCCGATCAGCCCGCCGATCAGGCTCGCCGCCATATTGCCCGCGCCGATAAAGCAGATTTTCTGATTCAATTACGTTCCCCGAAGATTGCAGTGCCGACCCGGACCAGCGTCGCGCCTTCGGCGATCGCGGCTTCGAGATCCTGGGTCATGCCCATCGATAAGGTATCACAGCCGAGGCCGCGTTGCTGCAGTGATTCGAGGGCGACACGCAGCCGCGCGAAGGGTTCGCGTTGTGCCTGATAATCGTCGCGCGGCGCCGGGATCGCCATCAGCCCGCGCAGGCGCAGTCGGGGCAGTTCGGCAATCTCGCCGGCGAGATCCTCGACCGCGTCGAGCTCGATGCCGGCCTTGCTCGCCTCGCGGTCGACGTTGACCTGAATGCAGACGTTGAGAGCTGCAAGCCCGTCGGGACGCTGCTCGGAAAGGCGCCGCGCGATCTTGAGGCGATCGATGCAGTGCGCCCAGGCAAAGGCTTCGGCGATGTCGCGCGTCTTGTTCGACTGGATCGCGCCGATGAAGTGCCAGCGAATATCGAGATCGGCGAGGCTTTGAATTTTTTGCTGCGCTTCCTGCAGGTAGTTCTCGCCGAAATCCCGCTGTCCCAGCTCGTAGGCCCGGCGTATGTCCTCGACCGGTTTTTTCTTCGCTACCGCGAGCAGCAAAACGGAATCCGGATTGCGTCCGTTGTCGCGCGCGGCGCGCGCAATGCGGTCGCGGACGGCGTCCAGATTTTTTCCGATGTTCTCCACAGAGTTTGCTATATTTGATTTGTCATCGAAGCCGCGCGAGCGGTCGAAATATAATCCTTTGTCTGCCGGCAATACTATAAAGCCCGTCATGATTTCTACCAAACTCCGTAGCGAGAAATAAGGATACCGTATGGATATTGCTCAACTCCTGGCTTTCGGCGTTAAACAAGGCGCGTCCGATTTGCACCTGTCTGCGGGATTGCCGCCGATGATTCGCGTCGATGGCGACATTCGCCGGATCAACGTTCCGGAGATGGATCACAAGCAAGTGCACGACATGATTTATGACATCATGAGTGACAAGCAGCGCAAGGACTACGAGGAATATCTCGAAACCGACTTTTCCTTCGAGATTCCCGGGCTCGCGCGCTTTCGCGTCAATGCTTTCAATCACAACCGCGGCGCCGGCGGCGTCTTTCGTACGATCCCGTCGAAGATTCTGAGCCTCGAGGATTTGAACGCGCCGAAGATCTTCCAGGAGATCTCCGAGTATCCGCGCGGTATCGTGCTCGTCACCGGTCCCACCGGCTCGGGCAAGTCGACCACCCTCGCCGGCATGATCGATTACAAGAACGACAGCGAGTACGGTCACATCCTGACCGTCGAGGATCCCATCGAATTCGTCCACGAAAGCAAGAAGTGTCTCGTCAACCAGCGCGAAGTGCACCGCGACACGCTCGGCTTCAACGAAGCCTTGCGCTCGGCGCTGCGCGAAGACCCGGACACGATCCTGGTCGGCGAGATGCGCGACCTCGAAACCATTCGTCTCGCGTTGTCGGCGGCCGAAACCGGCCACCTGGTTTTCGGCACGCTGCACACCAGTTCGGCGGCCAAGACCATCGACCGTATTGTCGACGTGTTCCCGGCGGCGGAAAAAGCGATGGTGCGCTCGATGCTGTCGGAATCGCTGAAGGCCGTTATCTCGCAAACCTTGATGAAAAAGATCGGCGGCGGCCGCATCGCTGCCCACGAGATCATGATCGGTACGCCGGCGATTCGTAACCTGATCCGCGAAGACAAGGTTGCGCAAATGTACTCGGCGATCCAGACGGGGCAAAACGTCGGCATGCAGACGCTCGACCAGAACCTCAAGACGCTGCTGGCGTCGGGCGTCGTCTCCAAGGACGAGGCGCAACGCAAGGCGGCGAACCCGGAAGCGCTTTAATCGGCGCCGGCGAGATCGAGAGGACTTCCTATGGACCGCAACAAGGCAATCAGCTTCATGCACGACCTGCTGCGCATGATGGTCAGCAAGGACGGGTCGGACCTGTTCATCACCTCGGGCTCGCCGCCGGCGATGAAAATCGACGGCAAGGTCGCGACGGTGTCGAAACAGAATCTCTCGCCGAACCACACGCAGATGCTCGCGCGCTCGATCATGAACGACAAGCAGGTCTCGGAGTTCGAGGAATCCCAGGAATGTAATTTCTCGATCGCGCTGCCCGGCGTCGCGCGCTTTCGCGTCAACGCCTTCGTGCAGCGTGGCAGCTGCGGCATGGTGCTGCGGATCATCAACTCCGAAATTCCAAGCTTCGAGGAGCTGAACCTGCCGCCGATCCTGCAGGATATCGCGATGACCAAGCGCGGCCTGGTGATCTTCGTCGGCGGTACCGGTTCGGGTAAATCGACCTCGCTGGCATCGATGGTCAATTATCGCAACAAGAATTCCCACGGCCACATCATCACGATCGAGGATCCGGTCGAATTCGTCCATGATCATATTAATTGCCTGGTCACGCAGCGCGAAGTCGGCGTCGACACCGACTCTTACGAAATTGCACTGAAGAATACACTGCGCCAGGCGCCGGACGTGATCCTGATCGGCGAGATCCGCGACCGCGAAACCATGGAGCACGCGATCGCGTTTGCCGAGACCGGCCATTTGTGCCTGTCGACGCTGCACGCCAACAGCACCAACCAGGCGCTCGACCGCATCATCAACTTTTTCCCCGACGAACGGCGTCAGCAACTGTTGATGGACCTGTCGCTGAACTTGAAGGGCATGGTATCGCAGCGCCTGATCCCGAAGATCGACGGTGCCGGCCGGATTCCGGCGATCGAGGTCATGCTCAACACGCCGCTGATGGCGGACCTGATCTTCAAGGGCGACGTACACGAGATGAAGTCGCTGATCGCGAAATCCAACGAGGCCGGCATGCAAACCTTCGACCAGGCGCTGTTCAATCTCTTCGAGCATCGCAATATTACCTACGAGGATGCGCTGCGGAACGCCGATTCGGTCAACGATATCCGCCTGCGCATCAAGCTCGAGAGCGAGACCGCGCGCAAGACCGGCATCGCCGACGATCACCGCGATTTCGAGCTCGAGGAGGCTGATGACGAGGCCGCGAGCGGCATGATCTAGGATTCGAAATGGCCCACGAACCCACCACCAAACTGCTCGAGCCCTACCTCAAGGTCATGGTCGAAAAACAGGCTTCGGACCTGTATTTCGTCACCGGCGCGGCGCCCAACATGAAGACCCAGGGGCATACGTCGGCGATCGCCAAGAATCCGTTTCAGACCGGCCAGGTGCAAAAGCTCGCCTACAGTTTGCTGACCGACGAACAGATCCGCGATTTCGAGATCAACCGCGAGCTCAATCTCGGCTTCACGCTGCACGACGTCGGCCGTTTCCGCGTCAATATCTTCATCCAGCGTTCCGAGGTGTCGATGGTGATCCGCTACATCAAGTGGGATATCCCGACCATCGACCAGCTCGGCCTGCCGAAGATACTCAAGGAAATCGTCATGAACCAGACCGGCCTCGTGCTCGTCGTCGGTTCGACCGGTTCGGGCAAGTC
>JBFFXR010000021.1:0-25833 GCA_041569645.1 Gammaproteobacteria bacterium
CACCAGCAGGGACAAATCATCGTCGACGGCGTCGAGCTGACCAACGACCTCAAAAACATCGACGCGATCCGCCGCGAAGTCGGCATGGTGTTCCAGCATTTCAATCTCTTTCCGCACCTGACCGTGCTCGAGAACTGCACGCTGGCGCCGATCTGGGTCAAGCAAGTTCCGCGCAAGGAGGCTGAGGAAACGGCGATGAAATACCTGAAAAGGGTCAAGATTCCGGAGCAGGCGAACAAGTTTCCCGGCCAACTGTCCGGCGGGCAACAGCAGCGCGTAGCGATCGCGCGCTCGCTGTGCATGAACCCGCGCATCATGCTGTTCGACGAGCCGACCTCGGCGCTCGACCCCGAGATGATCAAGGAAGTGCTCGACGTCATGATCGAGCTCGCGCGCGAAGGCATGACGATGCTCTGCGTAACCCACGAGATGGGTTTCGCCAAGACCGTCGCCAACCGGGTCATCTTCATGGACGGCGGCGAGATCATCGAAGAGAACGAGCCCCACGAGTTTTTCGACAATCCGCAGCACGAACGCACTCAGCTGTTCCTGAGCCAGATCCTGGCGCACTGACGGGCCCGGCCCGGCGACGCAGGCACTCGTCGCGAACCCGCATGTCGCGAACGCGCATGTCGCCAACACGCATGTCGCCAACGCGCATGTCACCAACGCGCATGTCACGATTCCGAATAGTCCGCACGTTTTTCCTGTCGCTGGCACTCGCCACCAGCGTGGGCCTGCCGCTCGCCGGGCGGACCCAGGTCGACGCGCCGATCGACCTGACTGGTATCTACCACGGCCGCTGGATCGACAAGGGTCGCAATATCACCAACGACAGACTGCGCATGCATATCACCCAGCACGGCGAACTGGTGCGCGGCGCGGCGCTCGACAATACGCTGTGGGTGCAGGGCAGCCTGCGCGGCGATCGCGTCATCCTGCAGTGGGAACACGCGTCCGGCAATTACGGCGACGGTTTCTGGAACGTCATCGACGGCGGTCGCCAGCTGGTCGGAACCTGGGACTCGAAAGGCAGCCGTCGTATCTACGGCACCTGGGAACTCGAGCGCCTGTAGCGATTCGGATCGCGGCATTCGCGCAATGGCCTTACCGAATCCCGAGATCGATGCACGTGGCTGGCTCGCTGGCGTCGACCGAGTAGTTTCCCCCAACCACGACTCGCGGCCGGCTGGCACCGAGATCCGGCTGCTGGTCATACACGGCATCAGCCTGCCGCCGGGCGAATTCGGCGGCGGTTACGTGCAGCAACTCTTCTGCAACCGGCTCGATCCCGGCGGGCATCCGTATTTTGCCGAAATCTGTAATCTCGAGGTTTCGGCGCACTGCCTGATCGAGCGCGAGGGCCGGGTGACCCAGTTCGTGTCCTTCGACGACCGCGCCTGGCATGCCGGCGAGTCGAGCTGGCGAGGCGAGACGGCCTGCAACGACTTCTCGATCGGCATCGAACTCGAGGGCTGCGACGAGCTCGCCTACGGAGACGCTCAGTACGAGGCGCTCGCGGCGCTGATCGGCGCGTTGCGGGCGCGCTATCCCGCAATCGAAGCGGATGCCGTGACCGGCCATAGCGACATCGCGCCGGGCCGCAAGACCGATCCCGGTCCCGCCTTCGACTGGTCAAAACTCAGATCAATGTTGTAGTTATTCCCCGAACTGGCGCGCGTTTCGGAAATCTGCACGTCATTGCGAGGAGGCGTAGCCGACGAAGCAATCTCCTGGATCTTGCCCGATATCGGGAGATTGCTTCGCTGCGCGCGCAATGACGCGGTTACCGGGAGATTGCTTCGCGGCGCTCGGAAAAAAGGTTAGATTCAGTGGGTCAGGCAGGATCGAGAGTAACCCACTGGTCGTTGAGGTAGGCCTCGAGCGGACGGTAACGGCGCTTGTAGCTCATTTTCGCGCAGTTGCGAATCCAGTAGCCGAGGTAGAGGTAGTCGAGATCGCGCAGGCGGGATTCGTGAATCTGCGTCAGGATCGCGTAGTGGCCGAGACTGCGCGCGGCGTGGTCGGGATCGAAGAAGGTATAGACCGCCGACAGGCCGCTGTCGGTTACGTCGCACACCGCGACCGCGATCAGGATCCGGTTCAGCCGGTACTCGAAAAACAGCGTATCGGTCCAGTCGCAAATCAGGAAGCGATGGTAATCCGATTTCGACGGATTGGCCATGCTGCCTTCGTTGTGGCGATCGTTGATGTAGCGTCGGTAGAGGTCGAAGTGCTCGTCGCGATAGCGTCCGGGCATCAGCGCGACCTCGAGATCGGTGTTGCGCCGGATAACGCGGCGTTCGCTGCGCGAAAGGCGGTGCTTGCGCACCGGGATACGCACCGAAACGCATTCCTGGCAGGTCGGACAGTGGGGGCGATAGATATAGCCGCCCGAGCGGCGAAAGCCGTGGCGAATCAATTCGTTGTAGGTGCCCATGTCCATGTCCATATGGGGATTGGCGAAGGCGCTGACCGACTTGCGGTTTTCCAGGTAGCTGCACGGCTCCGGAGTCGACGCGAAAAAATTGATTTTGACCTGATCGTTCATGATTTCCCTGTCGCCAATGCCTAAAGTTTAGTCCGGAAAAGGCGACTTGTAACGCCATTTTTGGCCGCGCCGAGCCACCGGCGCCGCTGCTAGGTGGCCCGGAGGGCGAAAAACCGGACGCTATTCTCGTGCGTCTGCGCGGCGAGCCGCGTCGGGTCCTCGCCGCGGTGGCGCGCGATTTCGCGCAGGATATGCGGCAGATAAGCCGGTTCGTTGATGCGGCTGGCGGGCCTCGGCTCGAGATTGCGTGGCAGCAGGTAGGGCGCGTCGCTCTCGATCAGCAGTCGCTCGGCCGGGATAGATCGTACCAGCCGCTGCAGTTCGATGCCGCGCCGCTCGTCGCAAATCCAGCCGGTGATGCCGATGTAGCAGTCGAGATCGAGATAGTCCGCGAGCGCATTTTCGCTATCGGTAAAGCAGTGGACGACGACCCGCAGGAGGCGGTCGCGATGCGCACGCAACAGTTCGACGAAGCGCTGGTGCGCGTCGCGCTGGTGACAGAAGAGCGGCAGGCCGAGGCTCGCGCCGAGTTCCAGCTGCCGCTCGAATACGCGCTCCTGGGCGTCGCGTGGCGAGTAGTTGCGGTTGAAATCGAGTCCGGTTTCACCGAGCGCGCGGACCCGGGGCGACCGCGCCAGGCGCTCGAGTTCGGCGAGCGTCGCGCCGTCCCATTCGCTCGCGTGGTGCGGGTGGACCCCGCAGGTCGAGACCAGCCGGTCGGGGTAACGCTCGCATAGCGCGATCGCCGCGGCGCTCGCGGCAAGGCTGGTACCGGTGACGACCATTTGCCGGACGCCGGCGTCGAGCGCGCGCTGCATAACGCCGTCGAGATCGCGCGCCAGGCTCTTGTTAGTCAGATTGACGCCGATGTCGACGAGTTCGGTCACTGGCGAATCCCGATTCCGCGTTCGAGCAGCGCGAGGCAAAAGACGAACAGCGCGACGATAAACGCGAGTATCACCGCGAGCGCGGTCCACAGTTCGATGTCGCTGCTGCCACGAAAGCCGTAGCGAAAACTGTTGACCATGTAGAGTATCGGGTTGACCAGCGAAAGCTGTTGCCAGAGCTCGGGCAGCATCCTGATCGAGTAGAAAATTCCGCCGAGGTAGGTCAGCGGCGTCAGCACGAAGGTCGGGATGATACTGATGTCGTCGAAGCTATTGGCGAAGATGCCGTTGATCAGGCCGGCGAGCGCGAACAGGCACGAGGTCAGCAGCGCGACCAGCAACACGACGGCCGGGTTGTGCACGCTGAAATCGGTGAACAGCAGCGAGATCAGCGTCACCGCGACGCCGACGCACAACCCGCGGGCGACGCCGCCGGTCACGAAACCCAGCAGAATCACGAGGTTGGGCACCGGCGCGATCTGCATTTCCTCGATGTGGCGCGAGTACTTGGCGCCGTAAAACGATGACACGACGTTGGCGTAGGAATTGGTGATGATCGACATCATGACCAGACCCGGCATGATGAAGTCGACGTAGACCATGCCGTCCATTTCGCCGATGCGCTGGCCGATCAGGTTGCCGAAAATGATGAAATAAAGCGCCACCGTGACGACCGGCGGGATGATGGTCTGCACCCAGATGCGCATGAAACGGCGGATTTCCTTGCGCGTAATGGTCAGGTAGGCGATCCAGAAGCTGCGCCACATGATCAGGCGAGCCTTGCGCGATCGGGTTTGGTAGTCATCTTGACGAACAGTTCTTCGAGCCGGTTGACCTTGTTGCGCATACGCTCGACGACGATGCTGCGGCTCTCGAGTTCGCGAATCAGGTCATTGATCGAATACTGGTCGGGGACTTCGACCTCGACGCTGTGCGCGTCGAGCAGTTCGACATTGTCGAAACCGTTGAGCCGGGGCAGACGATCGATCGGGTCGCGCAGGTAGAGGACGAAGGTTTCGCTGTTAAGCTGGCGCAGCAGTGCGCGCATGCTGCCGTGCTGGATGATGTTGCCCTCGTCGATGATCGCGACGTTGCGGCACATGCGTTCGGCTTCCTCGAGGTAGTGTGTCGTCAGGATGATCGTCGTGCCGCGCGTATTGATCTGTTCGAGAAAATCCCACATCGAGCGGCGCAGCTCGATATCGACGCCGGCGGTCGGCTCGTCGAGAATCAGCAGGCGAGGTTCGTGGATCAGCGCGCGGGCGATCATCAGCCGTCGCTTCATGCCGCCGGACAGGCGCCGCGCCTGTGCGCGACGGTGTTCCCAGAGACCGAGTTGCCTGAGATATCTCTCGGTCTTTTCGCGCGCGATTCGCATTGGCACGCCGTAGTAGCCGGCCTGGTTGATGACGATCTCTTCGACCGGTTCGAAGCTGTTGAAGTTGAATTCCTGCGGCACCGAGCCGAGCAGGCGTCGTGCGGCGAGAAACTCGTTGTCGATCGAATGGCCGAAGATTCTGACCGTGCCGCCGCTCTTGTTGACCAGGCCGGAAACGATACCGATGCAGGTCGACTTGCCGGCACCATTGGGTCCCAGCAGGGCGAAGAAATCGCCTTCCTCGACCTCGAGGTCAATGCCCTTGAGCGCCTCGAGGCCGCTGGCGTAGGTCTTGCGGAGATCGGAAATTTCGAGCGCGAGCATGCGGAGTCGGCGGCCAAACAGCGCACCAGCTTAGGTCAACGCGCGCAAAAATCAAGCGCTGGACGGCCGCCGATGCATTTGGCCGTCGCTGGCTATGTCGGATCGAATTCGCATCTGTTACTCTCGGCCTCCAGATGGAAAACGTCTCGATCATTTACATCCTGTTCCTGATTTTCAGCGGCGCCGCGATTCTCGCGACGCTGGCGCTGTCGATTCGCCAGTCGTTGATCATCGCCTATATCGGCCTCGGCCTGTTCATCGGTCCGTGGGGCGTCAACCTGATCAACGACGTCGACCTGATCCAGAACATCGCCAATGTCGGCATCATCTTCCTGCTGTTCCTGCTCGGCCTCAACCTGCAGCCGCAGGAACTGATCCGGCTGGCCGGCAAGACCACGCTGATCACCGGCGTCAGCTCGGTCGTGCTGCTGGTACTCGGATATGGCTATAGCCGGCTTTTCGGCTACGGTCACGCCGAGGCCCTGATAATCGGTGCGGCGTTGATGTTCTCGAGCACGATCATCGGCCTCAAGCTGATTCCGACGACGGTACTGCACCACCAGCACACCGGCGAAGTCATTACCAGCATCCTGCTGCTGCAGGACATCATCGCGATCTTTCTCCTGCTCGCGCTAGAGGGTAGCACCAGCGCCGAGTTCGGCTATTTCGCGATGATCAAGCCGCTGCTCGCCTTCCCGCTGCTGGTCGTCTTCGCCTACCTGGCCGAGCGCTACGTGCTGACCCGCCTGATCGCGCGCTTTGACCGTATCCAGGAGTACATCTTCCTGCTCGCGGTCGGCTGGTGTCTCGGCGTCGCCGAAGCCGCCGAACTGGCCGGCCTGTCGCACGAGATCGGTGCCTTCGTCGCCGGCGTGTCGATCGCGCGCAGCCCGATCGCGTGGTTCATCTCCGAAAACCTGCGCCCGCTGCGCGACTTTTTCCTGATCATCTTTTTCGTCGCGCTCGGCGCCAATTTCAATATCGACGTGCTGCCCGATATCTGGCTCGAGGCGCTGGGGCTGAGCCTGCTCGCGATCATCCTCAAGCCGATGCTCTACAGCGCGCTGTTGCGCATCACCCGCGAGGGTGTCGAGCGTTCCAACGAGATCGCGATGCGGCTCGGCCAGATGAGCGAGTTTTCGCTGCTGGTCGCGGTGATGGCGACTCAGCTCGCGGTGATTCGCGTCGAGGTTTCCTATCTGATCCAGATCTCGACGCTGATCAGCTTCGTGTTCTCGTCGTACTACGTCGTCGCGCGCTATCCGACGCCGATCGCGCTGAGCGACCGGTTACGGCGCGACTGACGCCGAAAACAGGTAAATATTTCACAAAATCGAAGCGCCGGTTTCGCGTTCAGGATCGATTCAGTTAGTCCCGCCTATATTGCCGGTCATCCCGAATATTGCGGAGGTTGACATGAAAGCACTCAATATCTTACTGGCGGTGAGCCTGCTCGCCCTGGCCGGCGCGGCCGGCGCCGACGATCGCGACGACGACGATTACCCGCGTCACGGTTACAAGGCCGGCAAGGGTCCGTACGATCACGCCAAGGTGGTCGAAGTGCGGCCGATTTATCGCCAGGTGCGAGTATCGGCGCCGACCCGCGAATGCTACGAAGTGCCGGTCTATCAGACCGAGTCCGGCCATCCGAAATCGGCCGGTGGCATGCTTGCCGGCGGTCTGCTCGGCGGCATCATCGGACACCAGATCGGCGATGGGCGCGGGCGCAGGATCGCCACCGCGGTCGGGACGCTGGTAGGCGCGCAAATCGGCCACGACGCGGTCAACGGCCATGCCAGACACGGCAAGCAAACCGTGGTCGGCTATCGCGAGCAATGCGAAATGCGCGAGCGTGTCGCCTACGAGGAAGTCGTCGACGGCTACGACGTGACTTACAAGTATCGCGGCAGGCACTACAATATCGAAATGCCCTACCATCCGGGCAAGCGCATCAAGGTGCGCGTCGACGTAACGCCGGTATTCTGAGCCGGAACGAGAAGAGGCAAGCTCATGCGCGCGATCGTGATCGAAGACGATATCGACATCCAGCAGCAAATCGTCGAGCGGCTCAAGACCGAGGGTTTTGCGGTCGACTGCGCCGACAATGGCGACGAAGGGCTGTTCCTGGTGCGCGAGTACCCGGCGGATGTCGCGATCGTCGATCTCGGCCTGCCGAAAATGTCCGGCCTCGAGGTCATCAACCGGATCCGCGACGAGGGCAACGATTTACCGATCCTGATCCTGACCGCGCGCGGCCGCTGGCAGGACAAGGTCGAGGGCCTCGACGCCGGCGCCGATGATTACCTGGTGAAGCCCTTTCACCACGAGGAAATGATGGCCCGGATCCGCGTGCTGATCCGGCGCGCGTCGGGCTGGTCGGATTCGCGCATCGTCTGCGCGCCGGTCAGCCTCGACACGGCAACGCAGCGGACCTACGTCGACGAGCGCGAACTCGAACTCACGGCTTACGAGTACAAGGTGCTCGAATACCTGATGCTGCACGCCGGCGAAGTCATCTCGAAAACCACGCTGACCGAGCATCTCTACGACGACGACAAGGACAATGACAGCAACGTCATCGAGGTCTTCATCCGCCGGCTGCGGCAAAAGCTCGATCCCGACGAGGACCTCAAGCCGATCGAAACCCTGCGCGGCCGCGGCTATCGCTTCACGCTGCCGCGCGCGGAGGGCGTTCGCGACGCGTGAAGTCGATCAAGTCCAGGCTGACGCTGGTATCGATGGTGGTGCTGGTGATGTTCATGGTGCTGACCGCGATCGCGCTCGAGCGCGCGGTCGTCAAACGCGCGTTGCAGGCCGAGGAAGACGGCCTCAAGCTGCTGGTTTACAGCATTCTCGCGGCGGTCGATCGCGATGCCAGCGGCCGCAGCGTCACGGTCAGCGGCGACAGGTTGTTCGAGCCGAGCCTGGTGACGCGCAACTCGGGGCTTTACGCACAGCTGTTCGATCGCGCCAAGCACGAACTGTGGCGCTCTGAGTCTATTTCCGTCGGTTTCCCGCCAATCGAGCGGCTCGAGCTCGGCAAGTGGCGCTTCGACATCGTCGAGCACCTCGCGACACCGTATTTTCGTCTCGGTTTCGCGCTGCAATGGCCCGATATCGACAATCGCCTGCGGCATTACGAAGTCGTCGTCTGGCGCAACGCCGTCGGCTATTTCGAGCAGTTGACCCGTTTTCGCCAGACGCTGTGGGCGTGGCTGATCGTCACCATCGTGCTATTGCTGATCGTCATGTACGCCGTCATGCGCTGGAGCCTGCGGCCGCTGCAGGCCATCGGCCTCGAAGTCAAGGCGATCGAGGATCAGCAGCAAACCGGTTTCGAGCGGAATTATCCGGCCGAGATCGCGCCGCTGACCGAAAATCTCAATATTCTGCTCAAGCGCGAGCAGTACCAGCGCCAGCGTTACCGCAACGCGATGGATGATCTCGCCCATAGCCTCAAGACGCCGCTGGCCGTATTGACCGGTCTCGCCGACCAGCGCAGTCTTCAAACCGCGCAACTCGAGACGCTGCGCGAGCAGACCGAGCGCATGAATCAGATCGTGTCCTATCAGCTGCAAAAGGCGACCAGCGTATCCGATATCCGCATCAGCAAGCCGGTCGACCTGGTCGCGATCATCGCCAAGCTGAAATCGGCGCTGGAGAAGGTTTACCAGGAAAAGGGCATACGTCTCAGCGAGAGTCTGCCGGCGCAGATGCCGCTGCGAATCGACGAGGGCGATTGCCTCGAAGTCATCGGCAACCTGCTCGATAACGCTTTCAAGTACGGCCGCGAGCGTGTCGAGTTGCGCGGCGATACGCAGGAAGACCGCTCGTTCGACCTGGTCATCGAGGACGACGGCCCCGGGCTGGAGGCCGACGAAATCGAGCAAATTCTCAAGCGCGGAGCGCGCCTCGACGAGGCAACCGAAGGCCAGGGCATCGGTCTGGCGGTAGTCGCCGACATCGTCGAATCCTACAACATCGAAGTCGACTTCGGCCGCGCCGCGATCGGCGGGCTGCGGGTCAGCCTAAGATTTCAGGCCGCCGGGGCGCCGGCCGCCTGAGGCTTCAGACGGTCAACGTCAGCCAGAATCCGTAGATCAGTACCAGCGCGCCGGGCAGGTAGACGAGCCGCTCGCGCAGGCGCGCGCGCGAGCCGGTGCGCGGCGCGCGGAAACGATAGTTCGGTCGAGGCATGACGGATTCGCCGGGCGGGGGCGCCGCCGTCGGCGGCGAATCAGGCTATCAGCGGCTGCTGTGTATCCGCTGCCGTGGGGCTGAACAGGCCGGCCACCTGCGGTGCCGGGTTAGCGATTACCGGTTCCGACGAGACGTGCTCGTTGACGCACAGGCTGCAGCGGTAGAAGGTGACCTGGCTGCGATCGGATACGGTTTCGTCGATGACGAACATCTGCGAATTGCACTTCTGACACTTCATTAGGGGGCCCCTCGACAGGTTCCTGGTAGTATAGACGTAAAAAAAATAATCACAACATCTTGCGGTTTGGATATTTTTTCTATACTATATGTAGTGGTTGTGTCGATTTCACAGGGACGTGAATTTTTTTTCCTTCGCGCTCAAGGACTTAAGCAGAAGCGCAAACTTTCCCTCCCAGACCAAATTCCCGCAAACGGTGGTTTACGCCCGGTCAGAGCGCCTTGAAGCCGATATCGCGCCGGTAGTAAGCGGTTTGCCAGTCGATCGATTCGACCAGTTCGTAGGCTCGGCGTTGCGCCGCGCGCAGGTCGCCGCCGAGCCCGACGGCGCACAGCACGCGGCCGCCGCTGGTAACCAGGCGACCTTCCGCGTCGCGCTCGGTGCCGGCGTGAAACACTTTGCCGCTTGCGCTTGCCGGCGGAATCGCCGCGATCACCTCGCCCCTGGCGTAAGCGTCGGGATAGCCCGCCGCGGCGAGCACGACGCCGAGACTCGCACGCGGATCCCATTGCGCGGACTGCCCGGCGAGCTCGCCACGGCAGGCGGCAAGGCATAACCCGACCAGGTCGGATTGCAGGCGGGCCATGATCGGCTGGGTTTCCGGGTCGCCGAAGCGACAATTGAATTCGAGCACGCGGGGCATGCCGTCGTCGCCGATCATCAGCCCGGCGTACAGAAAGCCGCGGTAGCGATTGCCCTCGGCGCGCATCCCGCGCACGGTCGGCATGATGATTTCTTGCATGACCCGGGCTTCGATTTCGGGCGTCACCAGCGGCGCCGGCGAGTAGGCGCCCATGCCGCCGGTATTGGGTCCGCGATCGCCGTCGTCGCGCGCCTTGTGGTCCTGCGAAGTCGCCATCGACAGCACGTCCTCGCCGTCGACGATGCAGATGAAACTGGCTTCTTCGCCTTTTAGAAATTCCTCGATTACGACGCGATGGCCGGCTTCGCCGAAGCGGTTACCGGCGAGCATGTCGGTCACCGCGCGCACGGCCTCGTCCTCGCTTTGCGCGACGATGACGCCCTTGCCGGCGGCCAGTCCGTCGGCTTTGACGACGATCGGCAGTGCACGCCCGCGCAGGTAGTCGAGCGCGGGCCCGATTTCGGTAAAACTGCGGTATACGGCTGTCGGAATCGAGTGGCGGGCGAGGAAATCCTTGCTGAATGTTTTCGAACCCTCGAGCTGTGCGGCGCCCGCGGTCGGACCGAAAATCGTGAGGCCGCCGGCCTCGAAGCGATCGACGATGCCGGCCACCAGCGGCGCCTCGGGACCGACGATGGTCAGGTCGATTGCGCGTTCGCGGGCAAACTCGAGCAGCGCGTCGATATCCTCGGCGCCGATCGCGACATTTTCGATGCCGGGCTCGTCGGCGGTGCCGGCGTTACCCGGTGCGACGTAGACCTTTTCGACCAGCGGCGATTGCGCCGCTTTCCAGGCCAGCGCATGTTCGCGCCCACCGCCGCCGACGATGAGGATTTGCAGCGCCGCCATCAGTGGCGGAAGTGACGCATGCCGGTGAAGACCATCGCCATGCCGTGCTCGTCGGCGGCCGCAACGACTTCGTCATCGCGCATCGATCCGCCCGGCTGGATGACCGCGCGGATTCCGGCTTCGGCGGCGGCGTCGATACCGTCGCGAAACGGGAAGAAAGCGTCCGACGCCATCACCGAACCGGCAACCTCGAGACCGGCGTGCTCGGCCTTGATCGCCGCGATGCGCGCGCTATTGATGCGCGACATTTGCCCGGCGCCGACGCCGATCGTCATGCGTCCGTGCGCGTAGACGATCGCGTTGGACTTGACGAACTTGGCAACCTGCCAGGCGAATAGCAGATCCGCCAACTGCGCGTCGTCCGGTTGGGCCCTGCTTACGACTTCGAGACGCTCGTAAAGCGCCTGGTCGGCGTCCTGCACCAGCACGCCGCCGTTAACGTGCTTGAAATCGAAGCGCGGCGGCGCCGCTTGCCACTGCCCGCAGCGCAGCAGGCGAACGTTTTCCTTGGCCGCGACCGCATCGCGGGCGGCCGCGTCGATCTCCGGCGCGATGATGACTTCGACGAACTGTTGCTCGACGATGATGCGCGCGGTATCGCCGTCGAGCGGCCGGTTGAACGCGATGATGCCGCCGAAGGCCGACTCGGGGTCAGTGCTGTAAGCGCGCCGATAGGCATCGAGCAGGCCGTCGCCGAGCGCGACGCCGCAGGGATTGGCGTGCTTGACGATCACGCAGGCCGGCGCATCGAACTGCTTGACGCATTCGAGCGCGGCGTCGGTGTCGGCGATGTTGTTGAACGACAGGGCCTTGCCCTGCAGTTGCTCGGCGGTCGCGACGCTCGACTCTATGGGCTCGCGCTCGACATAGAAAGCCGCCGCCTGGTGCGGATTTTCGCCGTAGCGCATCGATTGCGCATGGCGGTACTGCAAATTCAGCGTGCGCGGGAAGGCTTGTTCGGACTCGGGCTGAACGAGGCGGCCGAAATAGTTGGCGATCGCACCGTCGTAGTGCGAGGTGTGTTCGTAAGCCTTGATCGCGAGCGAGAAGCGCAGCACGTCGCCGACGCCGTCGGCGGTCTCGATTTCGTCGAGCAACTGCGGATAGTCGGCGGGGTCGACAACGACCGTGACCGCGGCGTGATTCTTGGCCGCCGCGCGCACCATCGCCGGGCCGCCGATATCGATATTCTCGATCGCATCGGCGAGACTGCAGTCCGGATCGGCGACGGTTTGTTCGAATGGATAGAGATTGATGACGACGAGATCGATGGGCTCGATGCCGTGCGCTTTCATGACCGCGTCGTCCTCGCCGCGGCGCCCGAGTATGCCGCCGTGGACCTTCGGATGCAGCGTCTTGACCCGGCCGGCCATCATCTCGGGAAACCCGGTGTAGTCGGAAATTTCGGTGACCTCGATGCCGTTTTCGGCGAGCAGTCGCGCGGTACCGCCGGTCGACAGCAGCAAAATACCATGCGCCGCGAGGCGGCGCGCGAATTCGACGATTCCGGTTTTATTCGAGACGCTGATCAGCGCACGGCGAATCGGCTGGGACATGGGGCGATTCCTTCGGGTTTGACGACGTTCTGGGCCAGGCGGACTGGCGACGATGGTGGTAGCATCAATGCTCGATGTGGTATTGCTTGAGTTTCTTGCGCAGCGTGCCGCGATTGATGCCGAGGCACATCGCGGTCTTGGACTGGTTGTTGTCGCAGTGACGGAGCACGGTCTTGAGCATCGGTTGCTCGATCTCGGAAATTACCGTATCGAACAGGTTGCAGGGCAGCTCGCCGTCGAGGTCCTCGAGATATTTGCGAATCGCTGCTTCCACCGATTGCTGCAGCTGACTCGTGTTCTTCTTTTTTGCCACTCTCACAAACCAGGTCGCGTCGCGGGCACGATTCATGATGCCCAGTCATAGTCCTCCAGGATGCGATCTTCGAAGTAAGCTTCAATCGTGCACAGCTGTTGGTCGGCGGTTGTTGCCTGCATCAACGCAGGTCTGTAGCGGTCGTAGTTGTTGTTATGGCCTAGCTGCCAGTTAATATGCTTACGCGCGATTCGCACCCCCTGATGCTCGCCGTAAAACGCATACAGATTTCGTAAATGGTCGATTAGCCATTCTTTTTTTAAATCGTCCGCGGGCTCCTCGGGTTCCAGACCGGTGTCCAAAAAGCGTTCGATCTGCGAAAAAATCCACGGCCGCTGCTGCGCGATACGGCCAACCATAATAGCATCCGCAGCGGTGAAGTCCATGACCATTTGTGCTTTTTTCGCCGAATCGATGTCGCCATTGGCGATGATCGGAATCGATACCGCGCGTTTGACTTCGCGAATGCTGTCGTATTCGGCGACGCCGTTGAAACGATCCTCGCGGGTGCGCCCGTGAACGGTTAGCGCCTGGATGCCGCAGTCTTCGGCAAGCCGCGCGATCTCGACCGCGTTGCGTTGCGCGCGCGACCAGCCGGTGCGAATTTTCAGCGTCACCGGCACCGCGACCGCCGCGACCACGGCTTCGAGAATCGCGCGCACCAGCCGCGGATCCCTAAGCAATGCGGAACCGGCGTCGACCCGGCAAACCTTCTTCGCCGGGCACCCCATATTGATGTCGATGATCTGCGCGCCGTGGTCGACATTGTATCGCGCCGCGTCGGCCATCATCGCCGGGATTCCGCCGGCGATTTGCACGATGACCGGCGCCGGCTCGCCGCGGTGATCCATGCGCAGCCGGGTCTTGCGGCTGTCGCGCAGCTCGGGCCGGCTGGTGACCATTTCCGAGGCCGTCATGCCGGCGCCGAGCTTGCGGCACAACTGGCGAAATGGCCGGTCGGTCACGCCGGCCATCGGCGCCAGCGCGAGGCGATTGGCGAATTCGTATTGACCGATCTCGAACGGCATCAGGTCCTCGCCGCTGCGTCGGGCGCGGGTTCGGATGTGCCCGTCGAATCGTTTTCGGCCGGCTCCGCGGTCGAAATCTCTTCCGGCCCGCCAGGCTTCGCTTCGACCTCGGTTGCCGGTCCGGCGACCTGCCGGCACTCGAGAAAGATTCGTGCCTCGCAGCTCGCGCAAATTGCCGGGTCGAGACGCTCGAAAATGCCCGCGATCGCATCGCCCTTGGTGTCGAACAGGTTGGCTTCGCCGATCTCGTCCTGGTAGCCGCCGCGCTCGAACACCTGCGCGGCCGACTCTCGCAATCGGTACATGTAGAGTTCGCCGCCCATCTTGCGCCGCTCGCGCGCCTCGTTGACCAACAGCTCGGCGCCGGCGACGTCGACCTGGCTGATGCCCTTGGTCAGCAGCAACAGGTTTTTCTGCTGCGGGTAGTGTTCGCGGTAGCGGCGCAGCAATTCGCCGACATGCGCGACCGAGCCGAAGTACAGCGAATCGTCGAGCCGCAGGATCTTGAGCTGCGGGCACTCGGGCAGGAACTGACCGTAGATGAACTTGCGCGACCTGGAATTCGGGTCCGGAACCCGCGGCGACAGCCGCGGCCGCGAGGTCTTGCGCAGGAAAATCATCAGCGACAGGATTACGCCGGCGAGAATCGCGAACTCGATCGAGAAAAACACGGTGCCGAAGAAGACCACGCCGAGGATGACCGCTTCGTGTCGATCGGCGCGCAGGATCTTGTGGATCTGGGTGAAATTGATCAGCCGCCAGGCGACCAGGAACAACAGGCCGGCGACCGCCGCTTTTGGCAGGTAGGTCGTCAGCGGCGCCACCAGCAGGACGACTACGACCAGCAACAGCCCGGCGAATATCGAAGCCATCGGCGTGCGCGCGCCGGCGTCGTAGTTCGCGCCGCTGCGATTGAACGAGCCGGTCGCGACGTAAGACGAGAAGAAACTGCCGAAGATGTTCGACAGGCCCTGGCCGATGAATTCCTGGTTGCCGTCGATCGCCTGTCCCGAACGGATCGAGATCGAGCGCGCGATCGAGACCGCCTCGGTCAGCGCGAACAGCGTCATCGTCAGCGCCAGCGGTGACAGCTGGCGCAGGGTTTCCGGCGAAAAATCGGGTAGCGACAGCGGCGGCAGCTGCTGCGGTAGCGCGCCGATCATCTCGATACCCGAGACCTCGGGCGTAAACAGCCAGTTGAACAGCGCCGCGGCGACGCTGCCGACGGCGAGCGCGACGATCATGCTCATGCCGCCGAAGCGGCGCTGCGCGAGAATCGCGGTCAGCAGCGTAATCGCGCCGACCAGCATGACCAGCGGCTTGAGTTGCTCCCAGTTGACGCCGATGTACTGGATCATCGTCAGCAGCGCGGCGCCGTCGGGAATGTGTATGCCGAAGAAGTCTTCGGCCTGCTTGGCCGCAATCAGAAAGGCCGCGCCGGCGGTAAAGCCGATCACCACCGAATGCGAAATGAAATTGACCAGTACGCCGAGCCGCACGATACCCATGGTCAGTTGCAGCACGCCGACCATGAAGGCGAGGGTGATCGCGAGCGTGACGTATTCGCCGCTGCCCGGTGCCGCCATGCCGGATAGCGACGCGAACATGATGACCGACGCCGCGGTCGTCGGACCCGAGACCAGGTGCCAGGACGAGCCGAACAGCGCGGCAATGACGGCCGGCACCATGCTCGTGTAGAGACCGTATTCCGGCGGCATGCCGGCGATGGTCGCGAACGCGACCCCCTGCGGTACCACCAGCGCCGCGCCGGTCAGGCCGGCAATCGCATCGGCGCGCACGCTTTCGCGCGTGACGTTGCGCCCCCAGCGCAGAAACGGGAAATAGTGCGTCAGCTGATGCTGCAGTCTCATCGCGATCGGTGGTTCGGGCGCGGCAGCGCCGCGCAAAGTGCGCAATATACTCCGAGTTGCGCGCCATCGGTAGCTCTCGAGCGCGCGCGGCGCGCCGATTGTGAAATTTTTTCCCGCCTAGAGAAACTCGAATTCGTAGGTCAGTGCGTCGGTGCCCGGATCGACGATTTCGAGGCGGAACTGCACCGGGATGTCGGGCTCGATGACGCCGCGATTGCGCTGCTCGAGTAAATACTCGGCAGGCTTGAAGACCCGGTTGGCGATCAGGTTGCCCTGGATGTCGAACAGGCTGATCAGCATGTCGGGCGGTCGCTGGGCGAACGGCGCCTGGTTGACGAAGGACCCGGTCACCATCAGCGCGCCCGAAGTGACCGGATGGGTGAACACGTTGCGCTCGAGCAGACGGAGCTGTTCGGTGCTCGAAAACTGTTGCGGCGCGCAGGGCAACAGCTCGCACAGGGTGATGACCTGTTGCTGGAATCGTGGGTCTTCGATCAGCGCGTAGCGCTGGTAGTAAATCGCCTGCGCGAGACCGATGGCGATCAGCACGACGATGCCGACGAACCACGACAACGGGCTCGCGGCGAGCCGCCCGCGGCGGTCGTCGCCGTACATCGCCTGCTGCAGGCTGAGTTCGACGCTGTCGCGCTGCTGCGGCGCGCTGTCGAAATCGGTGACCGGCCGGGTCGGCTCGTCGCTCGAATCGTCGGCTTCGGCCACGACGGAATTGCCGAATTCAGACGGCAGCTCGCCGTCGTAACTCCGCAGGCTGGTCAGGGCGTTGAACACGCAGCCGCATTCGCCACAGCATACCTTGCCGTAAGCTTGCTTGAGCTGCTGTTCGGTGATGCGAAAACGACTCTTGCACTGGTTGCAAGTCGTTTCCATTACGTCGCCGAGCTGGGTGCTGCTGAACATCGTTCAATCGTCCCGTCGTTGTCCGTGAAGGCATATCCAGTCGCCGCGCACGCGCGGCGCGGCGAGCCGGAAAGCGTCCGCGTAGGCCGATTGTATCGCGTCGAGCTGACGATTGAGTATCCCCGAAAGCAGAATTCGCCCGCCCGGGCGAATCAGCCGGGCGAAGCGCGGCGCCAGTTCGATCAGCGGCGCAGCGACGATATTGGCGATCAGCAGGTCGACCGGCGCCGGCGGCAATTCGTCCGGCAGGCACAGGCGGACCGTATCGCGCGCGATGTCGTTGACGGCGAGGTTGTTGGCGCTGGCGGCGAGCGCCTGCGGATCGATGTCGACCCCGGTCACCGAGGCCGCGCCGAGGCGCTGCGCGGCGATCGAGAGTATTCCCGAACCGCAGCCGTAATCGATGACCACCTCGTGCTTCGGCGGATGATCGGCCAGCCATTCGAGGCACAGCGCGGTCGTCGGGTGTCCGCCCGTGCCGAACGCGAGACCCGGATCCAGCCGGATCACGATCGCGTCGGGGTCGGGCGGTTCGCACCAGCTCGGCACGACCCACAGCGACGCGGCGAATTGCAGAGGTTGAAAATGCTGGCGATACGCTTGCTCCCAGTCGGCGTCGTCGAGTCGCTCGCGGCGAATGCCGGCGGCGAGCTCGGCCGGCAGCGAGCGCTCGAGCTCGATTTGCAGCGCGTCCGGATCGGCACGATCGTCGAACAGCGCGCTGACGATCGATTCGCACCACACCGGGGCGTCGCCTGGCGGTGGTTCGTAAATCGGCTCGTCACCGGCATCGGCGAGCGACAGGCTCTCGGCACCGAGCCCGAGCAGGGCGATTTCCACCGCTTCGAGTCGTTCGGCGGGGCAGTTCAGGCTGATGCGCCACCAGGCCATCGGGGGCTAGTCGATCCCGAGTTTTTTCTCGAGATAATGGATATCGGTGCCGCCGCGGGCGAAATTGCCGTCGCTGATGATTTCGCGCTGCAGCTCGATGTTGGTCTTGATGCCTTCGATGACGATCTCGGAAAGCGCGCCCTTCATGCGTGCGATCGCCGACTGGCGGGTACTGCCGAAGGTAATCAGCTTGCCGATCATTGAATCGTAGTAAGGCGGTACGGTATAGCCGTTGTATATGTGTGAATCCATACGCACGCCGGGGCCGCCCGGCGCGTGGTAGAGCGTAATCTTGCCCGGCGACGGCAGGAAAGTTTTCGAGTCCTCGGCATTGATCCGGCACTCGATCGCGTGGCCGTTGATCTTGATGTCATCCTGCGTGTAATTCAGCGGTTCGCCCGAGGCGATCGAAATCTGCTCCTTGATGATGTCGACCCAGGTAATCATCTCGGTGACGGGATGCTCGACCTGCACGCGGGTGTTCATTTCGATGAAATAGAAATTGCCGTCCTCGTAGAGAAACTCGAAGGTGCCGGCGCCCTCGTAGCCCATTTTGATGCAGGCGTCGGCGCAGCTGCCACCGATCTCGGCGCGCTGCTCGGGGGTTATACCGGGCGCCGGTGCTTCCTCGACGACTTTCTGATGGCGACGCTGCATCGAGCAATCGCGTTCGCCGAGATGGATCGCGTTGCCGTGCGAGTCGGCGAGTACCTGAATTTCGATGTGGCGCGGCTTGCCGAGGTATTTCTCCATGTAGACGACGTCGTTGTTGAACGCGGCCGCCGCTTCCGAGCGGGTCAGCTGGATCGAGTTGAGCAGCGCCCCCTCGGCGTGCACGACGCGCATGCCGCGACCGCCGCCACCGCCGGCCGCCTTGATGATGACCGGGTAGCCGATCTTGCGTGCGAGTTCGAGATTGCGCTCCCGGTCGTCGTCGAGCGGGCCGTCGGAGCCCGGCACGGTCGGCACGCCAGTGGCTTTCATCGTGCGGATCGCCGCCACCTTGTCGCCCATCGTGCGTATCGCCGACGCGCTCGGGCCGATGAATTTGAAGCCGCTGGACTCGACCTGATCGGCGAATTCGGCGTTTTCCGACAGAAACCCGTAGCCCGGATGAATACCGTCGGCATTGGTCAGTTCGGCGGCGCAGATCAGCGCCGAGTTGTTGAGATAGCTCTCCAGCGATGACGGCGGTCCGATGCAGACGGATTCGTCGGCCAGACGCACGTGTTTGAGGTCGCGGTCGACGGTCGAATGCACGGCAACGGTCTTGATGCCCATCTCGCGGCAGGCGCGCAGAATGCGTAGCGCGATCTCACCACGATTGGCGATCAGGATTTTTTCGAGCATCGCCGCCGCCTAGTCGATGAGGAACAAAACCTGGTCGTATTCGACCGGGCTGCCGCTTTCGACCAGGATCGAGCGTATCCGACCGGCCTTGTCGGCCTCGATCTGGTTCATCATTTTCATCGCCTCGATGATGCAAAGCGTGTCGCCGGGGTTGACGAACTGGCCTTCGGTCACGAACGGCCCCGAGGTCGGTGACGCGGCGGCGTAAAACGTACCGACCATCGGCGAGCGCACTTCATGCCCTTTTTTATCTTCCCGGGCTTCGGTCTCGACCGGTGCCGGCGTTTCGGCGGCCGGGTTGGCCGGCGCGGCCGCGACGATCGGCGCCGGCGCGACGGTTTGCACCATCCCCGAAGATTGCCGGCTGATGCGTACCGATTCCTCTCCCTCCTTGATCTCGAGCTCGGCGATGCCCGACTCATCGAGCAGTTCGATCAGTTTTTTTATTTTGCGTATGTCCATAGACTGAGCCCCTATTGACTGGCGGTCTGGCAGTGGAGGACGGCCGCCTCGAAAGCCAGCAGATAACTGTTCTTGCCGAATCCGCAAATGACGCCGACCGCGATGTCGGAAAAATACGAATGGCGGCGAAAATCTTCGCGCGCGTGGACGTTCGATAAATGCGTTTCGATAAACGGGATGCCGGTAGCAAGCAGTGCGTCGCGAATTGCGACGCTGGTATGGGTGAATGCGGCGGGGTTGATGATGATGAAGTCGATTGCCGAATTCGCCGCCTGCTGGATCCGGCCGACGATGTCGCCCTCGTTGTTCGACTGGAAGGTTTCGAGCGTAACCTTGTGCTGTGCCGCCATCTGGATGAGGCTCTGGTCGATCGATTCGAGCGTGTCGGCGCCGTAGATCTCCGGTTCGCGAGTGCCCAGCAGGTTCAGGTTGGGGCCGTGGATGACCAGTATTGTCGTCATTATTGCCGTATCCGCGCCGCGAGGTAGGTTTCGAGTGATTCTTGCATAACGGCACAATTGAGTCCAGTTTTCGGAATTTTGCCGCCAGTTTGACGAAGTTTACGACAATTTTATCGATTTGCGCGATTTTTCGTTCAGTCGTACGCGGCCAGCCAGTCTTCGAGCTGCGCCTTGCTGACTTCGCCGAGGTGGCGCTCGCTGACGCGTCCATCGCGGTCCAGCAGCGCGGTAAAGGGCAGTGCTCCGCTGCGATTGCCAAGCGCGGCGTTGTACATCGAAATGCCGTTGCCGGCGAGAAACAGCGGATAGTCGATCGCGTATTCGCGCGCGAAGCGACGCACCGGCTCCGCGCCGTCGAAAGCGATCCCGATGACGCGCACGCCACGTTCGGCGTAGGCGTGCTGGATTTCGATCAGCGTCGGGATTTCACGCCGGCACGGCAGACACCAGGTTGCCCAGAAATTGACGATCAGGATCTGGCCGCGCCAGTCGCCGAGTAACTGCGTCTCGCCGTCGAGCCGGGTCAGCGGAATCGAGTGCAATTCGAACGCTGTCGGCGCCTCGGCGCGTGGTGCGCGCAGCTTCGGCTCGAGCCATTGGAAGAGAACGACGCCGGCCAGCAGCGAGACGAGCGCGACCGCGCCGGTCGACAAGTAGGCGGGTTTCACCGAAAGGTGGCGACGATGTGCGCGGCGAATTTCTCGCCCGACATTTCGCCGACTACACGGCGGTGGCGGATTTCCTTACCGTTCGGGTCAAAAAACAGGATCGCCGGCGGGCCGTAGATGCCGAGCGAACTCATCAGCCGCGTATCGACGCGGTCGTTGTCGGTCACGTCGGCCTGTAACGTGGCGGTCTGTTCGAGCGCCGCGAGGACGTCGGGATGGGTGAAAGCGTAACGCTCCATTTCCTTGCACGAGATACACCAGTCGGCGTAGAAGTCCAGCATCGTGGTACGGCCCTGCTGCACCGAATCGTTGAGCGCCAGTTGCAGGCCATCGAGCCCCTTGATCTGGCGGAACGCGATGTGCGCCTGGCCGCCGCGCTCGCCGCCGGCCGCGGCGACGACGCCGCGCAGCGGCTGGATCAGGTCCTTGCTGCCGGCGGCCGCGCCGATCAGGTAGGCGGCGCCATAAATCAAAACCAGCAGGCCGGCAGCCTTGGCGAAACGACGCCAGCCGGACGCGGCGGCGTCGAGGCTGTCGAGCGCCCCCATGTAGATCGCCGTGGCGATCAGCAGCGCCGCGATCAAGGCCATGGTGATGCCCACCGGCAGGATGCGCTCGAGCAGCCAGATCGCGACGCCGAGCAGAACGATCCCGAAAAAGGCCTTGACCTGATCCATCCAGGCACCGGCCCGTGGCAGGATCTTGCCGGCGGAAGTACCGACGATCATCAGTGGTACGCCCATGCCGAGACCGAGCGCGAACAGCGCGAGGCCACCAAGTTGCCAGTCCTGCGTTTGCGAAATGAAAAGCAGTGCGCCGACCAGCGGCGCGGTGATGCACGGCCCGACGATGATTGCCGAAAAGAATCCCATCAGGCCGACGCCGATCAGCGTTCCGCCCTGCTGGCTGTTGGAGATGGCGGCGAGCCGGGATTGCAGCGCGGGCGGCATCTGCAGGTCGTAGAAGCCGAACATCGACAGCGCCAACAGGGCGAAGATCGCGGCGAAGATGCTGAGGATGACGGGATCCTGGAACCAGATCTGGATATTGAATTCGGCGCCGTAGTAGCCGACGATCGCGCCGGCGCTGGCGTAGGTCGCCGCCATCGTCAGGACGTAGACCGACGAGAGCAGGAAAGCCTTGCCGGTCGTGATCGATTCACCCTGGCCGGCGATGATGCTCGACAGGATCGGGATCATCGGAAACACGCAGGGCGTGAAGGTCAGGCCGATACCCGCGAGGAAGAACAGGCCAATGATGATCAGCAGGCTTTGATCGCGCAGTAATCGAGCAAATTGTTCCTGCTCCGAAATCGGAGTTTCGACGGCGAGCGCGGGCGAGGTCGCCGCACCGGACCAGGGATTTGCGGGCTCGGGTCGATCGAGCTCGTGTTTGACCTGCACCAGTCCCGCCGGCGCATCGACGTCGATGTATTTGGTGATCGGCGGGTAGCAGATGCGGTCCTCGACGCAGCCCTGGTACTGGTAGGACAGCCTGAAGCTGTCGCTGGCATCGGCTTCGGACAGAATCGGTATCGCGACGTCGAGCTCGCCGTAGATGACTTCCATCGGCCCAAAGAACTCGTCGTTCTTCAGCTTGCCGCGCGGCAGCGAAATCGGCCCGATCCGATGACCGTCGCCGTCGATCAGCGCGATCCGCACCTTGTCTCGATAGAGGTAGATATTATCGGCGAGCAGGATGTTGCTGCGAATGACGTTGTTGGCGTCGAGCCGCGCCGACAGGATAAAGGCTTCGTCGGGGTGCAGAATTTCATCGTCGCCGCCGAGGCCCATTTCGTCGCCGAGCGATTGCAGCACCGAGAGCGCGTCCGAGGCTTCGTTCGTGCCGACGTCATTCGCCGTGCTCTCGGCTTGTCGCTGGTCGAGGTTGGCGGTCACTTCGCCGAGCAGCGACTTGAGCAGCTCGACATCGGCGTCGCCACTGGCGGTTTCGGAATCCTCGCCGGTCCACGCGGTGGGCAGGAATCGTCCGCCGACCTCCGGATCGACGGCGAGCGCCTGCTTCAATGGTGGATAACAAACGCCGATATCGGCGCAGCCCTGACTGGTCGCGCGCAGACGAAACGGTGGCGGCGCGAGGCCCGAATAGGTCAGCGGTATTTCGATCCGGACTCGATCGCGGTAGGTTTCGATCTCGCCGAAGAATTCGTCGAACGAGCGCTTGCCCGGAGGAATGTGCACGGCCTCTATGTCGACGTCGTCGCTGTCCGGGTCGATTAGAAATTCGAAGCGCTGGCGATACATGTAGTATCCTGGCGCGATCGCGTACTCGGCGACCAGGCGGTCGCCGTCGAGCCAGGCCTCGAGCGCGAAGGCCTGTTCGGGCGGCAGCAGCTCGTCCTCCTGCGCGACGGCGTTGGTGCCGAGCAGCGCGATTCCCAGCAGTAGCCAGGCGAACGTGGGTCTGAAATCTTTCATCGGGTTGAAGCGTCGATCCATTCGAGATAATCCTTATCTCCTGAGTCTATCTCAAAACAAAGGATTTCGGCGATTTCATACGGATGAGCGGCCCTGATTCGGCGCTGAAGTAAATCCAGCCGCGAGGCCCGGGTCTTGATGAAGATCTTGTGCTCCCGGCCCTCGCGCAGCTCACCCCGCCAACGGTAAATAGAGTCCATCGGCGGCAAAATGTTCACGCTCGAGGCGAGTTTTTCCTCGACCCAGGTACGGGCCTGTGCTTGCGCGCCGTCGAGATCGGGCCAGGAAGTGATTACGAGGTAGTAGTCGGCCATGCGAATCTGCCGTCGGCGGTTGATTTGATGGTATGCTAACCATACTTCCGGTGCAGTGCATTATTACTCTGGTAATAAATCCCCGGCCGAAACCAACCGCCGCCACCGCGGCCCGACTAGCATGTTCCCAATTCTGGCCCTGGCCTTTCTGATCGTTCCGATCGTCGAAATCTACCTGCTCATCAAGGTCGGGCAGGTTATCGGCGCCGGCTGGACCGTGGCGCTCGTCGTGCTGACCGCGGTCGTCGGCGTCTGGCTGTTGCGCCTGCAGGGCTTGTCGACGCTGTTGCGCGCGCGGCAAAAGCTCGAGCACGACGAGTTGCCGGCGCAGGAGTTGCTCGAGGGCGTGGGGCTGATTATCGCCGGCGCGCTGCTGCTGACGCCGGGATTCTTCACCGACACGCTCGGCTTCCTGCTATTGCTGCCGCCGACGCGGCAATGGCTGGTGCGGCGCATCGTCGCGCAGATGATCGTCAACGTCGAAGTCCGCACCGGAGGCGGCGAGCGCCGCGATGGCAACGTAATCGAAGACGTCAAGTACCGCCGCGACGACTGATCGCAGCAGCGCAGACCCGGCTGGCCGCGAAAAGGCCGGGATCGGCCTTGAAAACACACAAAATTTCCCCAACTGGCTTGACTAGCTCGAACCGCTGAATATTATTAGCACTCTCATTAGGCGAGTGCTAACTCGCGGATAGAAGATTGGCGCCACCCAGGGGGTGGCAAACCGTAACGATTTTAATGGAGCGAAGCAAGCATGAATATTCGTCCCCTGCATGACCGAGTCGTCGTCAGGCGCAAAGAGGAAGAGCGGACCACGGCTGGTGGCATCGTGATTCCCGACACCGCAACCGAGAAGCCGAGCATGGGCGAGATTCTCGCGATCGGCAACGGCAAGATCACCGATTCCGGCGACGTCCGTTCGCTGGACGTCAAGGTCGGCGATACCGTTTATTTCGGCAAGTACTCCGGCACCGAGATCAAGGTGGACGGCGAGGAACTGCTGATCATGCGCGAAGATGACATCATCGCTGTTGTTGAATAATCAGGATTCGAAGAAGAGGGTGAAACTCAAATGAGTGCTAAAGAAGTAAGATTCGGTGACGATGCGCGCTCGCGCATGGTCAAGGGCGTGAACATCCTGGCCGACGCGGTCAAGGTAACGCTCGGCCCCAAGGGCCGCAACGTCGTGCTCGACAAGAGCTTCGGCGCACCGACGATGACCAAAGACGGCGTCTCGGTCGCCAAGGAAATCGAACTCGAGGACAACTTCGAGAACATGGGCGCGCAAATGGTCAAGGAAGTCGCATCGCAGACTTCCGACGTGGCCGGTGACGGCACCACCACCGCGACCGTTCTGGCGCAGGCCATCGTCCGCGAAGGCATGAAGGCCGTCGCCGCGGGTATGAACCCGATGGACCTCAAGCGCGGCATCGACAAGGCGGTGATCGCGGCAGTCGATCACCTGCAGACACTGTCGACCCCGTGCGAGGACTCGAAGGCGATTGCCCAGGTCGGCACGATCTCGGCCAACGCCGACGAGAGCGTCGGCAGCATCATCGCCGACGCAATGGAAAAGGTCGGCAAGGAAGGCGTCATCACGGTCGAGGAAGGCTCGTCGCTCGAGAACGAACTCGAAGTCGTCGAGGGCATGCAGTTCGACCGCGGCTACCTGTCGCCGTACTTCGTCAACGAGCAGGCCACGATGTCGAGCGAGCTCGACGATCCGCTGATCCTGCTGTTCGACAAGAAAATCTCCAACATTCGTGAATTGCTGCCGATTCTGGAGTCGGTCGCCAAGGCGAGCAAGCCGCTGCTGATCATCGCCGAGGATATCGAAGGTGAAGCGCTGGCGACGCTGGTCGTCAACAGCATGCGCGGCATCGTCAAGGTCTGCGCGGTCAAGGCGCCGGGCTTCGGCGACCGCCGCAAAGCCATGCTGCAGGACATCGCCGTACTGACCGGCGGCCAGGTCATTTCCGAGGAAGTCGGCCTGTCGCTCGAGAAGGCGACCATCGACGATCTCGGCTCGGCCAAGAAAGTCTCCGTGACGAAGGAAAACACCACCATCGTCGACGGTGCCGGTTCGGCCGACGACATCAAGGCGCGGATCGAGCAGATCAAGGCGCAGATCGCCGAGTTAACCTCCGAGTACGATACCGAGAAGATGCAGGAGCGCCTGGCCAAGCTGGCCGGCGGCGTTGCCGTCATTAAAGTCGGTGCCGCGACCGAGATCGAGATGAAGGAAAAGAAAGCCCGCGTCGAGGACGCGCTGCATTCGACCCGCGCCGCGGTCGAGGAAGGCGTGGTACCCGGTGGCGGGGTCGCGCTGGTACGCTGCCGTGCCGCAATCGCTGACCTCAAGGGCGACAACCACGACCAGGACGTCGGCGTCAACATCGCGCGCCGCGCGCTCGAGGAGCCGATTCGCCAGATCGTCAAGAACGCCGGCGCCGAGCCGTCGGTGGTCACCGACAAGGTCGAGCAGGGCGA
>JBFFXR010000022.1:0-25823 GCA_041569645.1 Gammaproteobacteria bacterium
CCTGATCGACCTGCTCGACGCCTACCGCGGCGACGGCAAGATGCCGGTCGTGTTTCATCTGCGGCGTGACGACTACGCCTACGCGCTGCGCACCAATGGCGAATGGTCGCTGCAGCCCAACGAGGATTGCCTGCTCGCGCTTCAGCAACGGCTCGCGCCGGAGTATTTTTATTTCGAGTATCGCTGACCTGGCCAGGGCCCTGGCTACGCCGCGAATCGCAGCTTAGCCGGATTCGCCGCGCAGACAGGTTCCGTGGAGATCGATTTCGGGGTCGAACAGGTAGAGCAGGGCTCGCGCGTGCGCCTCGGGCGGCGGCAGGCTGTCGTTGTCGGCGGCCGGGAACGCGCGCAGTTGCAGTCCCGTGCGGGTCGGCCCGGGATCGAAACAATTGACGCGCAAGCTGCTGCCCTCGTATTCGGCGGCGAGCAGATCGGCCATCGCCGCGAGCCCCCGTTTGCTGACCTGGTAGGCATCCCAGTATGCGCCCGGCTTGTCGTCGACGATGAAAGCCAGCGTACCCGGTTCGGCGCGCGCCAGCAGTGGCAGGCAGGCTCGCGTCAACATATAGGGCGCGTGCAAGTTGACCTGCTGGACCCGGTACCAGGTTTCGCTGTCGCTTTGCGCGAACACGGTCGGCGCGCCGAGCATGGCCGCCGCGTGCAAAATTCCGTCGAGGCGGCCGAACTCGCGCTCGATGTTGACCGCCAGATCGGCGTAATCCTTTTCCGTCGCGCCCTCGAGATTCATCGGGTAAATCGCCGGGGTCGGCCAGCCGGCTAATTCGATCTCGTCATACAGGGCTTCGACCAGGCGCAGATTCCTTCCGAGCAGAATGACGCTGCCACCGTGACGGGCGAACTCCCGCGCCGCCACCTTGCCGATACCGCCGGTCGCGCCGGTCACCAGTACGACCCGCTCACGCAGCAGGTCGGCTTGCGGCGCGTAATTCGCGGGTACGGCGGTCACGCGGCGCCCCCCAGCAGCGGATGCTCGAGCAGTTCGCCGGGGGTCGCGACGATACCGTCGGCACGCCAGTCGGCGAGGTCGACGCCCGGCTCGATATAGCCCCAGGCCGCGGCCAGGGTTTTCATGCCGGCGGCGCGCCCGGCGACGATGTCGCGCTCGTCGTCGCCGACGTAGACGCAATCCGCGCAGGCCACGCCAATGCGTTCGGCGGCGGTGACCAGCGGCAGCGGATCGGGTTTGCGGCGTGCCAGCGTGTCGCCGCCGATCACGACCGCGGCGCGCGTCGCCAGCCCTAGCGCTTCGAGCAGCGGCTGCGTCAACCACTCGGGCTTGTTGGTTACGACTCCCCAGGCAACCCCGCGCGCTTCGAGCGCGTCGAGCACCGCGTCGAATCCGTCGAACAGCGCCGAATCGTCGGCGACGATGGCGCGATAGTGATCGAGGAATCGCTGGCGTAGCGGCTCGATAGCCGACTCGGGCACGCGCTCGCCGAAGCCCAGGCGGGTCAATACCAGGCCGCCCTGCGAAACGTAAGGCCGAATCGATTCGAGCGGCAGGGGATCGAGGCGTTCTTCGCGCAGCAATTTGTTGAGCGCGCCGCCCATGTCGGGGGCGGTGTCGACCAGCGTGCCGTCGAGGTCGAGCAAAACTGCGTCAATCATCGAAGCCCGCGGTCAGCAGGTAATTGACGTCGATGTCTCGGCCGAGCGCATAGCTTCGCGTCAGCGGGTTATAACCGAGACCGGTCAGGTCGAGCGGCCGCAGGCCAGCGGCGCGCAGGCTCGCCGCAAGCTCCGACGGCTTGATGAAGTTGCGATAGTCGTGGGTGCCTCGCGGCAACAGCCGCAGCAGGTATTCAGCGCCGACGATTGCGAGCGCGAAAGCCTTCGGATTGCGATTGATGGTCGACAGTACCAGGCGGCCGCCGGGCTTGAGCAAACGCGCCGCGGCGACGATCACCGAATCCGGTTCGGGTACGTGCTCGAGCAGCTCGAGACAGGTGACGACGTCGAATCCGCCGGCGTGCTCGGCAGCGAAATCTTCGGCGGTCGCCAGCCGATATTCGATATCGAGCCCGGATTCGTGCAGGTGCAGGCGCGCGACTTCGAGCGCGGCCTCGCCGACGTCGATGCCGGTGACGCGGGCGCCGCGCCGCGTCAGCGCTTCGGCGAGCAGACCGCCGCCGCAGCCGATGTCGAGCAGCGTCTTGCCGTCGAGCGGCCCGACCCGGCGCTCGATATAGTCGACCCGCAATGGGTTGATTTCGTGCAGTGTGCGAAACTCGCCATCCGCGTCCCACCAGCGGCTCGCGAGCGCCTGAAACTTGTCGACTTCATGCGGATCGACGTTGCTGCCGGGAGTCATCGCCCGCTACCGATGCGGTCCGCCCAGGCGCTCGCGCGGGCGACGATTTCGTCGCGGTCGAGGCGGCAATATTCGAAGTCGCGCAGTTGCCGGACGCCATCGATCCAGACATCCGAGACCTGGCTGGCGGCGGCGGCGTACGCCACCTGCGCGACCGGGTCATAGACCGGCTGGGTGTTGGCAGCGCGCAAATCGATCGCCACCAGGTCGGCCAGCTTGCCGGCCTCGATGCTGCCGATGCGGTCGCCGAGCGCGAGCGCACGCGCTCCGTTGATCGTTGCCATCTCGATCGCCTGGCGCGCGCCGCAGGCGCGCGCGTCGCCGCTCGCGCCCTTCGCCAGCAAGCTCGCGGTGCGCATTTCGCCGAGCAGGTCGAGGTCGTTGTTGCTGGCCGCGCCGTCGGTGCCGAGACAGACGTTGACGCCGTTGTCGAGCAGCGCCGCGAGCGGGCAAATGCCGCTGGCGAGTTTGAGATTCGACTCGGGGCAGTGCGCGACGTTGACCCCGGCTTCGGCGACGCGCTCGATCTCGAGGGGATTCAGCTCGGTCATGTGCACCGCGATCAGGCTCGGATTCAGCAGGCCGAGCTGGTCGAGGCGTTCGAGCGGCCGCCGACCGGTCTTTTGCTCGGCCTCGGCGACTTCGTCGGCGGTTTCGTGCACGTGCATGTGTACCGGGATGTCGAGTTCGTTGCTGTACATCGCGATCTGTTCGAGCGGCGCGTCGGAAACGGTGTACGGCGCGTGCGGCGCGAGCGCGCTTTCGACCAGCGCCAGCTCGCGAATTTCGTCATGCACCGCCAGGGCCTTGTGCAGGTATTCGTCGGCATCGCGCGCCCAGGCCGAAGGAAAGTCGAGCACGATCAGGCCGACGACGCCACGAATCCCGACTGCCTGCACGCTGCGCGCGACCTCGTCGGGAAAATAGAACATATCGCTCAGGCAGGTCGTGCCGCCGCGAATCATTTCGGCCGCGGCAAGACGCAAACCGTCGGCGGCGAAGGCGGGGTCGACCCAGCGCGATTCGGCCGGCCAGATGTGGTCGGTCAGCCATTCCATCAACGGCAGGTCGTCGGCCATGCCGCGAAACAGGCTCATCGACGCGTGCGTATGGCTGTTGACGAAGCCCGGCAGCAGGACCCGGCCGGGCAGCTCGACGACCTCGGCCGCCGCGTAGCGCTCGAACGCCTCGCCGTCGCCGTTGTCGAGCAACGCGTCGATGCGGTTGTCGGCAACCACCAGGGCGGCGTCGCGCAGCACGCGAAAGTCCGCATCGACGGTCACAATCCAGTCGGGTTTGAGAATTTGGTAGCGCTTTGCCATGGCCGCACCTTACAAGATTTGCCGGGCGCTGCAAACGAATATCGCGAGGCCCGGATCGGCGTCGTCGAGAAAATGCGGGCAACGCGTAAATCGCCCTGAAATGACGCTGGCGGGGAGATTTTATCGTTAGTAGTCACCCTTGGGTCTGTGATAAAATCGCGCAGATTTCAAATCAGCCTTTCCTGCGACATTTCCTAGCTTCGAGAATCGAGTTTTATGGCGGATATTGCCAAGGAAGTTTTTCCGGTCAACTTAGAAGACGAGATGCGCCAGTCGTATCTCGAGTACGCGATGAGCGTAATCGTCGGTCGCGCGCTGCCCGACGTTCGCGACGGGCTCAAGCCGGTCCATCGTCGGGTACTCTACGCGATGAGCGAACTCGGCAACGATTACAACAAGCCGTACAAGAAATCGGCGCGCGTCGTCGGCGATGTTATCGGTAAGTACCATCCTCACGGCGACACCGCGGTTTATGACACGATCGTGCGCATGGCGCAACCGTTCGCGATGCGCCACCTGCTGGTCGACGGACAGGGCAATTTCGGCTCGGTCGACGGCGATTCGCCGGCGGCGATGCGCTACACCGAGGTGCGCATGTCGAAGATCGCGCACGAATTGCTTGCCGATCTCGACAAGGAAACGGTCGATTACATCCCCAATTACGACGAGTCCGAGAGTGAACCGCTGGTATTGCCGACCAAGGTCCCGAACCTGCTGGTCAACGGTTCTTCGGGTATCGCGGTCGGCATGGCGACCAACATTCCGCCGCACAATCTCGCCGAAGTCGTCGACGCCTGCCTGCGCCTGATCGAGCAACCCGACGCGGGTATCGCCGAATTGATGGAATGCATCCCGGGGCCGGATTTTCCGACCGCCGGTTTCATCAACGGCGCGCGCGGCATCCGCGAAGCTTACCGGACCGGTAAGGGCAAGATCTACCTGCGCGCGCGCACCCATTACGAGGAGGACAAGTCGGGCCGCCAGAGCATCATCGTCACCGAGCTCCCGTACCAGGTCAACAAGGCGCGCCTGCTCGAGAAAATCGCCGAACTGGTCAAGGACAAGCGTCTCGAAGGCATTTCGGGATTGCGCGACGAATCCGACAAGGACGGCATGCGCATGGTCATCGAGCTGCGCCGGGGCGAAATCGCCGACGTCGTGCTGAACAACCTGTACAAGCAGACGCAGATGCAGAACGTGTTCGGCATCAACATGGTCGCGCTGGTCAACGGACAACCGAGGATTCTCAATCTCAAGGAAATTCTCGAGGCTTTCATCCTGCATCGCCGCGAGGTTGTGACCCGGCGGACGATCTTCGATTTGCGCAAGGCGCGCGAGCGCGCCCACATTCTGGAAGGTCTCGCGATCGCGCTGTCCAATATCGACGAGATCATCGAGCTGATCAAGCAATCGGAAAGCCCGGCGGTGGCCAAGGCCGCTCTGCTCGACAAGTCCTGGGCGCCCGGAGTCGTCGTCGAAATGCTCGAGCGCGCCGGCGCCGAGGCGTCGAAACCAGACGACCTGCCAGATGGATTCGGTCTCGTCGACGGTGCCTACCGGCTGACCGAGCGGCAGGCGCAGGCAATTCTCGACTTGCGCCTGCAAAAACTGACCGGTCTCGAGCAGGACAAGATTATCTCCGAGTACCGCGAAATCCTCGAACGGATCGAGGACTTGCTCGACATTCTCAATCGCGACGAGCGCCTGAAGCAGGAAATCCAGCGCGAACTCGGCGAGATTCGCGACGAGTTCGCCGATCCCCGGCGTACCGAAATCGTCGTCGACCACAGCGATCTGACGGTCGAGGACCTGATCAGCGAGGAAGACGTCGTCGTAACGATCTCGCATCTCGGCTACGCCAAGGCGCAGCCGCTGGAATCCTATTCGGCGCAGCGCCGCGGCGGCAAGGGCAAGGCCGCGACCCGCGTCAAGGACGAGGATTTCGTCGAGCAGATGTTCGCCGCGTCGACCCACGACACGCTGCTGTGTTTCTCGACCCGCGGCAAGGTCTACTGGCAAAAGGTATACCAGCTGCCGATCGGCAGCCGCACGGCGCGCGGCCGGCCGATGGTCAACCTGCTGCCGCTCGAGGAAAACGAGCGCATCACCGCGATTCTGCCGGTGCGCGACTATCCCGAAGATCGCTTCATCTTCTTCGCCACCGCCAGCGGCAAGGTCAAGCGCACGCCGCTGTCGAATTTTTCGCGGCCGCGCGCCAACGGCATTATCGCGCTCGACCTGCGCGACGAGGACAGCCTGATCGGCGTCCAGCTCACCGACGGCGATTCCGACATGATGCTGTTCTCGAGCAGCGGCAAGGGTATTCGCTTCAGCGAATCGGACGTACGCGCGATGGGGCGCACCGCCGCCGGTGTCCGCGGGATCAAGGTCAAGGGCGAGGACGAGGTCATTTCGCTGATCGCGATCGACAACGGCGATTGCCAGATACTGTTCGCCACCGAGCACGGTTACGGCAAGCGCACCCGGGTGGCCGATTTCTCGCGCCAGGGTCGGGGCGGCCAGGGCGTCATCTCGATTCAGACTTCGGAGCGCAACGGCCGTGTCGTCGGCGCGATCATGACCGGCGGCGACGAAGAGATCATGCTGATCAGCAACACCGGCACCCTGGTGCGCACGCCCGCGGCCGATATCCCGGTCCTGGGCCGCAATACCCAGGGCGTGACGCTGATCCGTCTCGGCGACGGCGAGCAGCTGGTGCAGATCGAAGCGGTCGCGGCGCGCGTCGACGACGAGCTCGACGGAGATGCCGACGAATGAGCGACGACGCGCTGAAAAGCCTGCGCGAACGGATTGATGCGATCGACGAGCAATTGCTGGAACTGTTCAACCAGCGCGCGCGCTGCGCGGTCGAGATTGCCGAGATCAAACGGGCACTCGGCGAAGAAGGCGAAGAGGATATCAATTTCTTTCGTCCGGATCGCGAGGCGCAGGTCATCGATCACGTCAAGTCGCTGAACCAGGGACCGCTCAGCAATGACGAGGTCGGCCGCCTGATCCGCGAGGTCATGTCGGCCTGTCTGGCGCTCGAGCAGCCGCTCAAAATCGCCTACCTCGGTCCGGAAGGCACGTTCACGCAAAGCGCGGCACTCAAGCATTTCGGCCATTCGGTGTCGACGATTCCGATGAGCAGCATCCCGGATGTTTTCAGCGCGGTCGAATCGCGCCATACCGACTATGGACTCGTGCCGGTCGAAAATTCGACCGAAGGCGTCATCAGCCATACGCTCGACATGTTCATCGATTCCAGCCTGAAAGTCTGCGGCGAGGTCGAGATCCGCATCCACCATCACCTCGCGAGCCGGTCGCAGGATGTCGCGAAGATTCGCTACGTCTACTCGCATCAGCAATCCTTCGCCCAGTGCCGGGGCTGGCTGGAACAGAACCTGCCCGGCGTCGAGCGCATCCCCGTCAGCAGCAACGCCGAAGCCGCGCGGATTGCCAGCGAACAGCCCGACGCGGCGGCGATCTGCGGCTTGCCGGCGGTCGAGATTTTCGGTTTGCAAATCTGCGCCGAGAATATCGAGGACCTGGCCAACAATACGACCCGCTTCGTCATCATCGGCCACCAGGACGTCGGCCCCAGCGGCAACGACAAGACTTCGCTGCTGGTATCCACGCGCAATGTCCCGGGTGCCTTGCTCGGTCTGTTGCAGCCGCTCGCCGACAACAACATCAGCATGAACAAGATCGAATCGCGGCCCTATGCCGGTCGCAAGTGGGCCTACGTGTTCTTCATCGACATCGACGGCCACCAGCAGGAACCCGGCGTGCGGCAGGCCTTGAACGAGCTGAAAGCGCAGGCCTCGTTGTTCAAGATTCTCGGCTCCTATCCCAAAGCTTCGCTCTGATGTCGGCATTCGATTCCGCCCTGGCGCAAATCAAGGCGCTGACGCCCTACCTGCCCGGCAAGCCGGTCGAGGAGCTCGAGCGCGAGCTCGGCATCGGCAATGCCGACAAGCTCGCGTCGAACGAAAATCCGCTCGGCTGCTCGCCGCGGGTGCACGACGCGATCCGCCGCGCGAGCGAACGAATCCAGCTCTATCCCGACGCCAACGGTTACTACCTGAAGCACCGGCTGGCCGCGAAGCTCGGCGTCGATCCGGCGCAGATCACGCTCGGCAACGGTTCCAACGACGTCCTCGACCTCGTCGCGCGAAGCTTTCTCGACGGCAGCGGCGAGGCGGTGTTTTCGCAATACGCGTTCATGGTTTACGGCATGGTGACGCAGGCATGCGGTGCGAAGGCGCAAATCGCGCGGGCCTTCGATGCCACGCAGGCGCAGCCATGCGGACACGATCTGGGCGCGATGCTGGCGCTGATCAACAATCGCACCCGCGTGATCTTCATCGCCAATCCGAACAACCCGACCGGCACCTGGACCGCGCGTGCCGAACTCCAAGAATTCATCGAAAAAGTACCCGGGCATATTGCCGTCGTGGTCGACGAGGCATACTTCGAATACGTCGAGTTGCCAGAGTACCCGAATTCGCTGGCGTGGCTGGCGGCGCATCCGAACCTGGTCGTCACGCGCACATTCTCGAAAATTTACGGGCTCGCCGGCTTGCGCCTCGGCTATGCGATTTCGAGCCCTGAACTCGCCGACCTGTTCAACCGCGTGCGCCAGCCGTTCAACGGTAATTCGCTGGCGCTGGCCGCGGCCGAGGCGGCGCTCGACGACGACGCGTTCGTCGCGCACAGCCGCGAGAACAATCGCGAGGGTCTGCGGCGCATGCAGCAATGGTTCACCGAACGCGATGTCGACTTCATCCCGTCGGTGGGCAATTTTATCAGCGTGCGTTTCGGCGAGCGCAGCCCGCAGGTCTACCAGGCGCTGCTCGAGGCCGGCACGATCGTGCGGCCGATCGCGAACTACGGGCTCGCCGACTACCTGCGCATCAGCGTTGGCAAGCCGGCGCAAATCGACCGCCTGTTCGAGCGCCTGGAACCGTTGCTATGATCGATCGCCTCGCGATTCTCGGCGTCGGTCTGATCGGCAGTTCGTTGTCGCTCGCGCTCCGGCAGGCCGGCATGCTCGGCGAGGTCGTCGGATACGGCCGCAATCGCAGCAATCTCGAAAAAGGCGTCGAGCTCGGCGTGCTCGATCGCTACGCCGCGTCGATCGCGGATGCGGTCGATGGCGCCAGTATCGTCGTTGTCGCGGTGCCGCTCGGCGCGATGCCGGCAGTGTTCGCCGAACTCGCATCGGGGCTGCCGGCCGATGCGATTGTCACCGACGTCGGCAGCGCCAAGGGCTCGGTCGTCGCCGCCGCGCGCGCGGCGCTCGGCGCCGACCTGCCGCGTTTCGTGCCCGGGCATCCGATTGCCGGCACCGAAAAAAGTGGCGTCGAGGCGGGCTTCGCGAGCCTGTTTCAGAGCCGCCGCGTGATCCTGACGCCGCTCGCCGATACCGATGCCGGCGCCGTCGAGACGATTTCGGCGATGTGGCAGCAATGTGGCGCAATCGTCGAGTCGATGGACGTCGAGCATCACGATCGGGTGCTGGCCGCGACCTCGCACTTGCCGCACATGCTCGCTTACGCGCTGGTGCATCACCTGTCGAACCTCAACGATCGCGCCGAGATATTCCGCTACGCGGCGGGTGGTTTCCGCGACTTTACGCGCATCGCGTCCAGCGATCCGGTGATGTGGCGCGACGTCTGTCTCGCCAACGGCGAGGCCCTGGTCGAGCTGATCGAACAATACCAGCACGAACTCGACCTGGTTGCGGCGGCGATTCGCGACTCCGACGCCGACGAGTTGCTGCGGCTCTTCGGCCGCGCCAAGTCGAAGCGGGATTCGCTGATCGGTAATTGCTGATGACCCGTTTCGTTTGCTCCCCCGGTAGCCGGCTGCAGGGCGATCTGCGCGTTCCAGGCGACAAATCGATCTCGCATCGTTCGGTGATACTTGCGGCGATCGCCGAGGGCAGTAGCCGGGTGCGCGGTTTTCTGCTCGGCGAGGACAGCCTCGACACGATGCGCGCGTTCGAGCAAATGGGTATCGAAATCGATCGCGACGGGGATCGCCTGACGATTCAGGGGCGCGGCAAGTGCGGCTTGCGGCCAGCCGCCGAAGATATCTATCTCGGCAATTCGGGCACCGCGATGCGCCTGCTGCTCGGGTTGCTCGCCGGACAAAATTTCGACAGCCGCCTGACCGGTGACGCGTCGCTGTCCGGCCGGCCGATGGGGCGCGTCATCGAACCTTTGAGGTCGATGGGTGCGCAAATTGACAGCGCGCCCGGCGATCGCGCGCCGCTTCGCGTGCGCGGCCGGGGCGAGTTGCGCGCAATCGACTACCCGATGCCGATCGCGTCGGCCCAGGTCAAGTCCTGCCTGTTGCTTGCGGGTTTGTACGCGCGCGGCGAGATGCGTATCCACGAACCGGCGCCGTCGCGCGATCACAGCGAGCGCATGTTGCGCGCCTTCGGCTGTGAAATCAGGACCGCCGACGGCCGGCTCGAAATGGCCGGCCAACAGAATCTGACGGCGACCGACATCGACGTGCCGGCGGACATCTCGTCGGCGGCATTTTTCATGGTCGCGGCTTCGATCGCCGCGGGTAGCGATATCATTCTGCGCGATGTCGGCGTCAACCCGACACGCACCGGGGTTATCGAAATTCTGCGCCGCATGGGCGCCGACATCGCGCTTTCGAATCGGCGCGATTTCGGCGCCGAGCCGGTAGCCGATATCCGCGTGCGCAGCGCTGCGCTGCGCGGCATCGATATTCCGCCCGAACTCGTGCCGTTGGCAATCGACGAGTTTCCGGTGCTGTTCGTCGCCGCCGCCTGCGCCGAAGGCGTGACGCGGCTCGGCGGTGCTGCCGAGCTGCGCGTCAAGGAGAGCGACCGGATCCAGGCGATGGCCGACGGTCTCGCGGCGCTCGGCGTCGCCGCGCAACCGCAATCCGACGGCATCGTCATCGAGGGCGGCGAATTCGGTGGTGGGCGCGTCGATTCGCGGGGCGATCACCGTATCGCGATGGCTTTTGCGGTGGCGTCGAGCCGCGCTTCCAGCGACATCGAGGTGCGTGACTGCGCCAACGTCGACACGTCGTTTCCGGGCTTTGTCGAACTGGCGCGCGGCGCGGGCCTGGGAATCGAAATCGATGGCGACTGACGACCCCTGCGTCATTACGATCGACGGCCCGAGCGGTTCGGGCAAGGGCTCGCTGGCGTCGGCCGTCGCCCGCGAACTCGGATTTCACCTGCTCGACAGTGGCGCGATTTATCGCCTGCTGGCGCTCAAGGCGATCGAGCAGGGCGTCGACCTCGACGACGAGGAACAAGTTGCCGCGCTGGTCGACGATTTCGACATTCGTTTCGAGGCCGGCGAGGAATTGACCGTTCCCTACCTCGATGGGCGCAACGTCGCCAACGAACTGCGCCGTGAAACCACGGGTGATGCCGCTTCGGTCATCGCGCGGCACCCGGCTGTGCGCCAGCGACTACTCGAGCTGCAGCGCGGTTTTTTTCGCGCCCCGGGCCTGGTCGCCGACGGCCGTGACATGGGTACGGTCGTCTTTCCCGAGGCGCGCTTCAAGTTCTTTCTTTACGCGAGCCCGGAGGTGCGCGCTCGCAGGCGATATAAGCAGTTGATTAATATGGACTTATCAGCTAATATCGCCGACCTTCAAGCGGAGATCGAAGAACGCGACGCGCGCGATCGAAATCGCACGGCCTCGCCGCTAAAGCCCGCTGAAGATGCAATGATCGTCGATTCGAGTCTGTTGGATCAGGCGCAAGTCACCGAACTGGTGCTCAGCCACATTCGCGAAACGCAGCAATACGACTAGACTGGTCCCTGTAGGCGCAGCGTCTGCAGGGTTTTTTTAACTGACAAGATAGCCTCACCTGTTCGGGTCAGCTATCACGAAACACACTTCAGGATATTTTTCCATGGCAGAAAACTTTGCAGAAATGTTCGAGCAAAGCATCAGCAAGATGAACATGCGCCCGGGCGACATCATTACCGGCGAAGTCGTCGACATCAATCGCGACGTCGTTATCGTCAATGCCGGGCTCAAGTCGGAAGGCGTCATCCCGGTCGAGCAGTTCTACGGCGACGACGGCGAACTCGACGTCAAGGTCGGCGACACCGTCGAAGTCGCGCTCGACGCCTTCGAGGACGGCTACGGCGAATCACGACTGTCGCGCGAAAAAGCCAAGCGCGCGCGCGCCTGGGCGCGCCTCGAGGAGGCGCAAAAGAACGACGAGATCGTTACCGGCCGGTTCACCGGCAAGGTCAAGGGTGGCTTCACCGTCGATATCGGCGATATCCGTGCATTCCTGCCCGGTTCGCTGGTCGACGTGCGCCCGGTACGCGACACGTCCTACCTCGAAGAAAAAGAACTCGAATTCAAGATCATCAAGCTCGATCAGAAACGCAATAACGTCGTCGTTTCACGGCGCGCCGTGGTCGAAAAAGAATTCAGCGAAGAACGCGAGAAATTGCTCGAGACGCTCAAGGAAGGCGAGGTCGTGCGCGGCATCGTCAAGAACCTGACCGATTACGGCGCGTTCCTCGATCTCGGCGGCATCGACGGCCTGTTACACATCACCGACATGGCCTGGAAGCGCGTCAAGCATCCGTCCGAGGTCGTCGAAATCGGCCAGGAAATCGACGTCGTCGTGCTCAAGTTCGACCGCGAGAAAAACCGCGTGTCGCTGGGCCTGAAGCAAACGGGCGAGGACCCCTGGGAAAATATCATGCGCCGCTACCCCGAGGGCACGCGTCTGTTCGGCCACGTCAGCAATATCACCGATTACGGCTGTTTCGTCGAAATCGAGGACGGCGTCGAGGGCCTGGTCCACGTTTCCGAAATGGACTGGACCAACAAGAACGTCAATCCCAACAAGGTCGTGACGCTGGGTGACGAGGTCGAGGTCGTAATACTCGAAATCGACGAGGAGCGCCGCCGCATCTCGCTCGGCATGAAGCAGTGCAAGCCGAATCCGTGGGAAGAATTTGCCGCCAACAACAACAAGGGCGACGTTATCAACGGCAAGATCAAGTCGATTACCGATTTCGGTATCTTCATCGGTCTCGAGGGCAATATCGACGGTCTGATTCACCTGACCGATCTGTCGTGGAACAAGCCGGGCGAGGAAGCCGTACGCGACTATCAGAAAGGCCAGGAAGTCGAAGCCATGGTTTTGTCGATCGATCCGGAACGCGAGCGCATTTCACTCGGTATCAAGCAAATCGAAAAAGATCCGTTTGCCAGCTTCATCGCCGACAAGCCGAAGGGCAGCATCGTCTCCGGCACGGTAATTTCGGTCGATGCCAAGGCCGCTGTGGTTGATCTCGGCGACGGAATCGAGGGGCTCCTGCGCGCGTCGGAAATGGCCAAGGATCGTGTCGAGGATGCGCGCTCCTTCCTCAACGAAGGCGACCAGATCGAAGCCAAGATTACCGGCATGGATCGCAAGGGTCGGAGTATCTATCTGTCGATCAAGGCCAAGGATAGCGATGAGGAACAGGAAGCGCTCAAGGATTATGCCGCGAGTGCCGATTCGAAGGCAGCGACGACCAGCTTCGGTGACCTGCTCAAGGAGAAGATGGATTCCTGATTCACGGGGTGGCGGGCGTGTCCCGCCACCCGGCTGACAACCGGATGATTTGATGAAAGACCAAGAATTTGTTCCTTCGATGACGAAGTCGGATTTGATCGACAATCTCGCCAAGAACCAGGGCCATCTGGCCTACAAAGACGTCGAGCTCGCGGTCAAGAGTCTGATCGAAATGATGAGCAGCGCGCTATCGAACGGCGAGCGCATCGAGATCAGGGGATTCGGCAGTTTCAGCCTGCACTACCGGCCGCCACGCATCGGGCGTAATCCCAAATCCGGCGACAAGGTCGAGCTGCCGGGCAAGTACGTTCCGCATTTCAAACCCGGCAAGGAGTTGCGCGACCGCGCCAACAATCAAAAGTAGGGCCTTGTGCCCGCCGGCGTCGAGGCCGAAATCGAATGCTGGATATCTGGCTCTTTCTGACGATCTTAGTCGCGATTGTTATCGGTTATCTGCTCGGACGCTGGCAACCGTTCAAGTCGGCACGCGACGCGCAGGACTCGGAGCGTTTCAACGAGCGCTATGCCGAGGGGCTCAATTACCTGCTCGCCGAAGATTCCGACAACGCGATCAAGATTTTCACCGACCTGATCGAGGTCAACCGCGATACCATCGAGATTCATCTCGCCCTCGCCAACCTGTTTCGCTCGCGCGGCGAGGTCGATCGCGCGATCCGGATTCACCAGAACCTGCTGGCGCGGCCCAATCTGACACGCAACCAGCGCCACACCGCGATTGCCGAACTGGCCAGCGACTATCTGAAGGCCGGCCTGTTCGATCGCGCCGAAAAGCTCTACCGCGAGATGATCGAACTCAAAACCGGTACCACCGAGGCCTACCACCGGCTGCTTGATCTCTACGTCGCGGAGAAATCCTGGCACGAGGCGGTCGAATGCGCCGAAGCGCTGTACCGCATGGGCGAACCGGAGGCGCGCGTCACGTACAGCCAGATTCTGTGCGAAATCGCCGATCAGGCGATGACTGCCGGCAACAACCGCGTCGCGCGCAAGAGCCTCGAGCGGGCGCTCGAGGTCGAGGAAAATTGCGTACGCGCCTCGCTGCTGTTGATTCAGGTCAATCTCGCTTCCGGCGACCGCGCCGCGGCGCGCCGGATCTTCAATCGACTGACCCGGCGCAAACCGGAGTACATGCAGCTCTACATCGAGCCGGCACGGCAAATCTTCCTGCGTGACGAACCGCGGGTCTACGTCGATTTCCTGCAAACCGAATATCGCAAGCATCCGTCGACACGGCTGGCGATGGCGCTGCTCGAACATTACGCCGATCAAAACCAGGTCGAAAAGGCGCGCGAATTCCTGTCGGATATCCTGCAGCGTTCACCGTCATTCGAGGCATTCGAGTTTTCGCTGCGTTTTCTGCGCTCGAATCCGGACCAGCTTGGCGAAACCTGGGAAGCCCTGGCAAGCTTTCTCAAGTCGCTGCAGAGCAAACGCAACGAATTTTCCTGCGCGCGTTGTGGCTACGAGAGCCATGCCATACAATGGCTTTGTCCGAGCTGCCGCAACTGGGCTTCGATGAAACCGCTGAAGGCATGACAGACCCGAAGATCATCGTCGCGCTCGATTTCGCCGATGCGCGCCATGCCTTCGATTTTTCCCACCGGGTCGATCCCGGGCAGTGCCGTCTCAAGGTTGGCAAGGAATTATTCACCCGCGCCGGGCCCGGACTGGTCAAGTCCCTGGTTGCCGACGGCTTCGACGTTTTCCTCGATCTCAAGTTTCACGACATTCCCAATACCGTGCGCCAGGCCGCGCGCGCGGCGGCCGAACTCGGCGTGTGGATGCTCAACGTTCATGCGCTCGGCGGCGACGCGATGCTGCGGGCGGCACGTGCCGGCGTCGACGATGCACCACACCGACCGCTGCTGATCGCGGTCACGATACTGACCAGTCAGACCGCCGCCGATTTTGCCGCCATCGGCATCGAGCGCCCGCTGCCCGAACTGGTCGAGGCGCTCGCGCGACGCGCGCTCGACTGCAATCTCGACGGCGTCGTCTGTTCGGCGCAGGAAGCGCCTGGCTTGCGCGCGAGTCTCGGTACGGCGCCGCTGCTGGTGACGCCCGGCATACGTCCCGACTGGGCGGCGGCCGACGATCAGCAGCGCATCGTGACTCCCGAGGCGGCGCTCGCCGCGGGCGCAAGTTACCTCGTCATCGGCCGGCCGATAACGCGCGCCGACGATCCGGCCGCCGCGCTTGAGCGCATTCAGGACGCGATTCGCCAGGCCGCCTAGGCGCGGATGACAGGGCCGGGACTAGCGGCTACACTAGCGGCACAAAAAAACCCGTCCCGCGACTTGAATGGACCCGAATTTCCTAGACTTCGAACAGCCGATCGCCGAGCTGCAGGCCAAGATCACCGAGCTGCGCTACGTCACCGACGACTCCGATATCAACATCAGCCAGGAAATCCAGACCCTCGAAAAAAAGGTCGAGGGCCTGACCCAGTCGATTTTTTCCAAGCTCAGCGCGTGGCAGATATCGCAATTGTCACGTCATCCGAACCGACCCTATGCACTCGATTACATCGAGCGCATGTTCAGCGACTTCGAGTTCCTGCACGGCGATCGCAGCTACGCCGACGACCAGCCGATCGTCGGCGGCATCGGCCGGCTGGAAGGTCGCCCGGTGATGGTCATAGGCCAGCAAAAGGGTCGCGATACGAAGGAAAAGATCCGCCGCAACTTCGGCATGCCGCGGCCCGAGGGGTATCGCAAGGCGCTGCGCCTGATGAAGTTCGCCGAGAAATTCAAGATGCCGTTGATTACCCTGGTCGACACGCCCGGGGCATATCCCGGGATCGGCGCCGAGGAACGCGGCCAGAGCGAGGCAATCGCGCGCAATCTCTACTCGCTTGCCGAACTCAAAACGCCGATCGTATGCACGGTGATCGGCGAGGGCGGCTCGGGCGGCGCGCTCGCAATTTGCGTCGGCGACCGCATCAACATGCTGCAGTACGCGACCTACTCGGTGATCTCGCCGGAAGGTTGCGCGTCAATTCTGTGGAAGAGCGCCGAGAAGGCGCCGCAGGCAGCCGAGGCGATGGGCATCACCGCCGAGCGACTGTTTTCGCTCAACCTGATCGACCGGGTCATCGACGAACCACTCGGCGGCGCGCACCGCGATTACGACCAGGTCGCCAGGAATCTCAGGGAAAACCTGCTCGAGACTCTCGAATCGCTCGAGGCGACCAGCATCGACAAGCTGCTCGAATTGCGCTACCAGAAGCTGATGGCTTTTGGCGAGTATCGCGAAGCCTGATACGATTATCGATTTGCCGCGCGGAACTGGCGCATGCAAACCTGCCTGGACATCATCCCCGACGACATCGGGCGCGTCTTCGTCGCCTATAGCGGCGGACTCGATTCGAGCGTACTCCTGCACCTCGCGGTTGGTGCCGCGCGTTTCGAGGTCGTACCCTGGCACGTCAATCACGGCTTGCTCCAAGTCGCCGATCGAATGCAGCAATTCTGCATCGACGAGGCGCGCCGGCTGGGGCTCGAGCCGCGCGTCGACCGGCTCGAACTCGGCGGGCTCGACAGCAATATCGAGGCCGAGGCGCGACGCCGGCGCTATCGCCTGTTCGAGCGCGAAACCGCTGATGGCGACTGCATCCTGACCGCGCATCACGCCGACGACCAGGCCGAGACCTTCCTGCTCAACGCGCTGCGCGCATCGGGCAGCGCCGGCCTGCGCGGTATCGCCCGCCGCCGCCGGCTCGGCAAGGCACTGTTGCTGCGACCGCTGCTGGACTACAGCCGCGAGCAGCTCGAGGCTTATGCCCGCGAGCACGAGATCGCCTGGTTCAACGATCCGAGCAATCGCGATCTGCGCTTCGATCGCAATTACCTGCGCAATCAGATCACCCCGCTGTTGAAAAGCCGCTGGCCGCATTTCCAGACCGCGCTCGCGACCGCCAGTGGCCTGCAGGCGGAGACGCAAACGCTGCTCGACGAGATCGCGGCCGCCGATTTCGACGAATTCCGGCGTGAAGCCTCGGGCGGTATCGCGACGCTCGATGTGCCGGGGATGCTCGCGCTTTCGGCCGGGCGGCGCAAAAACCTCGTTCGCTACTGGGTCGCCCAGGCCGGACTCGCCGCGCTGCCGAACGCGCGGCTCGAGGAATTAATGCGCCAGCTGCATGCCGACGCGGACAGCTTGCCCGAGATCTGCCTGCCGGGATACTCGATTCGCATGTACGACAGACGCCTGTTCATCGTGCGCGACGCGCCGGCACCCAGCTGTGACGGGTTTTACGAGTTCGGCCGCGAGGCCGAGATCGAGATCGCCGAGCTCGATCTGAAGCTGCAGCGCCGGCAGGTTTTCGAACGCCTCGGCATCGAGGATGCCGATCAGCGACTGTCGTTGCGTTTTCGCGTCGACGGCGAGGCCAATGACGATCGGCATCGGCTCAAACGCCTGTTCCAGAAACACCGGGTGCCGCCGTGGCAGCGCGATCTCGTCGCCCAGGTTTATCTCGACGGCAGCCTCGAGGGCTTGTTGCTGTGAGCGGGCGGTCGCGCGATCGGGTATTTGCCAGGCCGCTCGGCGAAATCCGCGCATTCGAGTTCAACGAAACGGTTGCGCGCGTGTTCACCGACATGATCGAACGATCGGTGCCCGGATACGCGCTGCTGTTGCAACTCATCGGGCTCTACGCCGATATTTTCGTGCGCCCGGATAGCCGGGTCTACGATCTGGGTTGCTCGCTCGGCGCGGCGGCGCGCATCATTGCCGAACAGACGCGCGAGATCGACTGCAAGATCATCGCGGTGGACAGCTCGGCGGCGATGATCGACCGCTGCCGGAACGAGTACGAGTCCGATGCACGCATCGACTGGCGCTGCGAGGATATCCGTGCGACGCGTATCGAATCCGCGTCGCTGGTCGTGCTCAACCTGACGCTGCAATTTCTGCCGCCCGAGGAGCGGGCCGCGGAACTTGCGCGTATTCACCGTGGCATGCTGCCGGGCGGCGCGCTGGTGCTGAGCGAGAAGATATTACTCGACGACGCGGAGCAGGACGCGCGCATGGTCGAATTACACCAGGCGTTCAAGAAGAGCATGGGTTACAGCGAACTCGAGATCAGCCAGAAGCGCAATGCACTCGAACAGGTCATGCGTCTCGACCGCGAGTCGGTACACCAGCGACGCCTGGCAGATGCCGGCTTCGACCCCGTCTATTGCTGTTTTCGCTGCCTCAATTTCGTCTCTTACCTCGCGCTCCGGACGTGAGCGACGATTTCGCGGTAACGCTGCGTGCGTTCGGGCTCGATGCCTGGGCCGAATGCGCCGGCGCAGGTCGCGAACGGCTCGTCGCGCACGGCGATTATCCGCGCTGGCGGGTCGCGCTCGAACGGCTGCCGCCGATCGACGACCTGCAACTGGCCTTCGATCGGGACGCGGTGACGCTGGCTGGCCGCAGCCGGTCGCGGCAAGAGCTGGAGGCCGGACTGCGCGGTCTGATGCCCTGGCGCAAGGGTCCCTTCCGTTTCGCCGAGGTCGACGTCGACGCCGAGTGGCGATCGAATCTCAAATGGGACCGGGTGCGGCCGCATCTGACGCCGCTTACCGGCCGGCGAATCGTCGACGTCGGTTGCGGCAACGGCTACTACGGCTGGCGCATGCTGGCGGAGTCGCCGGCGCTGGTCGTCGGCATCGAGCCGTCGGTGTTGTACAACCTGCAGTTTGCCGCGGTGCAGGGCTACGCCCGGCGAGCCGAAGTCGGCCTCGTGGCCGTCGGAATCGAATCGCTGCCGACCGACCTCGGTTGCTTCGATACGGCCTTTTCGATGGGCGTGCTGTATCACCGCAAGAGTCCGATCGAGCACTTGCTCGAACTCCGCGGGCTATTGCGGCCGGGCGGCGAACTGTGCCTCGAAACCCTGGTGGTCGAAGGCGGGGCGAGGCGAGTACTGGTGCCGCCCGGTCGCTACGCGCGCATGCGTAACGTCTGGTTCATCCCGTCGGCCGCGGAACTCGGAATCTGGCTCGAACGTTGCGGCTTCGACGAGGTGCGTGTGGTCGACGAATCGGTAACCGGTGTCGACGAGCAGCGCTCGACTGAATGGATGCGATTCGAATCGCTGGCCGAAAGTCTCGATGCGGAAGACCCGACGCGGACCGTCGAGGGTTTGCCGGCGCCCCGCCGCGCGGTGATTCTCGCGATTCGCCGAAACTAGTCGAGAGCGCGGAAAACGACGCGGTTGCGGCCGCTTTCCTTGGCTTCGTAGACGCCCTTGTCGGCGCTCGAAAACAGCGCCTCGAAGTCGCCGGTGGCTTCGCCGTCGAGCGTGCAGACTCCGATACTGGTCGTGATCGGCAGGTCGTGAGGTTTCAAGGCCTCGATTTCGGTGCGCAGGCTCTCGGCCTTGTCGAGCGCGAACGCGGCGTCACAGTGGCTCATCAGCACGACGAATTCCTCGCCGCCAAATCGCGCCACGAGGTCGCCCTCGCGAAAACTGCGGATCAGCAGATTGCCGATTTCCTGCAGGACGATATCGCCGGATGCGTGGCCGTGCTCGTCGTTGATCGACTTGAAATGATCGAGATCGATGACCATCATGCTGACCGGGTAGGAGTGGCGCCGCGCCTGGGCGATGAACTTGTCGGAAAACTCCATCAGGCTGTGCCGGTTGTGGCAACCGGTCAGTTTGTCGGTGGTTGCCAGTGCGTAGAGCTCGCGGCGAATATCGTGCACCTTGTCGAGCAGCCGCTTGTTGGTGATCTGGTTGCTGATCCGGACGAGCAATTCTTCCGCCAGAATCGGCTTTTGCAGGAAATCGTTGACGCCCTGCTGGTAGAGCGCGATGCGCAGATCGGCAGTGTTGTCCTCGGTGATCGCGATAATCGGCACGAAGCCGCGCGCGTCCTCGAGCCGGCGAATCAGGCCGATCAGGTCCTGGCCGCTCATCTGGCCGGCGAGGTTGACGTCGGTGATGACGAGATCGTAGGCGTCGAGGTCCGAGCCGTAGGATACCTCGGTCTCGAAATCCCGCCAGGCGTCCTCGGCGGTGGCGAAATGCGAGACGCGGTAGCCGGTTTGCTCGAGCTCGCCGAGAATCGCCGCGGCGATACTCTCGGTATCCTCGACGAACAGGATGCGGCCCTCGAAAAACACCGGGTCGAGATGCAGTTCGACGAAATGCGTAATCTTGTCGGCGATCTGCTGCAGGTTGAACTTGTGTACGACCTCGTCGACCCGCACCGGCAGGTCGTCGCGGGTCAGCGTCTTGTCGGCGCTGAGAAACAGGATCGGGGTGGCCTGGTGAAGCTTCGACTCGTTGAGAAACTGCGCAAGATCGCTACCGGGTCCATCGTCGAGCCGCTGGTTGATGCAAACCAGGTCGTACTCTCCGGATTCGAGAAAAACGCGTGCCGACGCAATCGAATCGCAGATGTCGGTCTCGAACCCCTGCTGGCCGAGGGTGTTGTCGAGAAACTGGCGATAGAGGCGGCTGTTTTCGGCGATCAATGCGCGCATGGCAGCAAGTATAGGCCAATGGCGGCATTTTTTTGCGCTGCGCGAAAACGCCGACTGCCGTCGGTCGGGACGCCGTGCCATTCGATTGTTTTGGACCAGTGATTCTGCTATCGTAGACTTCCAATTTACGTATCCACGTCGATTGGATTTCCCGAGGTCATGAGCCGATTTATCTTTATTACTGGTGGTGTCGTGTCATCACTGGGCAAGGGCATTGCATCCGCGTCACTGGGCGCATTATTACAGGCTCGGGGGGTCAGCGTGCAGATGATCAAGCTCGATCCTTACATCAACGTCGACCCGGGAACGATGAGCCCGTTTCAGCACGGTGAAGTCTACGTCACCGACGACGGCGCCGAGACCGATCTCGACCTCGGGCACTATGAACGCTTCGTCGGGATTCGCTGTTCGAAGCGCAGCAATTACACCACCGGCCGGATCTACGAGAGCGTCATCGCCAAGGAAAGGCGCGGCGACTATCTCGGCGCGACGGTGCAGGTCATCCCCCACGTCACCGACGAGATCAAGCATTCGGTGCTCGACAGCAGCAACGGCGCCGACATCGTGCTGGTCGAGATCGGCGGCACCGTCGGCGATATCGAATCGCTGCCCTACATGGAAGCCATTCGCCAGATGGGCTTCGAGCTCGGCCACGATAACGTGCTATACATGCACCTGACGCTGATTCCGTACCTGCCCGCCGCGGGCGAACTCAAGACCAAGCCGACGCAGCACTCGGTCAAGGAATTACGCTCGATCGGTATTCAGCCCGATATTCTCCTGTGCCGCGCCGACCGGCCGATTCCGCAGGACGAGCGCCGCAAGATCGCGCTATTCACCAACGTCGCCGAGGAAGCCGTCATCGCCGCGGTCGATGTCGATCATATCTACAAACTCCCCCGGGAACTCGAGGAACAGGGCCTCGACGATATCGTCGCCAAGCACTTCTCGATGGATTTGCCGCCGGCGGACCTGTCGGACTGGGACGGGGTCGTCGAGGCGATGCAAAACCCGAAAAACGAAGTCTCGATCGGCTTCGTCGGCAAGTACGTCGATCACACCGACGCCTACAAGTCGCTCAATGAGGCGCTGGACCACGCCGGCATCCACACCCGTACGCGGGTCAATATCGTCAAGATCGACTCGGACTCGATCGAAACCGACGGTACCGGCATGCTCGAAAACCTGGACGCGATACTCGTGCCGGGCGGTTTCGGCAGCCGCGGCATCGAGGGCAAGATAGCGGCGGTCAACTACGCACGCACCAATAACGTGCCGTACCTCGGCATCTGCCTCGGCATGCAGGTCGCGGTCATCGAGTACGCGCGCAACGTGCTCGGCTTGTCAAAGGCGCACAGCTCCGAGTTCAATCCGAAAACGCCCGATCCGGTCATCGCGCTGGTCACCGAGTGGGTCGACCGCGACGGATCGGTCGAGACGCGCGACGAAAACGCCGATCTCGGCGGCACGATGCGCCTCGGTGCGCAAACCTGCAAGCTGGTGCCAGGGACCCGGACGCGGCGCGCCTACGGCGCCGAGGAAATTAGCGAGCGCCACCGCCATCGTTACGAGTTCAATAACAACTACCTCGAACGCCTGCAGGACGCCGGGCTCGTGATCTCGGGCCTGTCGGTCGACAACGAACTGGTCGAAATGGTTGAGCTGTCGGATCACCCGTGGTTCATCGGCTGCCAGTTCCATCCCGAGTTCACGTCGCAGCCGCGCGAGGGGCATCCCCTGTTCAACAGTTTCATCAACGCGGCGGTCGAATATCACCGGGCGCGCCAGCATGAAACTATGTGATTTCGAAGCCGGGCTCGATCGCCCGCTATTCCTGATCGCCGGCCCTTGCGTCATCGAATCCGAGCAGCTCGCGCTCGATACCGCCGGCGAGCTGCAGCGGATTTGCCGCCGCCTGCAGATCCCGTTCATCTACAAGTCGTCGTTCGACAAGGCCAATCGCTCGAGCAGCCAGAGTTTTCGCGGCCCCGGCATCGACAAGGGGCTGGCGATTCTCGAAAAGGTTCGCCAGAGTCTCGATCAGCCGGTATTGACCGATGTTCACGAAGACACGCCGCTGCCCGAGGTCGCCAGCGTCGTCGACGTGCTGCAGACCCCGGCGTTCCTGTGTCGGCAAACCAATTTCATTCACAAGGTCGCCGCGCAGATGAAGCCGGTCAATATCAAGAAAGGCCAGTTTCTGTCGCCGTGGGACATGCAGCAGGTCGTCAACAAGGCACACGACACCGGCAACCGGCAAATCATGGTCTGCGAGCGCGGCGCGAGTTTCGGTTACAACAACCTGGTATCGGATATGCGCTCGCTGGCGGTCATGCGCCAGACGGGTTGCCCGGTCGTGTTCGACGCGACCCATTCGGTGCAGCTGCCCGGAGGACAGGGCAGCGCATCCGGAGGGCAACGCGAATTCGTGCCGGTGCTGGCGCGCGCCGCGGTCGCGGCCGGCGTCGCCGGCTTGTTCATGGAGACCCACCCCGATCCCGACAAGGCGCTCTCCGACGGCCCCAATGCGTGGCCGCTCGGGCAAATGGAAGCCCTGCTCGAAACGCTGGTCGAAATCGACCGGGTCACGAAAGCGTCGATTTTGCCGGAAAACCGTTTGCTCGGAATCGGGTAGAATCGGGCGCGAGCCTGCCGAAGGAGCAAACATGAGCACAATCACCCGAGTCATCGGCCGCGAGATCCTCGATTCGCGCGGCAATCCGACCGTCGAGGCGGAAGTCACGCTCGAAAGCGGCGTGGTCGGCCGCGCCGCGGCGCCATCGGGCGCGTCGACCGGCGAACGCGAAGCCATCGAGCTGCGTGACGGCGACCGCGCGCGCTATCTCGGCAAAGGCGTCACCCGCGCCGTCGCCAACATCGACAACGAGCTCGCGAGCCTCGTCGTCGGTCGCGAGAGTGGCGACCAGGCGGGCCTCGACCAGGCGATGATCGATCTCGATGCCAGCGAAAACAAGGCTCGACTCGGCGCCAACGCGCTGCTCGCGGTCTCGCTCGCCAATGCACAGGCCGCCGCGCTGGAAGCCGGGATGCCGCTCTACCGCTATCTCGGCGGCGACAGCGCGAGCACTCTGCCGGTGCCGATGATGAACATCATCAACGGCGGTGCACACGCGGACAATAGCGTCGACCTGCAGGAATTCATGATCCTGCCGGTCGGGGCGCCGAACTTCGGCGAGGCCCTGCGCTACGGCGCGGAAGTCTTCCATGCGCTCAAATCGGTGCTTGCGCAGCGCGGCCTCAGCACCGCGGTCGGCGACGAGGGTGGCTTTGCGCCGGATCTCGGGTCCAACGAGGAAGCCATCGAGGTCATACTCGGCGCGATCGACAAGGCGGGGTATCGAGCCGGCGACGATATTTGCCTCGGTCTCGACGTCGCCAGTTCGGAGTTTCACGTCGACGGTCAATATCGGCTCGAGTCCGAGGGTCGACAATTCGACGCCGCAGGCTTTGCCGATTATCTCGCCGGTTGGGTCGACCAGTATCCGATCATCACGATCGAAGACGGCATGGACGAGAGCGATTGGGAGGGCTGGGCGATCCTGACCGAACGCCTCGGCGACCGCATCCAGCTCGTCGGCGACGACCTGTTCGTGACCAACACGCGCATACTCGCGCGCGGAATCAAGCAGGGCGTCGCCAACTCGATCCTGATCAAGTTCAACCAGATCGGCACGCTAAGCGAAACGCTCGACGCGATCCAGATGGCGCACAAGGCTGGCTACACGACGGTCATTTCGCACCGCTCCGGCGAGACCGAGGATGTCACGATCGCCGACCTCGCGGTCGCGACCGGCGCCGGCCAGATCAAGACGGGTTCGCTGTGCCGCTCCGACCGGGTTGCCAAGTACAACCAGCTGCTGCGCATCGAGTCGCAGCTCGGCGCGGCGGCGAAATATCCCGGCAGGGCGGCATTCGCGCGCCTCGATTCGCCGGCCGGCCAGGCTTGAAAATCCTCGTCGCCATCCTGTTGTTGTTGCTGATCGTTTTACAGTACCGGCTCTGGTTCGGTGACGGCAGCCTGTCCGAGGTCGTGCAACTATCGCGCGAGCTCGAAACCCAGAAGCAGCGCCTGCGCGAACTGGAAGAACGCAACCGTATGCTCGAGGCGCAGGTTCTGGACCTGCAAAACGGTCTCGATGCATTCGAAGAGAAGGCGCGCAACGATCTCGGCATGATCAAACAGGGCGAAACCTTCATTCAGCTCATACCGGCCGAGCCAACTGGCGGCAGTGAACGCTGAGACGCCGGTCTGGGCGGTAATTCCGGCGGCCGGCCGCGGCAGCCGGATGCAGGCCGCGAAACCCAAGCAGTATCTCGAATTCCACGGCAAGACCGTCATCGAACACTGCCTCGATCGATTGCTGGCGCACCCGCTGATCGAAGGCGCGATCGTCGTCGTCGACGCGCACGACGAGTTCTGGCCGGCGCTCGGCTATTCTGCCGACAAGCCGCTGATCGCGGTCAGCGGCGGCGACGAACGCCATCGATCGGTTTATCAGGGCCTACTCGCGCTGCGCGACTCGGCGGGCGACGACGCGCTGGCGCTGGTGCACGATGCGGCCAGGCCGCTGGTGAGCGCGGATGAATTATCCCGCGTCATCGCCGCCGCGCGCCGTAACGAGGCCGGCGCGGTGCTCGCCTGCCCCCTGGCCGATACCCTCAAGCGACAGGCCGACGACGCCCAGACCATCGATTCGACGGTGCGTCGCGAGCGCCTGTGGCGCGCGCAAACGCCGCAGGTATTCGCATTGCCGCTGCTGCTTACGGCCTTGCGGCGGGTCATCGACGAGGAATTGGTCGTCACCGACGATGCGGCGGCGATCGAGTTGCTGGGCTATCGACCGGCGCTGGTCGAGGGCCGGCCGGAAAACATCAAGATCACGCAGCCCGCCGACCTGCGCCTGGCGGCACTGATCTGGTCAGACCAGCGCGATCAGCAGCACGATGAATAAAGCCACCGCCGCCATCGGCAGTACGTAGCCCATCCAGTCTTGCATGCTGCCTTTGCGCGAGTTCTCGATGACGTGCTTGGCGCGCGGGAACAGGTAAA
>JBFFXR010000023.1:0-24944 GCA_041569645.1 Gammaproteobacteria bacterium
CCAGTAGGTCCGGCCCCAGGTCGGCGTGCGGTCGAGGCCGCGGTCGCCGGCCTGCGGCAGGCCTTGCGGCATGCGTTCGATGAAGTTGCGCCAGATGAATTCCTCGCTCAGGTGCTCGCGCTGCGCGCGCGCGATTGATTCGACGTAGGTCGCAAGCCCCTCTAACAGCCAGCGGTGCGCCCAGGGGACGTCGGCCATCGCCAGGTGCACCATTTCGTGCACCAGGATCCAGTCGCGGCGTAGCATTTCGGGCGTCACGTTCTCGCCGACGACGATGCGCAGGCGCGGCGACTTTCCGCCGAAGGCCTGGCCGAAGCGGACTGCGTGGCCGCCGGTAACCTGCAGATTGATGTCGACCGTGCGCACCGGGAAACGACCGTAATACTGGACCACGGTTTCAGCCGAATAGACGACCCAGTCGAGCAGGATGCCCCGCTTCTCGCGCAGCACGCGGTCCTTGATCTGCACGTCGATGCGGCTACCGCCGAGTTCGAAGACAAAGCGGTCGCCGTCAATCGCGTCGATTGCGGGCGCGGCAGCGAGCAGTTTGGCGGGCAACAGGCTACACAGCACAAGCAGCAGGAATGGAAGACGCAACACGGCGGTCCTTTTGTTATCGAGGCCTTGGGGGGTCAGACTGCTGCGGCTTGCCAAGGTTCATTCGCCTGGCTCCTGCGCGACGCGCGGCGCGACGAGACCGGCGTCGTACCACGAGGCCCGGTCGCGCCAGAAGATGTTGTCGTCCGGCGCGCGCCCGGGGTCGTCGACGAGGCTGCCGGCCGGCACGACCAGGCGTCCGCTCTTCAGGCTCGTGTACGGCACCAGCGAACCGCAGTGGCGGCAAAAGCACTTCGAGATCATGTCCGGCTCGTCGGGCGTGAAGCGCTGTACCAGGTCTTCGCCCGCGAGCCAGCGCAGGCGTTCGGGGTCGGTGAACAGGTTGGCCGCGTGCGCCGAGCCGGTCGAACGCCGGCACTGGCTGCAGTGGCACAGGTGAAACCGATCGAACGGGCCGCTGACCTCGTATTGTACGCGGCCGCACAGGCAGCCGCCGCGGAGCGCCTTGCTCATGCCGGCACCTCAGTCGGTTTGCGTCGCGATCAGCCGCGCGACGACGTCTTCGAAATGCCGCTCGTGCACGTTGGCAAAGGCGAAGCGAATGAATTGCTCCTGCTCGCGGCCGAAATACGACCCCGGCAGGCTGACGATGTCCTGTTCCTCGATCAGACGCTTGACGACCTGCCGCGCGGGCGCATCGAACGGGTGCTCGATATAGGCGAAGTAGGCGCCGGCGCTGACCAGCCGGTAGCGCAGGTCCGGATGATCGAAGGCTGCGCGGATTGCGACCGCGCGGCGCGCGAGCTCGTCGGCCTTCTCGCGCTTCCATACGTCGAGATGGCGCAGCCCGTAGAGCGCGGCGAGCTGGCCGGCATGCGGTGCGCAGATCGCGGTGCAATCCTGCACCTTTTTCAGCTGCTCGATCAACGCCGGGCTCGCGACGACCGCGCCGGTGCGAAAGCCGGTCAGGCTGAATACCTTGGAGAAGCTGTAGAGGTGCACGAGCGTGTCGCGCCAGTCCGGATCGGCGAACAGCCGGTGCGGCAGGGTATCGAAGTCGATGAAGTCGCGGTAGGTCTCGTCGGTGAGCAGCGCGATGCCATGCTCGCGCGCGAGCGCAAAGAATTCGCCGATGCGCTCGGCCGAGTAGATCGCGCCGCTCGGATTGTTCGGCGTAACCAGCAGGATCGCGCGCGTGCGCTCGTTGATCAGGCCGCGTGCCTCGTCCGGATCGGGCATCGCCGTCTCGGCATTGAACGACAGGTAGCGCGGCACCACCGCGCGGGTCGACAACCACATTTGGTGATTGAAATAACAAGGCAACGGCACGATGACCTCGTCGCCCGCCTGGCACAGGGTGTCGATGACCGAGCAGAAAGCCTGGTTGCAGCCGGCCGTGATCAGGATGTCGTCGGCGTCGACCGAGCCCCGGTAGCGCTCGCCGATGTTGGCCGCGAGCGCCTCGCGCAACGGCACAATGCCGCGGATATCGGTATAGGTCGCGCCTTCGCCGGCCTTGATCGCATCGCCGAGGTAGTCGCGCAACTCTTGCGGCGGCAGGTGTGCCGGCACCGCCTGGCACATGTCGAGCAGACGTTCGGAATCGGGGTTTTGCACCCAGGACCAGGCTTCGGCGATCGGCGCGGCGGCGCAATCGAGCACGTTGGGATTGAATTTCATGGCATCGGCCCGAGAATTTTATCCGATGGTAGAGAAATCCGGTGCTGCTGACCAGTGTTCGCCGCTGTGCGATAATCCGGGCGGTTTCTCATCCTGGATTCGACATGAAATACCTGCATACGATGGTGCGCGTGCACGACCTCGACGAATCGCTCGGTTTTTACCGTGACCTGCTCGGCCTCGTCGAGGTCGATCGTTACGAGGACAAGCAAGGCGAATACACGTTGGTCTACCTTGCCGCGCCGGAAGATCTCGACGTGGTCGAAACCGAGCGCGCGCCGATTCTCGAGCTGACCTACAACTGGGACGGCGAGGTTTACCAGGGCGGGCGTAATTTCGGCCACCTCGCGTTTGCCGTCGACGACGTCTACGAAATGTGCCAGAAGGCGATGGACGCCGGCATCACGATCAACGTGCCGCCGCGCGACGGCCGCATGGCGTTTTTCCGCTCGCCGGACAAAATTTCGATCGAGTTGCTGCAAAAGGGCGATCCGTTGCCGCCGGCCGAACCCTGGAAGTCGATGTCGACCACCGGCGAATGGTAGCCGTCGAGCGCTATCTCGACGGTCGCGTCGCGATCGTCACCGGCGGCCTGACCGGCATCGGCAAGGCGATCGCGCTGGCCTTGGCCGAGCGCGGCGCCGCGGTCGCGGTCGGCGGCCGGCGCAAGCTCGGGGATGCGCTCGCCGAGCTCGAAGCCGCGAGCGATGCGGTTTTCTATCATCCGCTCGACGTCGCCGACCTCGCCAGCGTCGAGACCTTCGTCGACGCGGTCGGGCAGGCGCAGGGGCCGGCCGACATTCTCGTCAATTCGGCCGGCATTTCGACGCATCAATACGTTTGCGGCCACGACGTCGAAGCCTGGCTCGACGTCATCGACATCAACCTGTCGGGGCCGTTCCGGATGATCCGCGCCTGCCTGCCGACGATGATCGAGCGCAAGTGGGGCCGCATCATCAACATCGGCTCGACCGCGGCGCGCGTCGCGACCGACGATCACGCGGCTTACTGCGCGTCGAAGTCGGGCCTGCTGGGTCTTTCCCGCGCGGTCGCGCTCGAGGGCGCGCCGCACGGCGTCAGCTCGGTCGTGATCAGCCCGACCTGGGTGCAGACCGACATGATGGATGCGAGCATGGCGATCCAGGCGCGCAACAACGGCCGCAGCGTCGACGACGAAATCGCCGAGATCGTCGCGCAGCAGCCGCAAAAACGCCTCGTGCAACCCGGGGAACTCGCCGCGCTGGCGGCATTTCTGTGCCGCGACGAAGCGCTCGGCATCACGATGGAAGACATTCAGCTCAACGCCGGCGCCTTGTGGTAATTGCTGCCGCGATTCGCTTACGATCGAATTGATCGAGATCAATATTAGAATTTTCTAATATTGTTAAGCTGTCGGCAGTAATTCAATCGTCAACGGAGATTACCGATGAGTATCGATCGACTGGTCATGTTGTTTGCCGGCAGCATGATTTTACTGAGCCTCGGGCTGTCGCAATTGCATCACGTCTACTGGCTTTTCCTGACCGCCTTCGTCGGCGCCAACCTGGTGCAGGCATCGTTCACCGGCTTTTGCCCGCTGGCGAAAATTCTCAAGGCTTTCGGCTCCAAGCCGGGCGCGGCGTTCTCGTAGGACAACGCGGGCGGGGGCGCGGCGGGCGTCCCGGTCCGATCACAGCGTGGCGACGAATTCCTGCATCCGCCGGCGCAGCGCCGCGTCGGGCAGCCGGCCGCGGTTGGCGCCCATGTTGTCGACCATGTGTTTGGCTTTCGATGTCGCGGGAATCACGCAAGTCACCGCCGGATGCGCGGCGATATACTTGAGAAAGAATTGCCCCCAACTGGCGCAATCGATCTCCGCCGCCCAGTCCGGCATCGGCTTGCCGCGCACGCGACGAAACAGGCTGCCGCGCTGGTAAGGCCGGTTGATCAGCGTCGCAATGCCGCGCTCGGCGGCGATCGGCAACAGCCGGCGCTCGGCATCGCGATCGACGATGTTGTAGCTGAACTGCACGAAGTCGAGCGGTTCTTCGAGCAGGATTCGCTCGAGTTCGCGATGGTAGCGCCCGTGCGAAGTCGTAATGCCGATGTAGCGGATACGGCCCTGCTGCTGCCAGTCGCGCAGCGTCTCGAGGTGCACTTGCCAGTCGCGCAGGTTATGAATCTGCATCAGGTCGATGCGCTCGACGCCCATGCGCTCGCGCGAGCGCTGCATTTGCCGTATGCCGCTTTCGCGGCCGTTGGTCCAGACCTTGGTCGCGGTGAACAAGCCTTCGCTGTCGACCCGTTCGAGCAGTTTGCCGATCACGCTTTCGGCGCTGCCGTACATCGGTGACGAATCGATCAGCTGGCCGTTGCCGGCGAAGAATGCACGCATGACGCCGACCAGCGGCTCGAGCTCGTTCGCGTCCGGCTCGACTTCGAAGGTGCGCGACGTGCCCATGCCGATGACGGCGATTCGTTCGCCACTCGAGGGAATGGTCTTGCGAATCACGTCATCGGCCCTCGCGCCGGGCGGGCACAGCGCCAGCAGGGAGGCCGCGCCGGCCGCCTCGAGAAAGCGGCGTCGCGTTACGCCGCGATGTTCGATCGTCATGGTATCGCTCCTTCGGTAGCCGCCTCGGGTAAGGCCGTCTTGCGGTCGAAACGCCGGCCGAGAAATATCCCGACCAGCATCCACAGGGTCGCGAGCGTCGCGGCGACCGCGGCGATCGCGCCGAGTCCGAGGCCGATTCCTTGCGCCAGCGCGGTGTAGACCCAGCTCGCGAGCACGTCCCCGCCACGATAGACGACGATGTCGATGACCGGCTTGGTCTTGAAACGGGTTTCGCGGCCGACCGCGGTGAACAGCATTTCACGCCCGGGCTTGGTGATCGCGTAATTACCGGCGCGGCGCAGGATTTGCAACCCGACCAGCAGCATGACGCCGGGGGCCAGCGCGACCGTGAGCCAGCCGGCGACCAGCAAGGCCGGAATCAATGCCAGCGTTACCGCGAGACCGAGACGCGTCGCGATGCGCCCGGTCGCGAACAGTGCGGTCAGGATCGCCAGCGTATTGACGGCGAGATCCATACCGGCCCAGTAGCGCGCCCGCGTCGCGCGGTCGAATTCGGCCAGCAGGTTCTTCAGTTCGAAGTAAACGAAGGTGCTCATCAGCGTATAGAGCAGAATGAACAGTGCGATCGCCAGCAGAAAGCGCTGGCCGAGCAAGTCGACGAAGCCGTCGATGAAGCGGCCGCCGATCGCGCCGGAGTAGCCGCCGCGCGCGCCATTGTCGTGCGCCGCGGCGGCGGCCGATTCGCGCTCGAGATAAACGATCAGCGGCAGGATCAGGCACAGCAACAGCGCCGCCAGCAGCAACAGGTTGTAGACGCCGAGCCGTTCGCCGAACAGCAGCGGCACGGTCGGGCCGAGCACCGCGCCGATGCTGGCGCCGGCCCCTATCGGCGCGAACAGACGGCGCGACTGCTCGCGCGAAAAACGCTCGGCCATGAAACTCCAGAATACCGATACGTGGAACAGCGCGAAGAAGCTGACCCACACGTAGAACGCCTGGTCGAGCAGGCGCGTGTCGCCGAGCACCCGGGTGCCGAAGTAAAACAACACGAAGGACGCGGCGAAGAAGAGGTAGACACCCGGCACCAGGCGCCGCGGTGCGCTGCGCGAAACTACCGCGCCGTAAAGCAGCACGGCGCCGGCGCTGAGGAAGAAGTTGAGCGTCCACAGCCAGCTCAGCTCGGCGTCGCTCCAGTCGCTTGCCATCGCGTCGCGCACCGGGCGCAGCACGTAATAGGCCGCCATCAGCACGAACACGAAGGCGAAGGAGGCCGCCAGCGCCGGAAGCTCGCGCGGTTCGGCCTTGAGCAGCTTGCCGATCGTTCGGGTCAGAGGATGCGTCATGCCGGTTAATCGTCCGTTGGCGCGCAGTATAACCGATGTCGCCGCCGATCAAGGGTTTCGCGAAACCAAAAAATTCGTGTCGCCTGTCAACCGATTCGCGCGCCGATCGTTATTGGCCGTAACGATAACCGAATCGGGGAAAACACCATGACCAGGATCGAATTCAAACGCCCGCTGTGGTGGGCCATGCCGTGGTTGCTGGCGCTCGCGCTCGCGGCTTGCGGCGGCAGCGGCGGCGGCGACGATGGCGGTGCCGATGAAACCGCCGAGCTGACGATATCGCTGACCGACGCCGAGGGTGATTTCAATCATTACACCGTCGATGTCGTCAGCCTGACGCTGCACAAGGCGAACGGCGCGATCGTCGAAACCCTGCCGAACACGGTGCGGCTGGATTTTTCGCAATACGTCGAGGTGACCGAATTCCTGTCGACCGCGACCGTACCGGTGGGAACCTACAAGCAGGCCGAAATCACTCTCGATTACGGCAACGCGCTGATTACGGTCGAGGACGCCAATGGCAACTCGATTCCGGCCCAGGCGCTCGACGAGTCAGGCAATCCGCTCGGCGAAATCACGGTCGACGTGATGTTCAACCAGCACAGCGGCTTCCAGATCAAGCCCGGAGTGCCGGCCGCGATAACGCTCGATTTCGACCTCGAAGCCTCCAACGAGGTCACGATCAATGGCCAGTCGGCGACGTTGACGGTCAACCCGGTCCTGCTCGCCAACACGCTGCTCGAGGAAGACAAGACGCAACGGCTGCGCGGCCTGCTGGGGCGCGTGCAGCCTGACGCGGGCAGCTTCGACGTCTACGTCCGGCCATTTCGCGTCCGGCATCGCGACTTCGGCAAGATCAGCGCGCATACCAACGGCGAAACCGTGTTCGAGATCGACGGCGTGGCTTACAACCAGAGCGAGGGCCTCGCGGTATTGGCGCAGCAAAGCGGTCTGACGCCGGTAGTGTCGCTCGGTACCTTCCATTTTCGCGCGCGGCGCTACGTTGCCCACCAGGTTTATGCCGGCAGCAGCGTGCCCTGGGGCGAGAAGGACGTGCTCAAGGGAAGCGTCGTCGCGCGTGTCGACAACACTCTGACGGTCATCGGTGCGACGATCGAATTCGACGACGGGCATTTCAGCTTCAATGACGAAATCGAGGTACTGATCGATGCCGAAACCAGGGTCACGAAGCAGGGCAACCCGGGCAATCACCACGTAATCGGCGATATCAGCGTTGGCCAGAAGGTCACGGTTCTCGGCGTCATGTCGGACGACGGCAGCACGATGAACGCGACCGGCGAAGGCCTCGTGCGCATGCGCTACAGCCAGGTTTCCGGCCTGGTCGCTTCGGTATCGCCGCTGGAGGTCGATCTGCAGTACGTCAATCGTCGCTGGGTAGGTCGCTACAACTTCGCCGGCACCGGCATCGATCCGTGGCACGACGCCGATCCGGAACAGTATCAAATCGATACCGGCGCGCTCGTACTCGGCAGTCTCGCGCTGGCCGAACCGGTGCGGGTCAACGGTTTTCCGACCCCGTTCGGCAGCGCGCCGCTCGATTTCGAGGCCAAGACGGTCATCGATCTCGGCGCATTGCCGACCAGGATGATCATGGCCTACGGGCCCGCGGGCAGCCCGACCGCGATCGTGAGCCTCGACGACACCGGCCTGCAGCTCGAGCTGGTCTCGGCCACGCGCCACTATCTGAAACAGGCGGGCATCGTCACCGACATCGCCAGCCTGCCCGCGGTGCCGTTCATCGAGCCGGCCGGCGAGCACGGGATTTACGCGATCGTCCAGGGTCGGCGGGTCGACGTCTATCTCGACTGGGACGCTTACCAGGCGGCGTTGCACGCGCGGCTCGCGGGCGAAGCGCAAGTCCTGTTCGTGATCGCCAAGGGTCAATACGATTCGACGGGCCTGCGTCTCGCGGCGCGCCAGCTCGTAACGCGCATTACGCGCTAAACCGATCACAGTGACCGGCGCGCGCGGCTTGCTACAATTCCCCCGTCTCCGGACGGGGGAATTGTTCGTGCGTGTTGCGCTTTGCGCCCTGCTTTGGTTTTGCTTTCCGCTTTCGTCGGTGGCCGACGGCGGTTCGTCGGCCGACGCCGATTTACCGTCGGCCGAGCTGCTCGAGTTCCTCGGCGACCTCGGGCCGCTGGACGACGAAACCTGGGACCTCCTCGAACATCACGCGCTGCGGGACATGGCGCAACGCAAACAGGGAGATCATCAATGAATTCTGATCGTAAGCCGTTCCGGTGGCTGTTAACCAGTTTCGGCGTGCTGCTGCTGGCCTGGCCGGGGCTGGCCCCGGCCCAGGCCTGGGACGAGTTGAGTCGCGAGCAGCAGCGCATCCTCAAACCTTTCGAGCCACGCTGGAGCGAACTCGACGCCGAACGCCGCGCGCGATTATTGCGCGGCGCCGAGCGCTGGCAGCAGATGTCGCCGGACGAACGTGCCGTGGTGCGCGAACGATTCAAACGCTGGCAGCGGCTCAGTCCCGATCAGCGCGACGCAATCAAGCATCGCTACCAGCAATTCCAGCGTCTCGAGCCGGAGCAGAAAGCCCGCATCCGCCGTGCGTTCGAGCGCTTCAAGAGCCTGTCGCCGGACAAGCGCAAGCAACTGCGTCAGCGATGGCGGCAGTTGACGCCCGAACAACGCCACCGCTGGCTCAAGCATTTGCGAGACCGGCGCGGCGACGGCTGATGAGGGCAATACCCGTCGCGTTGCTGGCATTCGGCCCGCTGGCCTGTGGTTGCGCCGCGGCCGAAGAATGGATCGGGCTCGACGCCGTCGACCCGGGATATCTGGGCCTCGAGGTCAGCGTCGAGGATTCCGGCGAGCTCGGTGCCGCCGCCGGTCTCGGCCTGCCGCTCGGCCCGGCGTCCGGCTTCCAGGGCGACTACGCCACAAGCGAGCTATCCGACGGCGAGGACGAATTCGACAACCTGCTGCTGGCGAGCCGCGTGTGGCTGGAACTGTCGACGATGCTCGACCTGGAGCTGATGCATTTCTTCGAAGGTAATGACGACGAACTCGAAAAGGAAACTCTCGGAATCGGATTCAATCTCCGGCGCGGAGACTGGCATGCCCGCCTGCATTTCGAAGACGGCGATCTGCTGGTCTTTACGCGCGACGAAATTTCCGACTTCCTGCCCGTCAGCCTTCCGGACCGTTTCGAAACCGACGTATCGGGCTATGGCCTGCGCATCGGCTGGCAAGACCTCGACTGGTACTGGGAAGTGGCGCGGCAACGCTATGATTACGCCGACGATTTGAGCGTGCTCGGCGAGAGCGTGTTCGCGCAGTTCATCGTCAAGTCATCGGCGCTGGCGCATAGCTCGCTGCTGGTATCCGAGTACACATTCCTGCTGGTCGGCCGCGGCGACCCGAATAACGATTACTCGATCCTGTTGTGGCACGATCACGCGGCGATCGACGATTCGAGCAACGATACGATGACCCTCAGCTGGCAGCACTGGGCCGACGATAAGCTCGGCTACCTGTTGGCGATATCGGTACCGGGCGACGATGAAGACATCGGCCTGAGGCTCGGCTTGCGATGGGTCATATGAATCGATGGACGAGCGGACGCGACAGGCGATGGATGGCTTTCTGCGCGATTCGGAGCAGCGGGCCTTCCTGATGGCCATGACGCTGACGCGCGATCGGCAGGATGCGCTCGAGCTGGTGCAGGAGAGCATGCTCAAGCTCGTGCAGCATTACTGCAATCGCAATCCGGATGAATGGGGCCCGCTGTTCAACCGGATCCTGCACAATGGCGTCCGAGACTGGTACCGCAAACAGAAATTTCGCCGCCTGCTCGTCAACTTGCTGCCGTGGCAAACGGGCGATCCTGACGGCGCGGCGGTCGAGGTCTCGGCCGAATGCCAGGCGCTCGCCGACGAGGGCCTGACGCGGGTGCTGCACGCGATGGCACGGTTGCCGCTGAGACAACAGCAAGCCTTTTTGCTGCGCGCCTGGCAGGAGCTGAGCACGCGTGAAACCGCATATGCGCTTTCAATTTCCGAGAATAGTGTTAAAACGCACTATGCCCGGGCACTCGCCCAGCTGCGTAGCTTGCTGGGAGACGAATCACTGGGAGATCGACATGAGTAGCGACGAACGATTCGCAGGACGTCTGCGTAAAATCCTGAACCGGCAAACGATCGACCGGCCGACTCGCGAAGCCCTGCAGGCTGCGCGCCATGCGGCGCTCGATGGCCGGCGTCCCTCCGGTTCGCGTCGTTGGATACCGGCCACCGCGCTGGCGGCGCTGCTGCTCGTCTTCGGCGTCTGGATTTATCCGCAATTTGGCGAAAACGGCTTGCCACGGGTCGAGGTCGACGACCTGGTCGTCATCACCGACGAGGATGAACTCGAGTTCTACGAGGAGCTCGAGTTTTTCGTCTGGTTCGAGCAGGAGCAATCGGTTTAGCGGCCGGCCCGGCCGGTGCTCAGGCCTCGCGTCGCCGCAACATCGGCTGTATTTCGGCCTCGCCGCTCGGCAGGTCGATGATTTCGGGTTTGTGGATGCCGAATCCCTGGGCGAAATCGATGCCCATGGCCTTGACCGCCTCGAGTAGCGCCTCGTTCTCGACCCACTCAGCGATGGTCGCGATATTGGCGCGCTTGCCGATCAGGCTGACCGCTTCGACGACCACCTGGTCGAGCGGGTCGTCGAGCATGTCGCGAACGAAACTGCCCTCGATCTTGAGAAAATCGATGTTCAGGTTCTTGAGGTAAGCGAGCGAGCTCAGGCCTGAACCGAAATCGTCGAGTGCGAACTTGCAGCCCAGCTTGCGCAGCTTGGTGATGAATGCCTGCGCGCTCGAAATGTTGCCGATCGCGGCGGTTTCGGTAATTTCGAAACAGATTTGCGTCGGTGAAACGTCGGGCATGCGCCTGAACTCCTGCTCCACGTAATCGAGGAAGTCGGTTTCGTTGATCGAGATGCCGGACAAATTGATCGCGATGATCTCGCCGGCGTCGAGCTTCAATTGCCGGCAGTGAATCATCGACAACACGCTGCCGACGACCCAGCGGTCGATACTCGGCATGAAGTGGTAGCGTTCGGCGGCGCTGACGAATGCCGCGGTCGGCACCGGCTCGCCGTCGACGTCGACCATGCGCAACAGGATTTCCGAGTAGCGGGTGCCGTTGCTGGCGCGCGACAGGCTCGCGGAGCGCTGGATCGCAAGCTTGAGCCGGCCCTCCTCGATCGCGCGGTTGAAGCGCGAGGCCCAATCCATTTCTTCCTGCCGCACGTTGACCTGGGTATCGGTGTCCGAGTAGACCTTGATGCGATTACGCCCCTCGTCCTTGGCGGTGTAACAGGCGAGGTCGGCGAGACTCATGACCGCGGTGACGTCGTCGCTGTCGTTGTCGACCGCGACCAGTCCGATGCTGACGCCGATTTCGAAGCGCCGGTTACCCTGGGTGAAACGAATTTCGCGGATCGCCTTGCGCAGCTTTTCCGCGCGCTCGTAGGCGTTGTCGATATCGCAACCCTCGAGCAGGACGCCGAATTCGTCGCCGCCGAGCCGCGCCAGCATGTCGCTGCTACGGACGTTGCGACTCATCGTCTCGGCGATTTCGCAGAGCAGTTCGTCGCCGGCGATGTGACCGCAGGTATCGTTGACGACCTTGAACTGGTCGAGATCGAGGAATAGCAGCGCGTGGTGGCTGTCGTCTTCCTGCGCGCGCGCGAGCAGCTGTTGCGCGCGCTGCTCGAAGGCGTGGCGGCTGGCAAGTCCGGTCAGGTCGTCGTGATTGGCCCGGTAAGACATCTCGGCGGCCGCCTGCTGCGTGCGCATCAGGTCTCGGACGATGAAAAATGCGATGACCAGCAGTCCGACGCCGAATATCGAGATGATGATGAAGGTCGTTACATTGGTGTGCCGGGCGGCGAGGGCAACGACTTTCTGCAGCGGTATGCTGACCTGGATCGCGCCGAGCAGCTGGTGCAGCTGCCATTGCTTGCCGGGTTCGAGTCCGGCCGCGAGTCGTCGCGCGACGATTTCCGGCTGTGATTCGTGCGCGTTGTGACACTGCACGCAGGATTCGGCCGATGCCGGATCGGCGCGCAGATACTTCAGCGTCTTGACGCCGTCGACTTCTTCGAATCGCCACACCGGTTGCCAGTCGATCGGCTGGCGGGGAGCCGCACGATCCTGCTTTTCGAGTTCCTGCCATGCCCAACGCTTGAATTCATCGTCGAGCCCCTGGGTTGGCTCCAGGTTCCACTTGCTGAGCGGCTGGTAACGAAACAGGCCGTCGCTCTCGCGACTGGCCTGCTCGCCGAAGAGCTTCAGGAACTGAGCCGGCAAGGGGACGTAACCCGGTTTTTCGTGCGAATCGATATGCGCGCCCAATCCGTCCTGCTTGAGCTTGCCGACGATATGTTTGGCATAGACCGAGCGCGCACTCGCGGCCTGACGTGCGATGATCTCGGCCAGCTTGATCGCCTGGAACTCGACGGTGCGTTGCTGGCCATAGGAAACCAGCTGCCAGGTCGCGAGCGCGATCGCGATCATGAAGAAGGGCAGCACAATCAATACGGTGCGATTGATTTTCGACATCGACTCCATCCGCAATTACCCGGTTTGCGCGACGCTGTTAGTGAAATCTCGAATCGTCCGGGTGCGTCGCTGCCGGACGTTTCCCGGGTTTATCGGCTTCGGCGGTTCGATCTTGAGTGTAAAACAGCCGTTTTCTGCAACTATTCGGGACCGCGCCGATTGATGTCGGCGGCAGCCTGCCCGACAATAGCGCCCTCGCTCGCCGAGTAATCCGATTTGCCCGAAGGTCCCGAAATCAGACGCGCCGCCGATGAGCTTGCCACCGCCCTCGTCGGGCGCAAGACCACCGCGGTCGAATTCGCCTTCGCGCGTCTGCGCGGCTACCAGGCGCGACTGCGCGGGCGGCGGGTGATCGCGGTCGAGTCGCGCGGCAAGGCGATTTTGACCCGATTCGATAACGGCTGGGTGATTTACAGTCATAACCAGCTCTATGGCCGCTGGTTCGTCGGCGCCGCCGATGCCACGCCCGTAACCGGTCGCCAGCTGCGGCTCGAGATCCGCAACCGGCACGCCAGCGCGCTGCTCTACAGCGCATCCGAGATCGACGTGCTGCGATTCGATGCGCTCGAAGCGCACCCGTTTCTCGCCCGCCTGGGGCCGGATTTGCTGACCGATCGCCCGGGTGTCGACGCCGTGCTCGCGCGGCTCGAGTCACCGGCCTGGCGGGGGCGGATGCTGGCCGGGTTGCTGCTCGACCAGGGCTTCGTCGCCGGGCTCGGCAACTACCTGCGCGCCGAGATCCTGACCCGTGCGCGCCTGCATCCGGCAATAAGACCGGTACAGTGCAGTCACCGCGAACTGCGCCGGCTGGCGCGCGCGATCGTCGAGCTCACCGAGCGCTCCTATCGCACCGGTGGAATCGTCAATCCGCCGTCGCTGGTCAAACGGCTGCGGGCGGCGGGTCTGCGGCGGCGCGAGCAGTATCGTTTCAATACCTATGGTCGGGCCGGCGAGGCCTGCCACTACTGCGGTGCCGAAATCGACTGGTCGAGCGCCGGCGGCCGCAAGATGTACTTTTGTCCCGGCTGCCAGCCGCCGCCTGCCTGAACGACAGGGCGGCGAGGCCGCCAAGTGCACCAGGCGGGGAGCGTGAAGATGGTGACCGATCCCGGCGGAATAACAATCCGGGGATTAAATGTGCTATTGGATCGTGGGTTGTGGCATCATGGCGCGAATCTGTCAGCGACCAGAAGAGGACCCCGATCGTGTCGGTCAATGAAAAAATAACCACGGACTTCGTCGAGAACGGCGTCGAATTCGTGACCACCGTACCCTGCAAGCAGCTCGCCGGCGTCATCGAACAGATCGATGCCCACGAGCGGATTCATCACGTGCCGTGCAACAAGGAAGACGAGGGCATGGGGTTGTGCGCCGGCGCCTTCATGGGCGGGCAGCGCGCCGCGATCATCATGCAGAACACCGCGATCGGGGTCACGATCAACACGCTAGTGACGCTGATCCAGTACTACCACATCCCGCTGCCGATGCTGATCAGTTACCGCGGCGAACTCGGCGAAAAAGTCGCCTGCCAGGTGGAGATGGCGCTGCACACCAAGGCCCTGCTCGACCGACTGTTGATTCCGACTTACCACTTTCACCGGCCGGGCGACGTCGACGAGCTCGACGCGATCCTGAAGCACTGCTTCATGAGCAAAAAGCCGGCCGCGATCCTGACCGACGCCAGTTTCTGGCAGGGGGCCTGAGATGATTCGCAGCGACGTACTGAAAACCCTGATCCCGCTGATCTCCGACAAGCTCGTGGTTTGCAACATCGGCCTGCCCAGTCAGGAATTGCATCTGCTCGACGATCAGCCGAGTAATTTCTATATGCTCGGCACGATGGGGCTGGCGTCGTCGATCGGCCTGGGTCTCGCGCTGGCCCAGCGCGACACGGTAATCGCGATCGACGGCGACGGTTCGGTGTTGACCAACCTCGGAACCCTGCCGACGATCGCCAACAATGTCGCCGACAATTTCATTCTTTTGATCGTCGACAACGGCAGTTACGGCTCGACTGGCGACCAGCCCACCTACGCCGGCAAAAAGACTTCGCTCACCGAAGTCGCGCGCGCCTGCGGCTGCGAAAACGTAATCGAATGCCAGGCCGAGGAATGTGCCGACGTCATGCGCGAGGCGCTGGCGGCGGGGCGCATGACGATCATCGTCTGCAAGTGCGAATCGGGCAATATCCCGGTACCGGTCATCGATACGGATCCGGTCGTGATCCGCGACCGCTTCATGACCGAGGTGCGCCGCCGCAACGACGGCTGAAGCCGTTTCAATCGGGCAGCAGGGTCTCGATTACCGGATCCTCGGCCAGCGTTTCGAGGTCGGGCGCGCATTCGGGCCAGCCGTGGCCCCAGCGCCACGGTAAACCCGTGCAGGGACCGCCGCCGAGCCGCACCGCGCGGAACATCATATCGCCGACCACGTCGAAGGCCTCGCGCACCTCGCGCGGCGACAATCCGAGTTTTTCCGCCAGCCGGTACTGTTCGGTGTCGCCCGTGCGCAGCACACAGGCACGCAGTTCGCGGTCGGCGGCGAGCCGTTTCTCGAATCCGTTTTCGGCCAGGCCGCGCCAGTAGTGGCGGTCGTGCTCGACGCAACAGTGTTCCCACGGCGGCAGGTCGCCGGCGGTGCGCGCAAAATCCGGCGAGGTACCGGCGAGAAACTGCCAGGCCGCGGACAGGCCGCCGCTGCAGCCATCGCTGCGGAACCGGTCGATCGAAACGCCGGGTTTCGCTTGCACGACGGCCAACCGACTCATTTGTTCGCGTTCGAGCAACGCCACCGTTTCGGGCAGGACGTCATCGGCGCGGATGGTCTCTGCGAACAGGAATAGCAGCAGGCAGCTGGTGATACCGAATTTCATGGGGTGACAAGGTAGGCGGCTTAGCGGACGATATCAAGCGGGTGTCGGGCGGCGGTCATAAAAAAGGCCAGGCAGTGGAATTGGGGGATTCCCCTGCCTGGCCCAAGGTTACAACCGAAGAGCGCGTGTAACACTAATCCGGTTCTACCTCATTCGTTTAATCCCAGTTCAGCGCGCCTCCGGTCTGGTACTCGGTGACGCGGGTTTCGAAAAAGTTCTTTTCCTTCTTCAGGTTCGCCTGCTCGTCGAGCCACGGCAACGCGTTCTCGGCGCCCGGGAAGGGAATCTTGTGGTGCAGTTTGTTGGCGCGGCGATTGGCAATGAAGCGGAATTGCGCGATGTGATCTTTCGCGCTGTAGCCGAGAATCGGATCGGGCAACAGGAAATCGGCGTACTGCTGCTCGGCGGCTTCGGCTTCTTCCCACATCTGCTGGATCACCTTCGGGTCGAGCTTGATGTTCTCTTCCTGCACGATCTGGTTGCAGACGCGGATGCCGAAGGACGCGTGCAGGACCTCGTCGCGCATGATGTATTGCAACTGCTCGGCCGTGCCCTTCATCAGGCCGCGCCGCTGCAGCGCGAAGACCGGGCTGAAACCGTTGTAGAACCAGGTCCCTTCGAACACGCCGGCGAAAAAGGTGTAGGCGAGGACGAAGTTCTCGAGCTCGTCGCGGTCGTTGAGGTCGATGTCCGGACGCAGCACCGAATCGAGGCGCTCGTTGCACATCTGAATCTTGTGGTAGATCTCGGGCACGACCCGGTAACGGTTGTAGATCTCGCCCTGGTCGAGGCCGATGGTTTCGATGCAGTGCTGGTAAGTCCAGGTATGCATCGCTTCCTCGTAGACCTGGCGCGCCTGGTAGATCTGCAGTTCCGGCGCCGACATCTTTTCCATCACCGCGAGACCGATGTTGCGCATCGCGAGGATGTCCGAGGTCGTCAGGTAAGACAGCACGTTCTCGTAGACGTGGCGTTCCTCGAGCGTCAACTTGTGCAGGTAATCGTGCACGTCCTGCGTCATGTTGATGTCGAGCGGCGTCCAGTGGTTGCGGTTGGCGTTGAGGAAATATTCCCAGGCCCACGGGTATTTGAACGGTGCGAGCTGATTGATGTCGGTCAGGCCGTTGACGACGCGCTTGTCCTCGGGATTGATCGGCTTGGCCGCCTTCGGCATTTCCACCGGCTCGGCGACCTTGTCGACGCGCGCCTCCGCGACCGGTGGCGGCGCGACGGCCGGCGCCGGGTCCGGCGCAACCGGTTCGAGCGCGGGTTCCGGCGCGCGCGGCGCTTGCGGGGTCAGGGGTTCATCCCAGTTCAGCATCGGTCATCTCCTTCCACTTATTCAACAGCACGTTATTGACAGGCTTCGCAATCCGGATCGAGGATCGAACATACCTGGGGTTCGGGTTCGGGCTCGGCCTGCGGTTCCGGGGTCGAAGTCTTTTCTACCGCGGTCGCGCCGAGCGAGCGCAGGTAGTAGGTCGTCTTCAGGCCGCGTACCCAGGCCAGCTTGTACAGGTTGTCGAGCTTCTTGCCCGACGGCTCGGCCATGTAGAGATTCAGCGACTGGCCCTGGTCGATCCACTTCTGCCGGCGCGACGCGGCTTCGACCAGCCAGCGCGAATCGATCTCGAAGGCGGTCGCGTAAATCGCCTTCAGGTCGTCGGGGACGCGATCGATGTGCTGCACGCTGCCGTCGTAGTACTTGAGGTCGTTGACCATGACGTCGTCCCACAGGCCCTGCGCCTTGAGATCCTCGACCAGGTAGGGATTGACGACGGTAAACTCGCCCGACAGGTTCGACTTGACGAACAGGTTCTGATAGATCGGTTCGATCGACTGGCTGACGCCGCAGATATTCGAAATCGTCGCGGTCGGCGCGATCGCCATCGTGTTCGAGTTACGCATGCCGATGCTCGTGACGCGCTGGCGCAGGCTGTCCCAGTTCATCCGCGCGCTGTTGTCCTGCTGCAGGTATTCGCCGCGCGCATCGCGCAGTTTCTCGACCGAGTCGATCGGCAGTATGCCCTGACTCCACAGCGAACCCTGGAAGCTCGAATAGGGACCGCGCTCGTCGGCGAGCTGGGTCGACGCCTGGATCGCGTAGTAGCTGACCGCCTCCATCGATTCGTCGGCGAACTCGATCGCGGCTTCCGAGCTGTACGGGATGTGCTGCCGGTAAAGCGCGTCCTGGAAGCCCATGATGCCGAGGCCGACCGGGCGATGACGCAGGTTCGAGGTGCGCGCCTGCGGCACGCTGTAGTAATTGTAATCGATGACGTTGTCGAGCATGCGCATCGCGGTATTGATCGTGCGCTCGAGCTTTTCGAGGTTCAGGCCGTTTGCGTCGACGTGCGCGGCGAGGTTGACCGAGCCGAGGTTGCAGACCGCGATCTCGGTGTCCGAGGTGTTCAACGTGATCTCGGTGCACAGGTTCGACGAATGCACGACGCCGACGTGCTGCTGCGGCGAGCGCAGGTTGCAAGGATCCTTGAAGGTCATCCACGGATGCCCGGTCTCGAACAGCATGCCGAGCATCTTGCGCCACAGATCGACCGCCTGAATGCGGCGAAAGTTCTTGATTTCGCCACGGTCGGCCTTGGCCTCGTAGGCGACGTAGGCGGCCTCGAATTCGTTGCCAACCAGGTCGTGCAATTCCGGCACCTCGCAGGGCGAGAACAGCGTCCACGGACCCTCCTCGGCGACGCGCTTCATGAACAGGTCGGGAATCCAGTTGGCGGTATTCATGTCGTGAGTGCGCCGGCGCTCTTCGCCGGTGTTCTTGCGCAGGTCGAGAAAATCCTCGATGTCGAGATGCCAGGTCTCGAGATAGGCGCACATCGCGCCCTTGCGCTTGCCGCCCTGATTGACCGCGACCGCGGTGTCGTTGGCGACCTTGAGGAAGGGCACGACGCCCTGCGACTTGCCGTTGGTGCCCTTGATGTGCGAACCCATGCCGCGCACCCGGGTCCAGTCGTTGCCGAGGCCGCCGGCGAACTTCGACAGCATCGCGTCGTCCTTGATCGCGCTGAAGATGCCGTCGAGATCGTCGGGCACGGTCGTCAAATAACAACTCGACAGCTGCGGACGCAGCGTGCCGGAGTTGAACAGCGTCGGCGTGCTGCTCATGAATTCGAAGGACGACAGCAGGTTATAGAATTCGATCGCGCGTTCCTCGCGCTGGACCTCGTTGATCGCGAGCCCCATCGCGACGCGCATGAAAAATGCCTGCGGCAACTCGAAGCGCGTATCGTGGTAGTGGATGAAGTAGCGATCGTAGAGCGTCTGCAGGCCGAGGTAGGTAAAATTCAGGTCGCGCTCGGGCTTCAGCGCCTTGCCGAGATACTCGAGGTCGAACTTGAGCAGCTCGCGGTCGAGTAATTCGACGTCGGCGGCGCGCTTGACGTAATTGCCGAAGTATTCACCGTAGCGTTCGGCCATTTCGGCGTAGGTCGCATTCGGCGCGCCGTCACCGAGAAACGCGAGCGACTCGGCGCGTAATTCGTCGAGCAGCAACCGCGCGGCGACGTAGGAATACTCCGGCTCGCGGTCGATCAGTCCGCGCGCGCTCATGACCACGGTCGGGCTGACGTCTTTCGCCGGCACACCGTCGAACAGATTCTTCAGGGTATCGTCGTAAACCTTGTCGGCGCTGACGTGTTCGAGATCGGCGCAGGCTTCGTCGATGATCGTGCGCAGGCGCGCGGTGTCGAGCGGCGCGATGCTGCCGTCGGAGTATTTGACCGACAGTTCGATGAGCTCCTCGTCGGAACTCGCCTCGCTGTCCTCGGCGCGGGACCGCGCGCGCGCGTGTGAACGCTCCTCGCGGTAGAGCACGTAGGCGCGCGCGATCTTTTGTTCGCCGTTACGCATCAGCGCGAGCTCGACCTGATCCTGGATATCCTCGATGTGAAAGGTGCCGCCGTCGGGCATGCGCCGGGTCAGCGCGGCGACGACCATGGCGGTCAGCTTGTCGACGGTCTCGTGGACCCGGCTCGAAGCCGCCGCCTGGCCGCCCTCGACGGCGAGGAATGCCTTGGTCATCGCGATCGCGATCTTGTTCTTGTCGAAACTGGTCAGCTTGCCGTTGCGGCGAACGACGTTGTACTTGTTGCCGAGCGTTCGGTCGCCGTCGTCGCTGACGGCTTCGACGGATTTACTCGGCGTGGCGGCGGTTTCGTTTAAAGGTGACTCGATGTTCTGCATTGAATAAAGCCCGTTCCGTGTTTTCCTCAATTGCCCGGATCTGGATCCGCGTCTCGTTGGTAGTGGCGGTCTCTTTCCTGTCGATAGTTAAAGTGGTTTTTAACTATCGGGATCAAGTAACTGTACTTTTTAGAGTTTGGAAATAGCCTGCCAGCTTGTAGTATTCGTTCGTGTGTATAACCAAACAGATACACAATATAATGTGTTTTGGCGCAAGGTCAAGTACATTATGTTGTGTATGCTTCTGTGGAGAGGCCGGGAATAAGCTGTGGATAAGTCGTCGCTCGCCGCGCCAGATAACGGCCTTCGAGTCCGCGTTGCGCCATCGCCGCGGTGGCGTCACCCGGGTATTAAAATTTATGATTCATCGTCGGAGTTCATAGAATATTTTTATTCTTCGCGCTGGCGCTAAAGCGCCCGCCGGGCGACGAAGTCGGCCCGGGCGTCGGCGCCGGCGGCTCGCAATTCGAGTCGCGCCGCTGTCGCGCGCCGACGGGGTTCCTGCCCGTGGCGCTACCGGTCGGACTAAAGGACAGCGGCGGGCGGCCGAACTAGAGGGACGGGGGAACTCGTCCCCGTCGTCGCAGCCGAGCCGAGGATCCATGGCCAGTGTCAATCCGATCAATCTGAACGAGCTCGCCGGCACCGCCGGTCTCGCGTCGCTGGTGAGCCAGGTCGACAAGCTGGTCAGCTTGCCCAGCATTTATTACCGCCTCGAGGAAGCGATCGTCGATCCGGCAACGCGCACCGACGATATCGCCGAACTGCTGCGCAGCGATCCGGACCTTTGCGCGCGCATGCTGCGTGTTGCGAACAGCGCGTTCTACAGCTTTCACACGAAGATCGAAACCATCGAGCGCGCGGTCAGCACGATCGGGCTGCGCCAGATTCGCGAGCTGGTACTGATCACGTCGGTGGTCAAGGCTTTCGAAGGTATACCGCCCGGCCTCGTCAACATGGCGACTTTTTGGGAACACAGCATCGCGGTTGCGGTCATGGCGCGCGCGCTCGGCGAGCAGGCGCGAATACCAAACGCGGATACCTTTTATATTCCCGGCTTGCTGCACGACATCGGGCGCCTGGCGATGTACCTGAAGATGCCGGGCCTGATGCACGATTTGCTGCTGCAGCGCCAGATCCAGGGGCAGAGCATGTATGCGCTCGAAAAGCAGCTACTGGGCTATACCCATGCCGATATCGGCGAGCGCCTGCTGGATTCGTGGAAGGTGCCGGCGTCGATCAGCGCGCCGATCGCGCGCCACCATGATCCCGGCGAGGGCGGCGAGTACGCGCCCGTGGCCTGCGCGATCCACGTTGCCGACGCCTGGGTCAACACCAACCGGCTCGGCAGCACCGGCAGTTGCTACCTGCTCGAGCTCGATCACGACGCGCTCGCCGCGCTGCGTATCGACGCCGAAAACCTGCACCATATCGGGCTTGCGGCCGGCGAACAGACCCAGCAAGTCCTGCGCCAGTTCCAGGCGCACTAACCCGCCGTCAGCCGAGCACCAGCGTCGCCATGCCGAGGAACGCGACGATGCCGACGACGTCGGTGATCGTCGTCAGCACGACGCCGCCGGCGATCGCCGGATCGATACCGAGCTGGCGCAGCAGCAGCGGCAGCACCGCGCCGGCGAGCGCGCCGGCAATCAGGTTGATGATCAGCGCGAAGGCGATCACCGCGCCGATCGCGTAGTTGCCGAACCAGGCGATCGACAGGGTCGCGACGACCAGCGCCCAGAGCAGGCCGTTGAGCAGCCCGACCGAAACCTCCTTGTTGATCAGCGAGCGGTAGTTCGAGCTGCCGAGCTGGCCGAGGGCGAGACCGCGGATCGCGATGGTCAGGGTCTGCGAGCCGGCGATGCCGCCCATGCTCGGCACGATCGTGATCAGGATCGCGAGCGCAACCACCTGGTCGAGGATATCCTCGAAAAATCCGATGACCCAGGCGGCGAGAAACGCGGTCAGTAAATTGATGCCGAGCCAGATACCGCGCCGGCGGCTGGTTTCGAGTACCGGCGAGAACATGTCCTCCTCTTCCGACAGCCCGGCCATGCCCATGATCGAGTGGTCGCCCTCGTCGCGGATGACGTCGACGACGTCGTCGACGGTAATTCGCCCGATGACCTTGTGTTCCTCGTCGACCACCGCCGCGCTGACGAGATCGTCGTTTTCGAATTCGCGCGCGACTTCGGCGGCTGGAGCGTGCGCGCTCAGCGCGTCGACCTCGGTGCGCATCAGGTCGCGAACCAGCGCATCCGGATCGCTGGTCAGTAAATCGCCGAGCGTCAGCACGCCCAGATAGTGGTCGTGGCGATCGGTGACGAACAGCTGGTCGGTGTGGTCGGGCAGTTCGCCGCGAATGCGCAGGTAGCGCAATACCACGTCGAGGGTCACGTCGGCGCGGATCGTGACCTGGTCGATGTTCATCAGGCCCCCGGCGGTGTCCTCGCTGTAGGACAGCACCGACTCGAGTCGCTCGCGCTTGTGAGCGTCGAGGGTATGCAGCGTCTTGACCAGTTTGTCGGTCGGCAGCGCGAGGATGATGTCGGCCTGGTCGTCGACGTCGGCCATGGTCTCGACAATCGCGGCGATTTCCTCGGGTTCGAGATGTTTCAGGCGGGCGTCGCTGACGTCATCCTGGGTTTCCAGCAGTACCGAGCCGAGCTCGCCCGGTTCGATCAGCGGCCACAGGGTCTCGCGCTGTTGCGACGGCAGCGAGTCGAGCAGCATCGCGATTTCGGCGGCCGACAGCTCGCTCAGGATCTTGTTGATTTCGGTCGTGTCGGCCTGATCGAGGGCGAGCGATATATCCTGTCTTAGCTGTTCGGTTTCTTCCTCGGCCATCGCCCGTTATTCGCTTTCGCCGAAGCGATCGTTGATCAGCTCGACGATCGCGTCGCGGCAAGCTCGCTCGTCGGCGCCGTCGACTTCCAGCTCGAGCTCGACCCCCTTGCTGGCGGCGAGCATCATGACGCCCATGATGCTCTTGGCGTTGATTCGGTTGTCTTTCTTGACGAGATTGACGTCGCTTTCGAAGCGGCTCGCGCAATTGACCAGTTTGGATGCGGCGCGCGCATGCAGCCCAAGCTTGTTGATGATCGTGATCTTCTCGTTAATCATTCGAGGTCCCGGTGCCGGATCGAGAGCTTAGCACGCTCGCCGCGTAATTCTGCGGCAATTCTTTCGGCCAGGTAAACCGAGCGATGCTTGCCGCCGGTACAGCCGATCGAGATCGTCATGTAGCCACGGTTTTCCTGTTCGAAACGTGGAATCCACTGGCGCAGGAAAGCCATGATCGAGGCGTACATCGCCTCGACTTCAGGATAATTCTCCAGGTATTCGACGACTTCGGCGTCGCGGCCGCTCAGTGCGCGCAGGTTTTTTTCCCAGTGAGGGTTCGGCAGACAGCGCACGTCGAAGACGAAATCGGTGTCGCCCGGCACGCCGTTCTTGAATCCGAAGGACTGGATCAACAAGCCCATCTCGGCGCCGGTATGTCCCAGCAGGCGCTCGACGATGAGCTGGCGCAACTCGTGAACGTTCAGGTCGGTCGAGTCCAGCGCGAGGTCGGCATTGGCGTGGATGTCCTCGAGCAACTTGCGTTCGGCGCGAATCGCGTCGGCCAGCGGCAATCCCTTGCGCGACAGCGGGTGCTTGCGGCGGGTTTCGCTGAAGCGCTTGAGCAGGCGCGAGTCATCGCAAGTCAGGAACAGGACCTTGAGTTCGAGCGGGTGTTCGCCGAGCCGGCGCAGAATGTCGTCGAAGCGCTCCGGCCCGTCGAGCCCGCTGCGCGCGTCGATCGAGATCGCGAGCGCATCGTAGGGCGGAGGACTCTCGTCGACCATGCCGTCGACGAGTTCGGGCAGCATCTTCAGCGGCAGGTTGTCGATGCAGTAATAGCCCGCGTCTTCGAGGGTATGCAGCGCGACCGTCTTACCCGAGCCCGACAGGCCGCTGACGATGACCAGTTTCATTGCCTAACAGATTCGGCGATTCTGCCGCACGCCGGTCAATCCTCGGCGTCGGCGATGATCCGCGTAATCTCTTCGCGGCTGTCCGCCTCGCGCACGGCCGAGCACAGCTCGGCGTCGGAAAACAGGCGCGCCAGCGACGACAGAATCATCAGGTGCTCCTCGGTCGCTTCCTCGGGAACGATGATCGTAAACACGAGATCCACCGGCCGGTCGTCGGGCGCCTCGAAGTTGACCGGCTCGCGCAGGCGAAAAAAGCACGCCAGCGTCTGTTGCAGATCGGCCAGGCGCGCGTGCGGCACGGCGAATCCCTGGCCGAGGCCGGTACTGCCGAGACGCTCGCGATTGAGCAGATTGTTGTAAATCGTCGATTCCGGCAACTGGGTCTGATCGGCGGCAATATTGGCGATCAGTTCGAGCAGCTTTTTCTTGCTGCTGGCTTCGGTATCGAGAAAGATTCGCTGCGGTGACAGCAGTGCCGAAATGGTCATGGCTCGCGGGTGCGGGGCGGTTTGGCTGAGCGTTGCGCGCATCTTATGCCAATTCCTGCAGTATTCAAGTGCAATGGGTCGCGTATCGGCAAGAAAAAGGGGGAGCAAGCTCCCCCGGAGATGCTGCTTACAGGGCCAGCTCTGCGGCGGACCCCTTGAGGCGGTGACTCTTGAGCTTTTCCTTGTATTTCTTGCCCTGGCGGTCGAGCTTGTCGACGAGACCGTCGATAGCGGCGTACATGTCTTCCTGCACGTCGTCGGCGTAAAGGTTACTGCCGCTGACGTGAAGTGTGGCCTCGGCCTTGTGGCGAAGCTTCTCCACGGTCAGGACGATGTGAATATCCAGCGCCTTGTCGAAGTGTCGGTCCAGGCGCGCGACTTTCTCGTTGACGTAATTGCGCATGGATTCGGTGATATCGACGTGATGACCGCTCAAACTGACTTGCATCGGTAACCTCCTCGGCTGTGAGATCCGCATCGCTGCGAATCGTTGATGTCTCAGAAGAGACGTTTACGCTCATTGGACGGGGGTATATTCAGCGCCTCCCGGTACTTGGCGACGGTTCTACGAGCTACGTTGATCCCCTGTTCTCCCAATAAGATTGCAATCTTGTTATCGCTCAACGGTTTTTCGGGCTTTTCCGCGGCCACGAACTTCTTGATGATCGCGCGAATC
>JBFFXR010000024.1:0-23824 GCA_041569645.1 Gammaproteobacteria bacterium
GCCCGTCAACGATGCGCAGGTCGTGGCCCTCGACCAGCTCGACGCCCATCTGGTCGGCGAGAAAGGAATGCTCGAAATAAGCCGAGTTGTGAATTCCCGGCGTCAGCACCACCACCACCGGCCGGCCGTCGCAATTCGGCGGCGCGCTCGCCGCGAGCGAACGGCGCAGGTTCTTCGGGTAGTCGCTGACCGCCTGCACCGGGATATGGCTGAACAGGTCGGGGAACATGTGCAGCATGGTCTCGCGGTTCTCGAGCATGTAGGAGACGCCCGACGGCGTGCGTGCGTTGTCCTCGAGAACGAAGAATTCGTCTTCGCCGGTGCGCACGATGTCGATGCCGACGATGTGCGTGTAGACACCGCCCGGCGGCTTGACGCCGAGCATCTTCGGCTGGAATACCTCGTTATTGGCGATCAGCTCGACCGGCACGCGGCCGGCGCGGAGGATTTCCTGACGATGGTAAATGTCGTGCAGGAAGGCATTGATCGCGCGCACGCGCTGGCGGATGCCGCGCTCGAGCCGCACCCACTCGCTGGCCGACAGGATGCGCGGTACGAGGTCGAACGGGATCAGCCGTTCGGTCGCCTCTTCGTCGCCGTAGACGTTGAAGGTAATGCCGGTGCGACGGAAAAACTCCTCGGCCTCGGTGGATTTCTTGCGCAGCTGGGCGCGGTCCTCGCCGCGAATCCAGTTGGCATACCGTTGATAGGGTTCGCGCGGCCTGGCGCCATCGTCGGTGTCGCCGGCGATGCCGCCGGCGCCGAACATCTCGTCGAAAAAAATGCTTCGGGTTGCCACAGCGCTAGCCTAATGGTTTTTTCCGGCGCCGCAACCGCTACCGGCTGCGGCGGACGCCGACGCAGCGATTACCCGCTGAGCGCCGTTGTCGTGCACGACTTCGGGGCATCGGCGTGGTGGGCGTCGCTGCTTCAGTCCGAACCGATTGCCAGCATCGCCTCGCGGTCGAGAATCCTGACCTTGCGGCCGTCGATCGTCAGGATCCGGCGGTCGTGCAGGTTGCGCAGGATGCGCGAAAAGGTTTCCGGTTTGACCGACAGGCGCGACGCGATGACGCTCTTGGCAACCTGCAGCTCGAACTCGTCGGCGCCGTCGGGCGCGTGCTGCAGCAGGTAGGTAACCGTGCGCCGCGTGCCGCTGTCGAGACTGAGCGCGTCGATCTCGCTGATCAGCCCGCGCAGGCGCTGGCTCATGCGGCCGAGGAGTAAAAAGCAGGTATCGATCGATTCGCGCAGCATCGACTTGAAATCCCGGCAGTTGATGCCGATCACGCGGCTCGGCCCCAGCGCGGTCGCGGTGACCGGGTAGTGCGCCTGGTCCATGAACATCAGCGCCTCGGCGAAGGTCGCGCCGGCTTCCATGATCTCGACGACTTTTTCCTTGCCTTCCGGCGACACCCGCGACAGCTTGATACGGCCGGCGACCACCAGGTAAAAATAGGTCGCGTCGTCGCCCTGGAAGAACAGCGACTCGCCCTCGACCATGTCGGTGACGTGCGCGTGGCGGCGCACGCGCTCGAGCTGCGCATCGTCGAGTTCCGAGAACAAATGCGATTCGGCGAGCGCCTCCAGGCTGGCGGAATCCAAGCCGACCTCCGTCGCGATGGCGAGTTTCGTAAAGGGTCCAATGGTGACACGAATCGCCCGCCGCCGCACCAGCCGGGGCAGCGCAATCGCGTCAGGCGCGCGCGAGTACTTCCCGGCGAATCGACGCCAGCCGCGAAGCGCGGTTGGAGAACACCCAGCTCACGCCGCGATTGACCTCGCGGTACAGGCAACGTCGAGATGCGACGAAGCCGCTGCCGACACGCTGTCCGCGCTCGAGATGGCGCCCGACGGTGGCCTTCGACAACAACAGGTAGTGGCCGCTGATGCCGGCATAGTCCCGCTCGAGGGCATGGCGGCTGATCGCGTCGACGTTGAGCTCGGCCACCGGCATGCAGGCCTCGAGGCCGACGAACTCGACCGCTTCGAACAGCTTGGGCGACAGCGCGAGGATATGAAAATCCGATCCCGGCCGCAGGCCGTCCAGGATTTGCTCGAGGCGTGCGCGCCGCACCGCGACCGCGCCGAGCTCGTCGCGCTTGAGCTCGATCATCAGGTGCAGCCGGCCGCCGTAGCGGGCGACGATCTCGGCCAGCGTCGGGATATCCGGCAGCCGCGCGCGCAACTCGGCGAAAAGCGTTTCGGCGATCACGAGATCGCTGTCGAAGACACGCTCGGCATCCGGATCATGCACCACCACCGGTTCGAGGTCGGCGGTCCAGCGCACGTCGAACTCGATGCCGTCGACGCCGCCGGCGGCGGCCAGATCGAAAGCCGCGACGGTATTCTCGAGTATCGCCTCGTTGTCGTGCTCGCCGCGATGCGCGACGATCATGCACTTCGCCAGCGCCGCCCGCGACGGGCGGCGCCGCGGCCAGAGCGCATAGGTCGCATCGGCAAGGCGCTGGGCGCCGCGTTCGAGCCAGAAAACGCGCACGCTAATTCCAGGCGACGCCGCGGCAGGGCACCGGGTAAGTCAGGCGCACCGGCGCGTCGGGATAGTCGCGGCCGCGCTCGAAACAGGTTACCCGCCCGGCGCCATCGACCCAGAAGAGTTGCGGGTCGAGATAGCCGGTCGCGCGCGGCGGCTCGGCGGCGTCGAGGCGGTGGACTTCGAAATGCAGGTGCGGGAATCCCGCGGCAAGACCGCTCATGCCCGAGTAACCGAGTAATTGTCCGCGGCGCACGACCTCGCCCTCGTCCACCAGCCGCTCTGACAGGTGCACGTAGCGCGTTTGCAGGCGGTGACCGGCCGCGCCGGGGGCATGATCAACGCGGATCTGGCGGCCGAACAGCGGCGTCGACAGCAGCCGTGAAACCTTGCCGTCGGCGGCCGCGATTACCGGCGTGCCCGACGGCACCAGCAGGTCGAATCCCCTGTGCCCGCCGTCGGTTGCGACGTCACCCGGACGGAAGCGCTGGCTGATCGACGGCGCGTCGGCCGGCAGCGTAACTGGCGTCGCGAGCCCGGGGTCGAGCTTCGAACGGGCGACCCAGCCATGCCCGTGACGCTCGTAAATCGCGCAAGCTCCGAGCGCGACCGGCAGCAGGCTCGCGAGCAGGTGATGCGGGAATCGGCGAAACATCGGGGCACTCTATGAACACTGGCGAATTAATGCAATCTCGACCCGACATCGAAGCCGAATTTGCGACCGGGTGCCAGCCGTTATTTCAATGGCGGAAGCTTCGCTTTCGCGTTTCTCGCCATATCCCGGCCATACCGCTCCACAGCTGCCGATATCCGAGTCGTTTTCACCCGGAAGTCTTTCCCCAACTGGATAGATACAGGCTCGTCCCGCCGCGTATTATGAGCAACTTCATATTTAGTTCCGTATTGAAACTGTTTCTGAAAAAAACTAAAAAAAAGGAAACAGGTATTTCATCACGTTTCGGCCGCGACAATTTGCTAATAATTGACGCACAACTGTAGTGTACAGGCGAATTTACGGTTCACGAACTATGCAGCAGCGAGGAGGAAAGCTCATTGTTTTCTCTCTGGCCGCGCTCATCGGCGCGGGCTTGCTGTTTGCCATGGTGACCTGGTTCCTGTGGGCCAAATCGATTCGCATCGAGGAAGCCCGCGTTGCCGATCTCGCGAAAATGCTCGGTCAACGGACCGAGCATGTGATCGTCGACGCCCGCGACCTGCTCGACGGGTTCAATCGCTTTTCCGCGCCGGCCTGCTCGCCGGCACACATCGAGGCGATGCAGGAGGCGGCCGTCGCCCGGCCCTATATCCGGGCCATCGGTTACTGGCGGGCGACGAATCGCATCTGCGGGGTAGGCTTCATCCAGGCGATCGAGCTCAAGCCGTCGCGCGCCGACCGGATTTACGATTCCGGCGTCATCGCCTGGTGGCCCGGCCCGCAAACCGAGGTCGGCGGAGTTCGGCTGTTTCTGATGCGCTACGGTAATCACGACATTGCCATCGACCCGCGCATGCTGCTCGAAATCGGCTCGGCGCAGCAATGGCGGGCCGGGCTCTGGGTGGAAAACATGCCGATGGCTTCTACGCCCTGGAATTCCGATCTGCCGTCGCCGGACGCCCTGCCCGTGGGCTTGACCGTCGACCGCGAAAACGGCCAGGTGATTTCCCGTTTTTCGCTCGGCACCGTCTTCCCGATCGATATCGTCGCGATCGAGCCGATCGGTTCGTTCTGGCAACGCTACGCATCGATGCTGACAATTGCCGTTGCAATCGGGCTGGCGATATTGAGCATATGGATTTACATCGTGTTCCGCTATTCCCGCCATCGCCTGAGCCTGGCGACGGAATTGAAAGAGGCACTCGACAGCGGCCGCGTACAGGCTCACTACCAGCCGATCGTGAACCTGGCGTCCGGAAAATGCGTCGGCGCCGAGGCGCTGGCAAGGTGGGTGCGCGAGGACGGCGAAATCGTTGGTCCCGAAGTGTTCATCCCGGTCGCCGAGGAGGCCGGGCTGGTGCCGCGGATCACGCTGGCCGTCCTGACGGCGACACTGCGCGATCTGGGGCGATTGATGCGGCAACACGGCGATATCTATATCAACATCAATCTGGCTCCCGAGGATCTGACCAGCGAGGCCTTCGGCGAAGAACTGGCCAGGCGCTCGAAGTCGGCCGGCGTCGGTCCGGAAATGATCAAGCTGGAAATCACCGAGCGCGCGGTCGTCGACAGCGACGAATCGCGAAAGATCATCAGCGAATTCCGCGATCGTGGACACCAGATCGTCATCGACGATTTTGGCACCGGTTACTCGAGTCTTTCCTATCTCGAAACGTTCGAGATCGATGCCCTCAAGATCGACAAGTCCTTCGTCGATGCGATCAACCGAAATGCCGTGACCAGTCACGTCATCGGCCACGTCATCGAGCTGGCGAAATCGCTCGAGCTGGCAACCGTGGCGGAGGGCATCGGCACGCATCAACAGGTCAAATGGTTACGCGAACAGGGTGTCGAACTGGGCCAGGGATACCTGTTCAGCCGGCCGCTGACGGCCGACGAATTTCGCCGCTACTTTGAGGCACAGCCCGATTCGAACGTACGCGCGATCGTGTCGCCGTTGGCGAAACAGTTCGCTTGCTGACATGGATATGGCATCGATCGCGCTAATGGCGGCGTCAGCCGCGGCGAAAATATCCGCGCAGGGTCCGGTCGCTCGATTCCTGATTGTATTGGCCTGCCTGGTCTCGTTGAGCGGCTGCGAGTCGCTCGAACTGATCGCCGCGAAAATCGCCAATCGATCCGAAACGCAGTCCGCGCCCCGACCTGCCGCGACGGCAAGCACCGATGCCCCGTCGCAGTCGCTCGAGCCGCGCGTCGCGGTGCTGAATCCCGACGACTTCAGGCAAGCCAGCGGGCGACACCTGCAGGCGTTGATACGCTCAAGCGTCGCCCCGCTGGCGCTGGACGAGGTGGGGTTTTACATGGACGTTCAGAATGCACAACTCGTTCAGATCCTGCATCCGACGCGCATCGACATCGGCTACGAGGGCGATCTCATCATCCTGACGATGCCGGGCGGCGATAGTTTCGAGCACAACAGCACCCGCCTCAAGGACGCGGCGATCGAGTCACTGAACCTGACGTCGCGGATTCTGCTCGAGTATTCGCAGACTCGCATCACGATTCACGGCCACACCGATGATAGCGGCGAGGCGACCTACAATCAGTTGCTTTCGGTTCGGCGGGCCCTGTCGGTGGCTAATCACCTGATAACCGCGGGTATCGCTTCAGAGCGCATCGCCGTCGTTGGTTTCGGCGAATCGCGACCGCTAGCCTTCAATGCGGCGGCCGCGGATCACGCGCGTAACCGGCGCATCGAATTGTATCTCGAGCCGATTGCGCGGTAGCTATCCGACCGGAATTTCGCGTCACTGACCCGTTGTCTCGATTCGATCGCCGATCAACCGGTTGGCGGTTTTCGACCCGAATTCGAACGCCGAGGCCAGGTTGGATTGATGCCCGCGATTGTAGCGGGCAGTGGCGCCGCCGCGCCTAGTGCGTGCCGGCCTTTTCCCTGACCGATTTGAGACGCTTGTTGAGAAAGCGCAGTTCCGAGATCAGGTAACGCCGGCGGCCCGATTCGAGCTGCGCCTCGTCGGCCATGCTGACCTGCTCGGACAGGCTGTTGATCGATCGCACCAGCTTGATCTCGTCGATCGCGAGACCGAGCTGGCGCAACACGCAACGCGTGGTCAACGGATCGATACGAATATTAATCTGGCCCATGCATAACCTCACACCAAAAAATAGTCGTGGGTTTATAGGCAGCGGGCCCGGGTCGCACTGTGACTCATTGCCGATTCGGGCGTGAAGTTGCTCACCGATCCGGTTCGTTTCTCGGCGACTTGTGAGCCAGGTCGAAACTTTTTCGGGCATCACGTCACAATTCGCCGGACGCCGTTTTTTCGATTCAATTCAATAATTTAGACAGCGCCGCTCCGCAATCGTCGGCAATCTTCAGGTCGAGTAAATCGTCCGCCCGGGTCTTGCCGAGGTTGACCGCGGCGAGCGGAATTCCGCGCTCGCGCGCACGCCGCGCGAAGCGAAATCCCGAGTAGACCATCAGCGATGAGCCGACCACCAGCATCGCGTCGGCAGCCTCTAGCGCCGCGTAACTCTGCTCGACCCGGAGCGGCGGCACCCCCTCGCCGAAAAACACGACGTCTGGCTTGAGCACGCCGCCGCAGCCCGCGCAGGCGGGAATGTCGAGCGCCTGCTCGTCGAAGCCGGCGAGCCGCGCGTCACCGTCGGGGGCGAGTTCGGCGGTCAGGGCTTCGAGCACGGGATTGCGGTCGGCGAGCGCCCGCTGCATCGCGGCGCGCGGAATCGCGCGGCCGCAATCGAGACAAGTGACCGTCGCCAGCGAGCCGTGCAGCTCGATCGGTTCGCGACTGCCGGCGCGCTGGTGCAGGCCGTCGACGTTTTGCGTCACCAGGCGCGCGATCCGGCCCGCCTGCTCGAGTCGCGCGAGCGCCTCGTGGGCCGGGTTGGGGCGGGCCGCGACGAAGCGTCGCCAGCCGATGAAGGAACGCGACCAGTAACGCTGCCGCGCCCGGTTCCCGCCGACGAAATCGCGATACTCCATTGGTCGCTGGTGTTTCCAGTCGCCATGCTGGTCGCGGTAATCCGGGATGCCGGACGCCGTGCTGACGCCCGCGCCGGTCAGCACGAACAACCGCGGGTAGCGTTCGACGAAGTCTTCGAGTTGCGTCGTCATGACGCGCAGTGTAGCAACATCGCGCGCCGGGGAAACGCTTTTAGCGAGCCGCCGGCCGACGTATCATGGGCGCATGCCCGTCACGACCACCTGCATCGGCGCCTGGCCCAAGCCCGACTATGTCGCGATCGGCAACTTCGCCGAGACCGGCGAAGCCGACGACGGCGCGACCCGCGCCTTCACCTATACCCAGGACGACGCCGGCGAGGTTGCCGAGGACCTGCTCGTGAAAGCGACCGGCGAAGCGTTGCGCGACCAGCTCGACTGCGGCATCGATATTCCGACCGACGGTGAGCAACGGCGCGAGAACTACATCCACTACCACTGCCGACATCTTGCCGGCATCGATTTCACCAGGCTGACGCGCAAGGTTCACCGCAACGGCGCCGCGGTCGCCGACCTGCCAACTATCGACGGGCGCATCGAACCGCGCGGCGAGCACTTTCTCGATCGCGACTACCGCGTCGCGCAGACTTTTAGCGACCGCCCGGTCAAGCTGACGGTACCCGGCCCGCTATCGATCATGGATACCACCGCCAACCTTTACTACCGCGACGAGCGCGACCTCGCCTTCGACCTCGCCGCCGCGCTGAATTACGAGATTCGCGCGCTGGCCGCGGCTGGTTGCCGCTACATCCAGGTCGACGAGCCGCTGTTCGTCCGCCAGGTCGACAAGGCGCTGGACTTCGGCATCGAGGCGCTCGAGCGCTGTTTCGACGGGCTCGGGCCCGAGGTCACGCGGGTCATGCACATGTGCTGCGGTTACCCCGGCCACCTCGACGACGAGAATTACCTGAAAGCCGACCCGCGCTGCTATTTCGATCTCGCGCGGGCGGTCGACCGCAGCAGCGTCCAGCAGGTCTCGATCGAGGACGCGCACTGCGGCAACGACTTGCGACTGCTCGAGGAATTCGCGCGGACCGGCGTGATCCTCGGCGTGGTCGAAATCGCCAGCAGCCGCGTCGAGGCGGTCGACGCGATCGCCCATCGCCTCGGCGAGGCGCTGGCACACATCGACGCCGGACGCCTGCTGGCGGCGCCGGACTGCGGGCTGACGATGCTCGGCCGCGACCTCGCGATGCGCAAGCTCGACAACCTGTGCGCCGCCGCGCGCTCGGTTTGAACCTCGCCCGAATCTTCCGTATAACACCAGCGGGCAGCCGACAATTCGCGGGAGGCCGTCATGCCGGCCGACTTATCCAACAAGCGCATCATCCTGGTCCACGGCCTCGCGTCGAAACCACCGCCGGAGATCACCCACGAGCTGTGGCGCGAATGCCTTCTCGAAAACATCCGCGTCGGCCATCGCGGGCTGGCGCGCGAACTCGACGCGCACCCCGAGGTTTTCGAATCGGCCTATTGGGCGAATGTCGTGCCGCATCACATTCCGGACGACGCCGGCTACGTGCGCAAACTGCGCGAGCGCGTCGCGGCGGTGATCGCCGAGCGCCGCGAAATCAGGGATCGATTTCACGTCGGTCCCGGCGAGAAGGTCGGCAGCTTCTTCAAGGATCGCGGCCTCGACCTGGTCAAGCTGCTGGCCGGCGCGCTGGCGGTCAGGGACGACGCATGACCCGTTTTCTGCGCGAGACCGAACTCTACGCCGACGACCAGTACATCTCCGATCAGATGCGCGCGCCGCTCGAGCACGCGCTGCGGCGCGCCTGGGACGCCGGCAGCCAGCCGGTGGTCGTCGCCCACAGCATGGGCAGCTTCGTCGCCTACGACGTGCTGTGGCGCTTCGCGCATCGCAAGACCGACGGCTTCAGGCGTTACAACCGCAAGCGGGTTAGCATTTTCGCGACGCTGGGCTCGCCGCTCGGCGACTCGACGGTGCGCGAGTTGCTGTTCGCGAGCCAGCACGCGCGCCACAGCAAGCGCCAGTTCCCGACCAACATCGATTTCTGGCACAACTACGCCTGCCTCGGCGACGTGGTCGCGCATCAAAAGAATTTCGCCGAGGTGTTCTACGCGCCGATGCGCGCACTGGGACTGTTTCCGAAGGGCAAACCGTTTCGCGCGATCGATTACGTCGATCTGCACAATCCGTTCATGGTCGTCGCGCACCCCGGCAATCGCGACCGCATCCGGCGCAATCCCCACAAGTCCTACGGATACCTGGTACAGCCGCGGCTCGGCAGCTGGCTGGCCGACTACCTGCTCGATCGCCTGCGCTGATACGCGCCCGCCGCGCGCAGTTCAGTCGATGATGCTGCAAACGCGGTTACGACCCTGCTGCTTGGCCTGGTAGAGACCGATGTCGGCCTGCTCGATCAGCAGCGTCGAGCTCTGATTGTGCAGCGGTACCATCGCCGCGACGCCGACGCTGACGGTCACGTGCGCGGCGACGTCGGAAGCGACGTGCGGAAGCCCCGCGGCGGCGACCGCCAGGCGGCACTGTTCGGCGACCTTCTGTGCACCCTCGAGATCGACTTCCGGCAGCAGCGCGACGAACTCTTCGCCGCCGAAGCGCGCGATCGTGTCGCCGGCGCGATGCATGCAATCCTGCAGGATTCGCGCGACCGCGATCAGGCAATCGTCGCCGCGCAGGTGACCATGCTGGTCGTTGTACTCCTTGAAACGATCGACGTCGATCATCAGTAACCCGAGCGACTGGCCGGTGCGCGCGCCACGGCCCCATTCGGTCATCAGGCGCAAATCGAATTCGCGCCGGTTGCAGACCGACGTCAGCGCATCGACCCGCGCCAGGTTGTTGAGCTGTTGCTGGCTACGGCGCGCGCGCAGGTGCAGTGCGAGCCGGGCGCGCAAGACCCGCGGATGAAACGGCTTGGCAATGAAATCGGCGGCGCCCGACTCGAAGGCGCCTGCTTCGGCCTGGCTCGACGCGTCGGTCGAGACGAACACCACCGGCACCGCGATATCGAGGTCCGAATCGGTCTCGTTGCGCCACCAGTCGGTGCCTTCGATCCCGCCGAGCAACTCGGTATCGGCGAGCACCAGGTCGGGCATGCCCTGGTTCAGCGCCGCATCGACGAGACTGGCGAAATCGGAAACGACCTCGATCTGCGCATCGCGCATCTGATCGACCACCATGCGCACGCTGTCGGCGTCGTTGTCGAGCATCAGGATCCGCGGCAGCGGCTCCTTTTCGCAGACGCCGTGCAGCGTGTCGTCGTTCATCAGCGAGCCGGAATTCAGAAATGCGTCGATCTCGGGTTCCAGCGGAAACCCGATCACGGTCTCGCCGCGGTCGCTGATGACGATCGGGATATTGTGATCGAACTCGCGGTTGTCGTCCCAGGCCTGCTGCCAGGCGCTCATTTCCTGGCGCGCCGCCGCATCCTCGGCCGGCGCTTCGATGTCGAGTTCGCGCAGCAGATCGGCGAGCAGCACGGGCCTGGAAATGTCCTGACCCTCGATCCACAGTGCCTGGAAGATGCGTCGCCGCAAGCGGCTCGCGTTTGCAGGATCCTGGCGATTGATCACGGTTTGCAGCGCCGACGCGGCGTCGGTGTTGGGGCGGAACATCGGCACGTTGATCGTGGTCGACGGCGCGCGCCGCCGGACGTCGGCGACCTCGTTGGTCAGGTCGCTGATGATTTCGAGACCGGCGTGGCTGCTGGAGATTTCCGGCGCGTGCTGAATCGTGCGGAACTCGACCTGCTCGCCGAGACCGGCCGCGTGCAGGCGCTCGTTCAGCGCGTAGCAAAACGGGCAGTTGAAATCGGCGTATACGGTGAACCTGACACCGCAGTCGTCGGTTTGCGTTTCGGATGGCGATGCTTGGCCCATGATCGGCGGCACCTGCTCCTGATTGTGATTATCGGTACGGCAGCGGTAAATCGCGCACAATAGATTGAATTATAGTTAAACCTGTGGGCTTATGTAGGTCGATTTGCGCTCCGCCGGGCCGCCAGAATCACGCTACCGCGCGTTCCGACGGCGTGCTAAGGTAGACCTCTGCCGCGGCTCCGACCGCGCCCGTGACCATGACTGCGACCCGGCTCATACTGGCGATTTCGCTGCTCCTCCTGACGGTACTGTCCGCCTATCTGTGGTTTGCTTCCGCTTTGCTGCGCGATCCCGCGCCGGCCGTGGACCTGGCAACCCCGCCGCTGGCCGGCACGGCGCCGACCAGCGTCGCGGTCGAACCGATTGGCATCGCGCCTGCCCCGGTCGACGCCACGCCAGGAGAGGCAGATGCACGGGCGGGCGGCGGCCGCAAGCGGCTCGAAATCCGTGGCCGCGTGCTCGACCACGAAGGCCGCCCGATCGCCAATGCCATCGTCGCCGAAGAACGTTATTTTCACCGTGTCCGCAGCGCCGGCGACGGCAGTTATGCACTGCCGCTGGAAATGCCGAAGCATCGCTACCCCGTGTTGCACTTTTTGCGCAGCGGCTACGCGCCGCGACGGGTCAAGCTCGACCCGCAAGCGCTCGGCGACAAGCCGGTTTACACGCTCGACGTGCGGCTCGCCGATGCCGTATACACGGTGACGCTGGACGGCGGAGTCAGCAACGACTTCGGCCTCAGTATCGCCGGCGCGCGGGTAGAACTGACCGCGGTCTATCCGCGCAACAGCGAGAGTTTCACGCTCACCGATATCAGCGACGAGCGCGGACGTTTCAGCTTCGAAGGTGTCGAATCCGGCCAGAGTTACAAGCTTGCGGTCAACCTGACGCCCGAGTACCCGCCGTTCGAAGATGGCGAGTTCTACGTCGCCGCCAATCCGCCGCCGATCGAAATCGTGCTGCCCGAGCTGCAGTTTGTCGACGTCGACGGTATGGTGCTCGATCGCGATCTCGCGCCGGTGCCGAACTACGAAATACACATCAGCAACCTCGACACCGGGATCCACGCGCGCAAGATCGTCAGCGACTCGTCGGGCTATTTCTCGCTCGAGCGATTCCCCCTCGGCGAAATCAAGCTCGCGACCCGCGGCGCCGAACTTCACGAAATCGCCGGGCTCGAATTGACCGCCGAGACCTACCGCAACCTCGAGGTGGTCGTCGACCGCGGCCATCACTACCTGTCCGGCTGGATCAGCGACGTGCACGGTATGGCGATCGAAAAAGCGATGATCACGCTCGATCGCAAGTTTGCCCGCGGCGGCCTCGAGCACACCAGCTATCGTTCGCAAAGTACCGGCGACGGCGGGCGATTTCGTTTCGAGAACCTCGCTGGCGGCGAATATCACGTCACCGTCTACGCTTTCGGCTACGCGATGCAGGAATTCATGCATCGCTTCGACGCACCGGCCTCGGAACTGCACGTGCGGCTGACCGCGATCGACTGACGCCGCTGCGCCTCGGGTGCGACGCGCGCGCTAACAGATGCCGGGACTGCTGCCGCCTGCGGATTAAAGGTCTCCGGGTGGCAGCACGGCGCCGACGTGATCGGCAGGCTCGGCTGCGGCGTATACAGCACGGCGCACGGCAAGACCGCGCCGTAATTGACACAGGTTGCCCGCGCCGTCATCGGCGCAGAACCGTAAGGATAACGAGCATGGGACATTCTGGCCCGGTCGCCGAACGCGCGACAGTTTCGCCCCGGCCCGCAACGCGCTACAGTGCGGCGTTACTCGGAGGCGGCTTGCAGCGATCACGGCAATATCACTTCGAATTCGACCACCCGGTCGAGCGTCTGTGGGCGGTGGTATCCGACACCCCGCGCTGGGGCGAGGCCTCGGGCCTGCCGCGCTACAAGGTACGCGAGGAACTCCAGGGCGACGGAACCGTCAAGCTGTTCGGCGAAACCCGTATCGGCCATTTCGAGCTTGCCTGGGAGGAACTGCCGGGCGACTGGGTCGCAGAGCGCTGGTTTCGCCAGAAACGCGTCTTCAGCCGCGGCCCGATCGCGTCGATGACGACCCGCGCGACGCTCGAGGATCGCGGCGCGCGCAGCGCGGTCACATTCGAACTGGTATTCGATTGCAATAACCTGCTCGGCTCGCTACTGGCGAAACGCATGCTGAAGGCCTATGCCGGCCAGGTGCGCGAGTTGCTCGACACCGCGTCGCGGCTGATCGCCGCAGAACAGCCGACCTTGTTCGCGAGCCACTACGAGCCACCGCCCGGGCAGCTGGAGCGCGCGCGCAAGCTCGTAGCGGCGCTGCGCGACTCGCCCTACGAGCACGGCCTCGGCGCGACACTGCTCGAGCACATCAACGATACCCAGGAGATCGATTTGTGGTCGATGCGGCCACTCGCGATCGCGCGCCGCTGGCGCCGGCCGGAACAGGAAGTCATCGAGCTGTTCCTGCAGGCGGTTCGCGCCGGACTGCTCGAATCGCGCTGGGATATCCTCTGCCCACGCTGCCGCATCAGCAAATCCTCGACCAGCAATATGAGCGAATTGCCGCGCGGCGTGCACTGCGACGCCTGCAACATCGACTTCGAATCCGATTTTGCCAGCAACGTGGAACTGTGTTTCAGTCCGAGTCCCGCGGTGCGGCCGGTGGAGTACGGATTGTTTTGCCGTTCGGGTCCCGGTGTCACGCCGCACATCAAGGCGCAGTGCGCGCTGCCGCCCGGCGAGCGCCGCAGCGTGCCGCTGGTGCTGGCGCCCGGCGAGTATCGCGTACGCACGCTCGAGGCCGGCGGCGAAGTCGAGCTCGACTGGCGCGGCGGAGCATTTCCACCAATTCGGGTTTCCGGCGGCGAGGTCACGCTGGGCGACGCGAGCACGGCCGGCGAAATCGCGATGCGTAACGACGGCGATGTGCCGCGCACGGTCGTGATCGAAGATCGCAGCTGGCTCGCGGACGTGCTGACCGCGGCGCGGGTCACGACGCTGCAGGCGTTTCGCGACCTGTTTTCCGAGCAGGTGCTGCGCCCCGGCGACGAGGTCAGCATTCGCAACATCACATTCATGTTTACCGACCTCGAGGGCTCGTCGTCGTTGTTCGCGACGATGGGCGACGCCGAGGCTTACCATCTGGTGCGCGAGCACTTCGCGATGCTCGGCGAGATCGTGCGCCGGCATCACGGCAATATCGTCAAGACCGTCGGCGACGGAGTCCACGCCGCGTTCCTGACGCCGGACGATGCGCTGCGCGCGGCGGTCGAGATACAGCGGTCGATGCCCGAGTTCAACCGCCGCCACGGGCACCAAATTGCAATCCGCATCGGCCTGCACTCGGGCAGCAGCATTTCGGTGACGCTCAACGACCGCCTCGACTACTACGGCGACGCGGTCAATCTGGCGGCTCGACTCGAAGGCCAGGGCAAGGCCGGCCAGATCACGATGTCGGCCGACTTTGCCGCTGACCCAGAAGTCGGCGCGATTCTCGAGCAATTCGATCCGCGGCAACACGAGATCGATATCAAGGGTTACGACGAGCCGCTCTCGGTAACCCAGATTCGGCCGGCGGCATGACGACCGCGGCGTCCAACTGGTCGCTCTACATCATCGAGGCCAGCGACGCGTCGCTGTACACCGGCATCACGACCGACGTCGAGCGACGCTTCGCCGAGCACGTCGAGCAGCGCCGCGGCGCCAAGTTTTTCGGCGGCCGCAGGCCACTACGCGTGGTCTACCGCGAGGATGGCCATACCCGCGCGAGCGCCAGCCGGCGCGAGCACGAGATCAAGCAGATGACGCGACAACAGAAGCAGGCGCTGATCGCGCCCGGCGCCGGCCGAACCGCCCGATGAACGCGGTAAATCGATCTCCTGTAACGGAGGGTCCCGAGCGGCTGCCGTTCGCCGACGGCGAATTGCTGTTCTGGCCGCGTGTCGATCTCGGCGACGACGACGACGCCTTGTTGCAGCAGCTGATCGCCGGGTGCGACTGGCGTCAGCAACGCATTACCGTCTACGGTAAGTCCTACCTGCAACCGCGGCTGTCGGCGTGGTACGGCGATCGCGGTTACCGCTATTCCGGCATTCGCCTCGAGCCGTCACCGTGGACGGCGAAGCTGGCGGCGTTGAAACGCCGCGTCGAGGACCTGACCGGTACCGACTACAACAGCGTGCTGCTCAATTACTATCGCGACCAGGACGACAGCATGGGAATGCACGCCGACGACGAGCGCGACCTCGGCGAGCGGCCGGCGATCGCGTCGCTGAGCCTCGGCGCGACGCGCGAGCTCCGCCTCAGGCATCGCCAGGATCGCGACCGGCCGACAATCCGCCTGGCGCTGCCGTCGGGCAGCCTGCTGCTGATGCGTGGCGAAACCCAGCGCTACTGGAAACACGGCATCGCGCGCCAGCGCAAACCTTGCGGCGCGCGCATCAACCTGACCTTTCGCAAGATCGTCACCCCCGACGGGGCGGCGCAGCACTCGTGACCCTCGGCCTCGCGGCGCTGGGCGTGCTCGGCGTGCTGATCGGCAGCATGCTGTTCTTCGCCGCAGTCGTCGCGCCGACCGTGTTCCGCACGCTGCCCGCCGAGCATGCCGGCCCGTTCCTGCGCCGACTGTTTCCGCGCTATTACGCCTGGGGATTTGTCGTCGCCGCGCTTGCGACGTTGCTCGCCGCGCTGGCCGGCGCCGCGCCTGCGGCGATCGTCGTTGCCGCGCTGATCGCGCTCGGCTTTGGCGTCGCCCGCCAGCTGCTCCTGCCGCGCATTAACCGTGCACGCGATGCCGAACTCGCAGGCGACGCCGCGGCCGGCCGTCGATTCGCGCGCCTGCACCGGCTAAGCGTACTGCTCAACCTGGCGCAACTGCTCGCCGCGATCGGTCTGTTCGTCGCGCTCGCTCGGCTATAATGCCGCCTCTCTCCCGGGGAGCCCGATGACATGCCGGACCTGGATCTCGCCACTGCCCAAAAAATCATCGCCGCCGCGCTCGCCGGCGAACGCAGCGCCGCCGAGCGCCGCATCGCGGTCGCGGTCTGCGACGCCGGCGGTCATCCGCTGGCTCTGGCGCGCGAGGACGGCGCCGCGCCGCTGCTCGCGCACATCGCCGAGGCCAAGGCGTTTACCTGTATCGCCTACGGCAAGCCGACCGACCTCGTGCGCGACTGGGCCGAGGCTACACCGGCCTGGTTCGAGGGTGTCAGCCGCGTCGCCGCGGCGCGCATGGGCTTGCCGCTGATCGGTTCGAAGGGCGGCGTCACGATCCGCGACGCCGAAGGTCGCGTGCTCGGCGCGGTCGGTATCGCCGGCGAGGCCGGCGATTTCGACGAAACGCTCGCCTGTCGCGCAATCGAGGCAGTCGGTCTCGAAGCGTTGCCGCGCTGACCGGCCGGCGCCCGGTCAGTCGGCGTGTTCGACGTAACCGCTGCCGATCGCCGAAAACGGTAAATCCAGCTCGAGCTCGGGAACCTTGTGCGCGATCCAGGCGATAAAGGTGTTGCTGTTGGGCCCGGGGAACGCGCGGTAGGTCTTTGGCCACGGGTAAAGCCGCGCGGCCGCGTCGACCGCGTCGATCAGCGACTCGGCGGACTCGCCGCGGTGTTCCTTGAGCAGCTTCGGCCGCGCTCCGTACCAGTGGCGATCGGGCAGATCGCGGTGGATTGCGACCACCGGGCGGCCATAGTAGCCGCGCCAGCCGACGACGTCATACAACGTGTAGTGATCGGCACCGCGCGGCTTGACCGCAATCCAGGTATGGATCGCGAACCAGCCGCGCCAGCCGAAGGCATCGGCGCCGTAGACCTGCAGCACGGCTTCAGGCGTACTCCCCGGATCTGGAGCGATGCCGGCCGATTCGCGGCTCGCCGTGCGCCAGTCGCCGCCGCGACTGGCAAAGCCGACGACGAACAGCGGAATCAGCCCCAGCAGTAATCCGATCTTGATCCATTTCATCGCGTAGCGCGCTCCGTTCGATTGTAAAATTCAGTCGGCCACCGGCCTCAAGATTGACGTTCCCGAGAAGATAAGCCGGAAGAGCCCATTATTCCAGATTAGACAGCCGAGTCGCAGGAAATTCCATGCTCAAGTCCGTGCTTGCCGGCCGCGTTGCGCTGGCCCTCGCCGAAACCCTGCTGATCGTCGCCGGCGCTCTGCCATGGAGCCACGCGCTCTTCGCCAGCCTCGCCGCGCTACCGGCGATCGCAGCAAGCGTATCTTCGACGACAGCACCGGGGCGCGCTGCGGCAGCCATACCCAGCGCCGGCTGTTGTAAACCTGCATGCGCGACACCGGCGAGATCATGCACGACCTGTCGGTGCTGGTTTACGTCAACGGCCGCCTCTGGGGCGGATTTCGCATCGGCTACGTCCGCTAGCGCCGGCGACGCCGGCGCCTGAACTCAGTCCAGGAGACGGCGGGCCAGGCGCTCCGCGTCGTGACGCGCGCGCGACGGTAGGCGGGATTTCTGCTGCCGCGAGACCAGCCCGGTAAATACCAGCCCGACCGGTTTTGCGCCGATGATTTTGGCCGTCATTCGCAGTTGTCGGCCCGACCCGAACGACCAGCGACCCAACCAGCCCGGAGCCGCGCTCGACGAAATCAGCAAGGCTTTTTTTGCCGCCTGGCCCTGTTTTCGATAGCGCGGCCAGGGCTGGCCCCAGGGCCAGTAGGCGTAGGGCACAAGCCGTTCCATGAAGCGCTTGAACACGGCGGTAACCGAACCGAAATTGGTCGGCGCAGCGAGTACCAGGGCCTGCGACCGTTCGATCGCGTCGATCAGCGCCTGCATGCCGTCGTCGAGCACGCAGCGACCGGGCGTCGATCCCGGCGCCTGCGTGCATTCGCGGCAATTGAGACAAAACTCGATCGGGTAGTCGCGCAGATAAATCGTCTCGACCGCCGCGCCGGCGTCGACGAGAGCTTGAGTCGCGACATCGATCGCCTGGTCGGTCACGCCGTCGTCGCGGTATGAACCGTCGATCACGAGCACACGCTGGTTTGGGGTCTCCGGTGTCTGCATGACGCCAGTCTAGGGCTGCCGCGCGAAGCGGTATTGACGGTCGTCAAGCGCGCGACAAGGTCGTGTAATAGCCGCCGGGCTCGCATAGAATGAGCGCCGGGACAACGAGGAATCTTTTGCCAATCACCCTCGAAAAACTCGTCGCGCGCCACGCGCGCTATCGCGGCGATCGGATTGCCGTCGTGTTCGGCGCCGAACGCCTGACCTGGGCCGAGTTCGACGCCCGTGTCAATCGCGTCGCAGGCGCGCTCGCGGCGCACGGCATCGGCCACCGCGATAAGGTCGCGACCGCGCTGCCCAACAGCATGGAATTGCTGGTGATCTACTGGGCGGTCGTCGCGCTCGGCGCGGTGCTCGTGCCGCTGAGCCCGCTGCTCGCCGCGCGCGGCCTCGCCAGGCTGCTGGCCGACGCCGACGCGAGCCTGGTGTTTCTGACGCCGGCGCTAGCCGCCGATCTCGAGCCGCTGCGCGGCGAAATCGCGACGATCCGGCCGCAAAATTATATCCTCGCCGGCGCGCCGGCCGACGACCCCGCCAGCCTCGAAAGCTTCGTGTCGGCGAGCCCGACGCAGTCGCCGCCGCGTCCCGAACTCGACGAGCAGGACCTGTTCAACATCGTCTACTCGAGCGGCACGACGGGACTGCCCAAGGGCATCATGCACTCGCACCTGGTACGCGCGCATTACGGCAGTCACTTCGCCGCAGCGTTTCGCATGACGCCGGAGAGCGTCGTGCTGCACACGGGCTCGATCGTCTTCAACGGCGCCTTCTGCACGCTGATGCCGTGTTTCTTTCTCGGCGCACGCTACGTGCTGCACCCGGCCTTCGACGTCGACGCGATGATCGATACGATCGCCGCCGAAGCGGTGACCCACATCATGCTGGTGCCCGCGCAGGTCATTGCGCTCTTGCAAAGCCCGCGCTTCGACGCCGATCGGCTGGCGTCGCTGGAAATGGTGCTGGCGCTCGGCGCGCCGCTGCCCGAGCAGTACAAGCAGGCCTTCGCCGCGGTCCTGCCGGGCCGCTTCTACGAGCTCTACGGCCTGACCGAGGGCTTCGTGACGATTCTCGATCGCGAGGATTTTGACGCCCATCCGGGCTCGGTCGGCTGCCCGCCACCGGGCTACGAAATACGCATCGTCGACGCCGAAGGCTGCGACCTGGCGGCGGGTGAGATCGGCGAAATCGTCGGCCGGGGCCCGGCATTGTCAGCCGGCTATTACGGCAATCCCGAGCAGACCCGCGCAGCCTTTCGCGACGGCTGGCTCTATACCGGCGACCTCGGTTACCTCGACGCCGACGGTTACCTGCATCTCGCCGGACGCAAGAAAGACTTGATCATCTCGGGCGGCGTCAACGTCTATCCGCAGGATATCGAAGCCGTCGCCTGCGGCCACGCCGACGTGCTCGAGGCCGCGGTGTTCGGCATCGAGTCGGACAAGTGGGGCGAGACGCCGGTCGCCGCGGTGGTGCTCGCGGCCGGCGCCGGGAGCAACGCGGAAGCGCTGCGCGAGTGGATCAACGCGCGCGTCGAGGCGCGCTACCAGCAGGTCGCCGCGGTCACAATCGTTGCCGAAATGCCGCGCAACGTCGCCGGCAAGACGCTCAAACACGAACTGAAGGAAGCCTATCTTGAAAATCGAAAATAAGACCTTCGTCGTCACCGGCGCCGCGCAGGGTCTCGGTGAAGCCATCAGCCTGATGCTCGCCGATGCGGGCGGCAAGCTCGCGCTGCTCGACGTCAATGCCGAGCGGCTCGACGCGACGCTGGCCGCCTGCCGGCAGGCCGGCGCCAAAGCCTTCGCGTTTACCTGCGACGTCGCCGACGAGACCGCGGTGCGGCGCTCATTCGTCTCGGTCGAGGAACATCTCGGTCCGATCGCCGGGCTGATCAACAACGCCGGCATTCTCGACGACGCGATGCTGGTCAAGGTCAAGGACGGCGAAATCGTCGACCGGATGTCGCTCGAAACCTGGCAACGGGTCATCGACATCAACCTGACCGGCGTGTTCCTGTGCGGGCGCGAAGCGGCGACCAGCATGATTCGCAACGGCGACGGCGGCGTAATCGTCAATATTTCGAGCATCAGTCGCCACGGCAATCCGGGCCAGTCGAACTACGCCGCCGCCAAGGCCGGCGTCGCAGCATTATCCGACACCTGGGCGCGCGAACTCGCGCGCTACCGGATTCGCAGCGTCGCGGTCGCGCCGGGCGTGTTCGAAACCGAGATGGTCGCATCGCTCAGGCCCGAGGCGCACGAGCGCATCACCAGCGCGATTCCGCTGGCGCGCACCGGCACGGTCGAAGAACTCGCGCACGCGATCCGCTTCATCATCGAAAACGACTACTATACCGGCCGTATCCTCGAGCTCGACGGCGGCCTGCGGCTCTAACGGCACGCCGCCAGCCGTTTTAATCAGGCTGACCGCTGGTAGAATAGCGCGATTGCTACCGGCGTTTCCAAAGCGATCCTCCTTGCACTGCATTCCATCGACAACCGCGCCGCGCCGGCGCCTGACCGGCCTGTACGCGCAGGCCGCGCGACTCGGCCTGGCGCTGACGCTCGCGCTCGGCCCGATATCGCCGGCGCCGGCGCAACAAACCGAGGCGCCGATCGGGGTCGTGGTGCAGATCGAAGGTATCGACAGTAGGCTGGAAAAAAACGTGCGCGCCTACCTGAGTATCGAGCAGCAAAAGCAAAATCCGCTGCTTGGTCCGGACCAGTTGCGCCGGCTGCACCGCAAAGCCGACGCCGAAATCGCCGCGGCGCTGCAACCCTACGGCTACTACCGACCGGTGATCGACGCATCGTTGAACCAGCAAGGCGATGACGACTGGGTTGCGACCTATCGCATCGAACCCGGCGCGCCGATTCCACTCGAAGTATTCGAATTTTCGTTGAGCAGCGAGATGGCCGCCGATCCCGAATTCGAAGCCCTGGTCGAAGCGCGCCTGCCGCGCAGCGGCAGCGCGTTTTCGCATCTCGACTACCAGGATTTCAAGGCCAGCCTGAGCCGGCTCGCCGACGAACGCGGTTACTTCGAGGCCGAGTTCACGCGCCACCGCGTCGAGGTCGATCTCGACGCCTACGTCGTGCGGGTCTACCTCGACTACGCCGGCGGTCCGCGCTATCGCTTCGGCGAGCTGCTTCTCAGTCAGGACGTACTCGACGACGACCTGGCGCAGCGTTTCGTGCCGTTTCAGCGCGGCGAACCCTACCTGCTGGATCGCCTGATCGAGTTGCAGCAAGCGCTCAACAACAGCGATTATTTTCAGACTGTCGAAGTTGCGCCGGGCGCGATCGACCGCGAAACGCTGGAAGTGCCGATCGAGGTCTCGCTAGCCCCGCGCAGCCGCCACCGCTACGATTTCGGCATCGGCTACGGCACCGACACCGGCGCACGCGCGAGCTTCGGCTGGCGCATGCCGCGCGTCAATGAACGCGGTCATCGCTTCGACACCGAGCTGCAGGTTTCCGAGATCGGCCACAGCCTGATTGCCAACTACCGGGTACCGGTGCTGAATCCGCGCACCGACCAGGTCGTCTACCGCGCCGGCGAGATCGAGGAAAACGTCGAGGATTCCGAGAGCCTCAGGCGCGAGGTTGGCATCAGCCTCAATCATGGCCGCGGGAAATGGCGCGAAACCCTGTCGCTCGACTTCCAGCGCGAGGACTTTACCGTCGGCGACAAATCGGATACCTCGAGCCTGCTGATTCCGGGCGTCGCCTGGAGCCGCACATGGGGGCGCGAGTTCATCAACGTGCTCGATGGCCTGCGCTTCGATATCGGCCTGCGCGGCGCCAGCACCGACCTCGGGTCGGACACGAGCTTCGTCCAGCTGCGCGGCAGTCTCAAGTTCATCACCTCGCTGGGTCCGCGCGACCGGGTCATCATGCGCGGCACGCTCGGCAGCACCGAAACCGACGACTTCGATGAAATTCCGTCGTCGCTGCGGTTTTTCGCAGGCGGCGGCAACAGCGTGCGCGGTTATTCCTATCAGTCGCTGGGGCCGACAGACGACGACGGCGAAGTCATCGGCGGCCGGCACCTGCTGGTCGGCAGCGTCGAGTACGAGCACTACTTCAACGACCGCTGGGGCGTCGCGCTATTCTACGACGTCGGTAACGCCTTCGACGATATCGTCGACGAGATCGGCGACGAACTCGAGAGCGGCGTCGGCTTCGGAATGCGCTGGAAGTCGCCGATCGGCCCGGTGCGCGTCGACGTCGCTAATTCGATCAGCGAAGACGAAGACTGGCGCCTGCACATCAACATCGGGCCGGACCTGTGATTCGCCGCATTCTTTACGCCCTGCTCGTCGTGCTGTTGTTGCCGCTGCTGCTGGCAAGCTGGCTCGTCGCCAGCGAATCCGGCCTGCAATGGGCCTACGACGCGGTGCGTCCGCGAATTGCCGGCGAACTCGAAGTGGCGAAACTCTCCGGCCGGATCCTCGGTCCGCTGCGGCTCGACGAACTTCGATACCGCGACGCGGACGTCGCCGTTTCGGCCTCGCGCGTCGAAATGCGCTGGAACTTGTGGGCGCTGCTTGGCGGGCGACTCGACATCGACGCCCTCGAGATAGACGCGCTGGCAATCGACCTGCCCGCGCCGCCGGACGATGCGGACGCCGCGGAGCCGCCGGCGACGCCTCCGGCAATCGCGATACCGCTGCGGTTGCGAATCGGCCGGCTCGCGATCGACGGCGTCGACATCGGCCAGGGCGAAACCCGGCTGCAGCTCGAGCGGGTGGATTTTGCCGGTGACTGGACGGAGCGCGGTATCGACATCGAGCGCCTGGAGATCGGCGCCGGCGAGCACGCCGCGCAACTCGCCGGCAAGCTCGACCCGACCGGCAGTTACACTCACGAGCTGACGCTGGCCTGGCGCACGCGCTTGCGCTCGGGCGAAGCGCTTGAAGGCGACGGACGCATCGACGGCAATCTCGAACGAACCCGGCTCGCGCAAAGCATCCGCGGCGCCGCGCCGCTCGAGTTCGAACTCGTCGTCGAGCAACCGCTGACACGGCTCGCCTGGCGACTCGAGGCTGCCAGCGAAGCCTTCGACACGGCGCGGCTCGACCCGGAACTTCCGGAACTTGCCGGCGCGCTGCGGATCGAGGCGAGCGGCGATGCGACGAATCTCGCCGCGCGCGGCGAGCTGCGCGCCGATCGCGGCCTGCCGGTACCGCTTGCGGCGCGCTTCGAGCTCGGCGAGGCACGCTTTACCCAGGCCTACGACGCGGTCGAGTTCGACGCGCTGACGATCGACACCGACGACGGCAAGCTGCAGGCGAACGGCCGCGTGACCCTGGCGCCGGAGCTTGCCTGGCAAGCGCAACTGCGCCTGCGCGATGTCAATCCCGAACGCTTCGCGCCGCAGTGGCCCGGACGGCTCGACGCCGAGCTCGCGAGCCAGGGAAAAATCGAAGCTGACCGGCCGCGCGCGCAGCTCGACGTCACCAGCTTGCGCGGCCAGCTGCGAGGCTACCCGGTGTCGCTGACGAGCCGTGTCGAAATCGACGGCCAGCGGCTCGACATCGCCGCGCTCGAGTTCGAATCGGGCAATACCGCCGCGAGCCTGACCGGCACCCTCGGCGAGCGTATCGACCTGCGCTGGGCGCTCGACAGTCCCGATCTCGCCGAACTCTACCCCGAGTCCGGCGGAAGCCTGGTGGCCGGCGGCACGCTCGTCGGTCCGCGCGCCGCGCCGACCGTGCAGGCGTCTTTCGTCGGCACCGAACTGCGCCTGGCCGGCACGACCGTCGCGCAGCTCGA
>JBFFXR010000025.1:0-23777 GCA_041569645.1 Gammaproteobacteria bacterium
GAAGTCTGCAGCCTCCGTTGGGACTGGGAAGTCCCGGTGCCGGAACTCGATACCTCGGTATTCATCGTTCCGGATTTCATGGTGAAAAACCGGGAGGATCGCTTGATCGTCCTAAACCGGGTAGCCAGGTCGATAGTCGACGATCTGAGAGGCATGCACAGGGATCGTGTTTTCACGTTCAGAGGTAAGCCGATCAGGAGCATGAACAACAGCGCCTGGCAAAAGGCGAGGAAGAACGCCGGCCTGCCGCAGGTCAGAATTCACGATCTGAAACACACTTTCGGCCGGCGATTGCGGGCGGCAGGCGTGCCGCTCGAAACCAGGAAGGTGTTACTGGGACATCGCACCGGCGATATCACCACTCATTATTCGGCCCCGGAACTGGAGGAACTGATCCAAGCCGCTGACAGGGTGTGTGAAGACAAGTCCGGCAAAAGTCCGGCACTGGTAGTGCTAAAACGAAAGCAAGCGACGCATTGAGCCGCAAATCTTTGTTTTAGCGAGAAAAAATGGTGGGCCGTGAGCGATTCGAACGCTCGACCACCTGATTAAAAGTCAGATGCTCTACCAACTGAGCTAACGGCCCCCGGAGGAACCGGGAATGATACCCATCCCCGGGTCGATTTCAAGGCTATTCTCGGCCGCCGCAACGATCCGCGATCAGTGCCCCTCCTTGCGGATGCGATCGAGACGTTTGGTCGCGAGTCGTGCGGCGGTCGCGCTCGGAAAGCGCTCGCGCAGATCGTTCAGAATCGTCTTGGCATCGTCGAATTGCTTGAGCTCGTAAAACGTGTAACCGAGCTTCAGCATCGCGTCCGGCACCTTGTTGCTGTTCGGGTAGCTGGACAGGACTTTCTTGAATTCGGTGATGCCCTCGTCGAAATTGCGCGTCACGTAGTGGGCCTCGCCAAGCCAGTACTGCGCGTTGCCGGAATAGCTGCTGTTCGGATACTTGCCGAGAAACGTTTTCAGCTCGACCTTGGCCTGCCGGTAACGACCCTCCTTGAGCGTATCGAAAGCTGCCTGGTAAGCCGCTTTTTCCTCGCTTTGCGTGACCGAGGTCGCCGGCGCGAGCGACGCGGTGGTCTGGCCGCTCGACGTCGCCGGTGCAGTCGGCGCCGCCGGTGCGGTCGGCTCCGGTGCAGGAGTCGGTGGCTGGCTGCCGGCGCTCGAACTCGTGGCGGCCGCCGGTGTTTCGACCTGCGGCACGCTGATCTGGCCGGCCGGCGCCTGCGACACCGCGCCGCTCTCGAGTTCGCGCAGGCGGCGATCGACGTCGAGATAGAGTTCGCGCTGTTGCTTCTTGATTTCCGCGATATCGAAGGTCTGTTGCTCGATCTGGCCGTTGAGCTGGCTGATCTCGGTCGATATTTCGTCGACGATTTGCATCATTTCGAGCATCGCCTGGTTGTCGATCAGCCGCCCGAGGCGGCCTATCTCGTCGACCAGGCGTTGCATCTGGCCCTCGATCTTGTCGAGCGTGGCACCCTGGCGCTGCACCCGCTGGGTGAGTTGTTCCGGGGTCAGCGCGCTTTGCGCGAGCGTCGCGCCCGGGACGAGCAGGCTGGCGAGCGCGGTTGCGAAAAGGCCGCGACGCAGCCTTGCGGTCATCGATTTCATGTCATTTCACCGTGTAGATCAGTTCGACGCGTCGATTCATTGCCCAGGCTTCCTCGGTATGGCCGAGCATCGCCGGGCGCTCCTCGCCGTAGCTGACCGTGTCGAGCTGGTCGAGCGCGGCGCCCTGGAACAGCAACACGCGGCGCACCGACTGGGCACGCCGGTCACCGAGCGCGATATTGTACTCGCGGCTGCCGCGCTCATCGGCGTGGCCCTCGAGTCGTACGCTGACGCTGCCATTAGTGGCGATGAAGTTGCCGTGAGCTTCGAGAATCCTGAGCGATTCATCGCTGAGCGTGGCGCTGTCGAATTCGAAATAGACGACGCGAATCGCGAGATCGCCGTCGTTTTGCTCGAGTCGCTCGACCGCGCTCATCGGCGGGCCGTCGTCGCCGACGATGCTCGTAAACGTGCCGTCGTCGGTGCCGTCGAGTGCGCTCGCGTCAGCGCCGCTGCCGTCGTCGACTCCGCCCTGCATCTGGATCTCGTCGTCCGGCGGCGGGCCGTCGAGAATTTCGTCCTGCGTCGTCGCGCAGGCCGACAGCAACAGGGTCGCGACCACGACGACCGTCCAGGGATTGGTTTTGAAATTCGCTTTCATGGGTGTGCTTGCTCCGCTCGGGATCCGGGTTCATTTACTCTTGAAAGGCCCCCAGACCGGCTCGCGTATGTCGCCGCTCTGGGTCGATATCTTGTGCTTGGCGCGGCCGTCGATCGTCACCGCGAACAGAACGCCGTTGTTGCCTTGGGTCGACGCGTAGATCACCATCTTGCCGTTGGGTGCGAACGACGGCGACTCGTCGAGTGAATCGTCGGTCAGCACGGTCAGCGTGCCGGTCTCGCGCTCCAGTTGCGCTATTCTATATTGCCCCCGGTCACCGTGCACCATCGCGACGTAGCGACCGTCGGGCGACAGCGTCGCGCCGGCGTTGTAGCGCCCCTCGAATGTGATCCGCCGGGGCCGTCCGCCGTCGACGTCGATCTCGTAGAGTTGCGGCGTGCCGGAGCGGTCCGACGTGAATATGATCGTCCGTCCGTCCGGCGTCCAGACCGGCTCGGTGTCGATCGCGCGATGACTGGTCAGGCGCTTGAGCCGCTTGGTCGCGGTGTTGAGCGTGTAGACGTCGGGACTGCCGTCCTTCGACAACACCAGGGCGAGAAACTTGCCGTCCGGCGACCAGGCCGGCGCGCTGTTCAAACCGCGAAAACTCGCGATCCGGGTACGGCGCGCGGTGGCGAGATGCTGGATGTAGATTTCCGGGCGCTGGCTTTCGAACGACACGTAGGCCAGCGAGCTGCCGTCCGGCGACCAGGCCGGCGACAGGATCGGCTCATCCGACTGCAGCACGTCCTGCTCGTTGAAACCATCGGCGTCGGCGACCAGCAACGCGTACTTGCGCGCGGCGTCTTTTTCCGCACGCACGTAGGCGACGCGCGTATCGAAGGCGCCGGGGGTGCCGGTAATCTGCTCGTAGATCAGATCACTGACCTGGTGGGCGCGCGAGCGGAAGTTACGCGTGCGCGTCGGCATGCTGATGCCGAGCAACTGCCTTTGCTTGAGCACGTCGAGCAGCTGGAACTGGATCTCGTAGTTGCCCGGCGACTCCTCGAGCAGGCGCCCGACGACCAGATAATCCTGGCCGGCGGCGCGCCAGCGGTCGTACTGCACCTGGCGGCTATGGTGCGGAGTCGCCGGCAGGCGGCTGCGCTCCATCGCTTCGAGCACGCCGCTACGGTCGAGATCGCCGGCGACGATCTCGGCGACGTCGGCCGGCGGCTTGCCCGACAGCGTCGAGATGTCGAAGGGCACGACCGCGATCGGCAGCGCGCCTTCGACGCCGCCGGAAATTTCGATCGTCAGCGCGGCCCGCGCCGGCGCCGTTACGCAGGCGAGCAACAGAATCAGTAAACAGGCGATGGGAGTTTTGGCGGGCACGACTGGCATCTACTCGTAAGGTTTGAAAATAAACTCGATATTGCGATCGAACAGGGCCGGGTCCGGCGGCTTGGGCAAGGGTTCTGCCCGGTAAACCGCATTCTCGATCGACGCGCGGTAAGTCGCGGTGCTGCCGCTGCAGGCGCCGAATCTCACGTCCAGAATGATGCCGCCGGGCCCCTGCTCGACGAGCACTTCGCAGTCCGGCATTTTCTCACTTACTGCCGGCCTTTGCCAATTGCGTTCGACTTTTTGCGCGATCGCGAGGATATAGGCCTGACGCAGCGAATCGAGTCGGCGCTGGTTTTCCTCGGCCGCGAGCCGCGCCTTGAGCTCGGCCTCCTTGCGGCGCTGCTCTTCCTCGGCGAGGCGGCGCGCCTCGGCTTCCTGGCGCTTGCGCTCTTCTTCGGCGCGGCGGGCTTCCTCGGCCTTGCGCTTTTCCTCGGCGATACGCGCCTCTTCGGCCTTGCGTTTCTCCTCGGCGATCCGGGCTTCCTCGGCCTTGCGCGCCTCCTCGGCCTTGCGTTTTTCTTCGGCGATCCGCGCCTCCTCGGCTTTGCGCTTTTCTTCCACCTTGCGTTTCTCGTCGGCGCGGCGCTTTTCGTCGGCCTTGCGCTTTTCCTCGGCGGCGCGCTTTTCCTCGGCCTTGCGTTTGGCTTCGGCCTGGCGCTTTTCCTCGGCTTTGCGCTTGGCCTCGGCCTGGCGCTTGGCCTCGTCCTGCTTGCGTTTTTCCTCGGCGCGGCGTTTGGCCTCGAGTTCCTGCTGGCGCTTTGCTTCCTCGGCCTCCTTGCGCGCGCGCTCTTCGAGCTGGCGGTTGTCGATCACCTCGGCCTTGACCGTTTTGGCGACTTCGCCGGCCTTGATCAGTTTCGGCCGCTCGGCGAACTGCAGGTTCAAAACCATCGCGCCGATGACCAGCGCGTGCAGCGCGACCGAGGCGAGCAGGGCTTTCGGGTGCTTGCGCAGCTCGCCCAGCACTAAGGCTCATCCTCCGGCTCGGTGACCAGCCCGACCGAGTCGACGTCGGCCTGCTGCAGCAGCACCAGCGTCGAAACGACGTTCTGGTAAGGGCCTTTGGCGTCACCGCGCACCATCACCGGGCGCGCCGGCGATTTCCTGAGCGCGGCCTTGATCTGGCCGACCAGCGAATCGGCGTCGACGCTGGCGTCCGGGTTCGGCGCGATGTTGAGATAGCGCTTGCCTTCGCGATCGACGCTGACGACGATCGGCTCCGGGCTGTCGACGTCGAGCGGGTTGGCCGGCGCGGTCGGCAGATCGACGTCGACGCCCTGCTTCAGCAGCGGCGCGGTGATCATGAAGATGATCAGCAACACGAGCATCACGTCGATGTACGGCACGACGTTGATTTCGGAAATCGAGCGGCGTTTGCGCATCAGACTAACTTACCTCGCGGCGTGGGCCTGGCGTTGTAAAATTCCGGTAAATTCCTCGAGGAAATTCTCGTAGCGGACGATCATCGTATCGATGTCGGCGGTGAACTTGTTGTACGCGACCACCGCCGGGATCGCCGCGAGCAGACCCATCGCGGTCGCGATCAGCGCCTCGGAAATTCCCGGCGCGACCATCGCCAGCGTCGCTTGCTGCACGCCGGCGAGCGCGCGGAAAGATTCCATGATGCCCCAGACCGTGCCGAACAGACCGACGTAGGGGCTGACCGAGCCGACCGTTGCGAGAAAGCCGAGGTTGCTCTCGAGCAGCTCGATCTCGCGCGACATCGATACTTTCATCGCGCGATGCGCCGAACGCACGACCTCGCTGTTGTCGAGTTCGGCCTTGCGCGCGCGGGCGAATTCGCGAAAGCCGTTTTCGAAGATCGCCTCGAGACCGAAGCGCCGGTCCTGGCGCACCGACAACTGCGCGAACAGGTCGCTCAGGTTGATGCCCGACCAGAACTGGCCCTCGAAAGTCCCGGCCTCGGCCTGCGTCTGGCGAATGTAGCTGCGCTTGACGTACATCAGCGCCCACGACAGTACCGAGGCGACGAGCAGGATCAACATGACCCCCTGCACCGGGAGGCTGGCGTTGGCGATCAAACTGAGCAATGAATCATCGGTCATGACAATCTATACCGTGAAGGTTGAACTGGGCCCGGGCGCGCGGCTATAGCTCGATTTCGCCCTGGCGTGTCGCTTTAAGCCCGAAATGGGCATAGGCGCGCGCGGTAACGACGCGCCCTCGCGGGGTTCGCATGATAAAACCCTGCTGGATCAGGTACGGCTCGATCACGTCCTCGATCGTGCCGCGCTCTTCGCCGATCGCCGCCGACAGGCTTTCGACGCCAACCGGACCACCGTCGAACTTCTCGATCAGCGCGAGCACCAGGCGCCGGTCCATGTGGTCGAGGCCCGACTGGTCGACCTTGAGCATGTCGAGCGCGGCGCGCGCGACTTCGGCGCTGATGATCGCGTCGGCCTTGACCTCGGCGTAATCGCGCGCGCGCCGCAGCAGCCGATTGGCGATGCGTGGCGTGCCGCGCGAGCGGCCCGCGATCTCCTGCGCGCCGTCGGCCTCGATGTCGATCTCGAGCAATGCGGCCGAGCGCTCGATGATCCGGCCGAGCTCTGCGGCGCTGTAAAACTCGAGCCGTTCGACGATGCCGAAACGGTCGCGCAGCGGCGATGTCAGCAAGCCCGCGCGGGTGGTCGCGCCGACCAGCGTGAAAGGCGGCAGATCGAGCTTGATCGAACGCGCCGCGGGTCCCTCGCCGATCATGATGTCGAGCTGGAAATCCTCCATCGCCGGATAGAGGATTTCCTCGACCACCGGGCTCAGGCGGTGGATCTCGTCGATGAACAGCACGTCGTGCGGCTCGAGGTTGGTCAGGATCGCGGCGAGGTCACCGGCCTTCTCCAGCACCGGACCCGAAGTCTGGCGCAGCCCGACCTGCATTTCGTTGGCGACGATATGCGCCAGCGTAGTCTTGCCAAGCCCGGGCGGGCCGAAAATCAGCACGTGATCGAGCGCCTCGCGGCGCCCCACCGCGGCGCGGATGAAGATATCCATTTGCTCGCGGACTTCTTGCTGGCCGACGTAGTCGGCGAGCAATTTGGGCCTCAGCGCGCGGTCCTGCTGAACTTCCTCCTCGGCCGCTTCGGGGCTGATCAGACGCTCTTCGCTCATGCCTTGACGGTGCTCTGCAGCGCGCGCCGGATCAGATCGGAAGCGCTGTCGGGCGAATCGCTCTCCGACTGCGCGCGGCGGATCATTTTCTCCGCGTCGGCGCTCTTGTAGCCGAGCGCGAGCAGCGCCTCGAGCGCCTCGCCGATGACCGACGGCGGCCGCGGCGCGGCGCTCGCCGCCGGCGCGTCAGCGGACAGGCCGTCGAGCTTGTCACGCATCTCGATGATCAATCGCTCGGCGGTCTTCTTGCCGACGCCGGGCAATCGGGTCAGCATCGCGACGTCGTTATTGGCGACGCACAGCGCGAATTGCGCTTCGTCGATGCCGGACAGGATCGTCAGCGCGAGCTTCGGCCCCACGCCGTTGATCCGGATCAGCTGGCGAAACAACCGGCGCTCGTCCTCGCTGGTGAAACCGACCAGGCCGTGACTGTCCTCCTTGACCAGCAGGTGCGTCCAGATCGAGATCCGCTCGCCAACTTCCGGAAGCTGGTAGTAAGTCGTCATCGACACGTCGGCCTCGTAGGCCACGCCGTGGCAATCGATCAGGACCTGCGGCGCCCGCTTGGCGGCGAGTATTCCCGTCAATCGGCTGATCATCGGCGGCGATGTCTCCTGCGTTTGAGTAACCGGGGGTCGAGGCCGGTCTTGTGGCGCGTAGCATAGAATTGTGCATGGCAGATGGCAATCGCGAGGCCGTCGGCCTCGTCGCTGGCAAGCGCCTGGCGCAATCCCAGCAGGCGCTGCACCATGTGCTGGACCTGGACCTTGTCGGCCGCGCCGGTACCGACGATCGCCTGCTTGATTTCGCGCGGCGCGTACTCGGCGACCTCGAGACCGGCCTGGTGTGCGGCGCAGATCGCCGCGCCGCGAGCCTGGCCAAGCTTCAGCGCCGAATCGGCGTTGCGCGCGACGAACACGTTCTCGATTCCCATCTGCTCGGGCGCATATTGACGGATTACGGCGTCGATTGCAGCGTAAATATGTCCCAGTCGCGCCGCCAGACTGTCGCCGGCAACACGTATGCTGCCGCTCGACACGTAGGCGATGCGGTTGGCGTGATTATCGACCAGGCCGTAGCCGGTGATGCGCGATCCGGGGTCTATGCCCAGGATGATCATCCAGCCTCGGCCTCGTAGGCTGCATCCGGAATATCGGCGTTGGTATAGACTTCCTGCACGTCGTCGGAATTCTCGAGCAGGTCGACCAGGCGGAGAACTTTTTGCGCGTCTTCGATGCCGAGTTCGGTGCTGGTCTGCGCGCGCATGGTCAGGTCCGATTCGGCGGGCTCGTAGCCGGCTTCGGTCATGGCTTGTTTGACCGCGGCGTATTCCTCGGGCACGGTCAGCACCTCGATGCTGCCGTCGTCGGCGGCGATCACGTCGTCGGCGCCGGCCTCGAGCGCGGCTTCCATGACGGCATCTTCGTCGGAGCCCGGCGGGTAGAGCAGCACGCCGACACTATCGAACAAAAAGGCAACCGAGCCGCTCTGGCCGAGATTGCCGCCACCCTTGCTGAACGCGTGGCGCACGGCGGCCACGGTGCGGTTGCGATTGTCCGACAGGCAGTCGACGATGAACGCGACGCCGCCCGGGCCGTAACCCTCGTAGCGGATTTCCTCGAAATCCGAGCCGTCGAGCTCGCCGGCACCGCGCTTGATCGCGCGCTCGATCGCGTCTTTCGGCACCGATTGCGATTTGGCCTTGTCGATCGCCGTGCGCAGCGACGGGTTGGCGTCGGGATCGGATCCACCGGTTTTCGCGGCGACGGTGATTTCGCGGATCAGGCGGGTGAACAGCTTGCCGCGCCTGGCGTCCTGCGCCTTTTTGCGGTGCTGGATATTAGCCCATTTGCTGTGGCCGGCCACGGCGAAACCTCGATCAAAAAATGGCGCTATGTTAGCACTTTCCGGCGCGGCGTCGATTACCAGCCGGGCGGCAGTTTTTTCTCGATGGTGATGTGTTTGCCTTCGATCGAAATGTAGCCGCCGGTCTTCAGTTCCTTGAGTATCCGGTGAACCATTTCGCGGGTTGCGCCGACCCGGCTCGCGATGTCCTGCTGGGTCAGTTTCTCGGTGACGAGTTTTTCGCCGACCTCGGCGGCATGCTTGTAGAGCACGCGCACGACGCGGTTGTAGACGTCCTCGAGCGCGAGGCTCGAGACTTCCTCGGTCAGATCCTGGATCCGGTGGATCAGCAGGTCGATGATTTGCATGCTGACGGTCGGCTTGGTCAGCAAGGTGTCCATGAAGGTCTGCCGCGAGATAATTCCGAAGGTCGAATCCTCGGTCGTGATGATGCTGGCCTGGCGTGGAATGCCGCCGAGCGGCGCGAGTTCGCCGAAGGCCTCGCCGGTGGCGAGCGTGTTGATGATGATTTCCTTGCCCTTGTCGTTGTGCAGGAAAACGTCGACCTTGCCGTTCAGGATGACGTAAAACGAATCGGTCTCGTCGCCCTGGCTGACGATCACGGTGTTTTTCGGGAATTGACGAATGACCGTCTGCGAGGCGACCTTTTCGATGTCGTCTTCGCTCATTCCGCGAAACAGCGTAATATCTTCCAGCGTTTCGGTCAGATTATTCATTTTATATTAATCGCGCAGTGCACCCACCATAATTACTCTTATTATCGTTTATATTCAAGCAGTTTTCGATAAAACGTCGCTTATTACCGACCGGCCGGTCATCGCCTCGGGCGGCGTCATGCCCATCAATTGCAGCACCGACGGCGCGATCGACGACAGATTCTCCCCTTCACGGAGTGCCTCGACCTCGGGATCGATGACCAGGCACGGCACCGGATGATTGGAGTGCTGGGTGTGGGGTTTGCCGGTCTCGGGATCGACCATTTCGTCGCAATTGCCGTGATCGGCGGTCAAAATCACCGAAAATTCATGCTCGACGGCGGCGTCGAGCACGCGTCCGACTTCGCGATCCAGCGCCTCCACGGCGGCGATGATCGCGTCGCGTACCGCGGTATGCCCGACCATGTCGCCGTTGGCGAAGTTGACGACGATGAAATCGTGCTCGCCGGCGGCGAGCGCGGCGATTACCGCGTCGGCGACTGCGGGAGCGCTCATTTCGGGTTGCAGGTCGTAGGTCGCGACTTTCGGCGAATCGATCAGAACCCGGTCCTCGCCCAGGTACGGCGGCTCGCGGCCGCCATTGAAGAAAAACGTCACGTGAGCGTACTTCTCGGTTTCGGCGCAATGCAGCTGGCGCAGCCCGGCATCGGCGATAACGCTGCCGAGCGTCGTCTCGGGGCGCATCGGGCGGTAGGCGATCGGCGCGTGCAGGCTGCCGTCGTAGTAAGTCATCGTCGTGACCGTCACGGGCCGAAAATCCGCGCCCCGTTCGAAATGCTCGAAATGCTCGTGGACCAGCGCGGCGCAAATCTGGCGCACGCGGTCGTTACGAAAATTGAAGCAGATCATTTCGTCACCGGGGGCGATCGACAGCTGCGACGGCAAACGTGTCGGCAGGATGAACTCGTCGCCTTTGCCGGCCGCGTAGCTTTGCTCGATCGCGGCCGCGGCCGACTCGGCCTCGACGCCGCGGCCGTGAACGATGCAGTCGAAGGCGAGCTTGACCCGGTCCCAGCGCTGGTCCCGGTCCATCGCGTAGTAACGCCCGGACACGCTGCCGATGTGGCCGCCGTGCTCGGCGAGTAGCGCCTCGAGATCGGGCAGGTACTCGATCGCCGCCTGCGGCGCGGTGTCGCGACCGTCGGTGATCATGTGAACCTGCGGCACGACAGCGTGCCGCCCGCACAGCCGTATCAGCGCGAAAAGATGGTCGATATGGCTGTGCACGCCGCCGTCCGAGACCAGGCCGATCAGGTGCAGCGGCCGGTTTGCGGCTTTCGCGTCCTCGACCGCGCTGAGCAGCGCCGGGTTCTCGTAGAAACTGCCGTCTTCGATCGCATCGTCGATGCGCACGAGGTCCTGCTTGACGATGGCGCCACAACCGATCGTCATGTGGCCGACCTCGGAATTGCCCATTTGCCCGGCGGGCAGACCGACGCCGCGCCCCGAGGCCTCGAGCGTGGTCAGCGGATAGCGTTCGAAATAGCGATCGAAGTTGGGCGTTTCGGCCTGCAGGATGGCATTATGCGTCGGATCGGGGTTGACTCCGAAGCCGTCGAGAATAATCAGTAGCACGGGGCGCCGCGGCGCCCGGGAAGCACGAGTCATCGGGTCTCAACAAGCGGCTGATGGATTGGCGCCGCATGATACCGTAATTCGCGTCGCTGGTTAAGAATCGGCCTCTCGCTCGGCCGGCTCCCCGGCGTCGGCTTCGACCTCGTCCGAGGGCCTTGCGCGCGTCGTAAAATGACCCAACAGCGCCTGCAGCTGGCCCGAAAGATCGGCGACGTGATGACTGGTCGACGCGATCAGGCTGGCGCTGTCCGAGGTCTGCTGCGACAGGTCGCGAATCGCCGCCATGTTGTCGTTGACCAGCTCGGCGGTCTGGCCCTGCGACTCGGTGGCGGTCGCGATCTGCCGATTGCGGTCGAGCATGTCCTGTACCGTCGCGTTGATCCGGGCGAGCGCGTCGCCGGCTTCGGTCGCGCGCTCGAGACTCTGCTGCGCCTGTTCGCGGCCGCTGACCATGACGTCGACGGCGCGCTTCGAATCGGCCTGCAGCTTCTCGATCATCGCCTGGATCTCGCCGGTCGAATCCTGGGTGCGTGACGCCAGCGTCCGGACCTCGTCGGCGACCACGGCGAAACCGCGACCCTGCTCACCGGCGCGCGCCGCCTCGATCGCGGCGTTCAGCGCGAGCAGGTTGGTCTGCTCGGCGATGCCGCGAATCACGTCGACCACGCCACTGATCGATTCGACGTAGTTGACCAGGTCGTCGATAACCCCGGCGGCGTTGCCGACGTCGTCGAACAACCGGCTGTTCGACGCCTGTGACTGGTCCACGACCTGCTTGCCGGCCTCGGCGGTACGGCTGGTTTCCTCGGCGAGATTGCGCGCCTCCACGGTGCTGTCGACGACCGAGCGTACCTTGGTCGACATGGATTCGATCGACGCCACGACCTGGTCGATTTGCGAATACTGGTTCTGAATGTCTTCGTTGGTGCCCACGGCAACCCGGTCCATCTGACAGGCCGCGGCCGACAGCTGCGTGGCGCAGTCGGCGACCTCGTCGACCAGCGCGCCGACCTTCCCGGAGAACTGGTTGAAGGCTTCGGCCAGCTGACCGACTTCGTCGCCCGAAGCGACCTCCAGCCGGCGGCTCAGGTCACCGTCGCCGGCGGCGACGTCCTGCAGCGCGGCAACGGTGCGGCGCAATGGCCGGGTCACGCCGCGATGAATTGCGAAAACGATCGCCGCGAACAACAGGATTGCGCCGAGCGCCAGCGACGCATTGAGCAACATGCTGGCCTCGGCATCTTCGACCAACAGCGCACTGTCGGTCTCGACCCGCCCGTTGAGTTCGATTACCAGGTTATCGATCTGCTCCTGGAGTTGCTGCATCGTCGGCAGCAAATCGGAGTTGACGATGCGATGCGCGACCGAACCGTGTTCCCAGCTGGTCGTATTGAAGAGTTCGTCCTCGAAAGACGTGAAGCGCGAAAAACTCGCGTCGATCGCATCGATTCGCGCACGCAGATCGGCGTCGCGGGCGACTACCGGCATTTCCTTGAGTTCGATCAGGCTCTCGCCGGTCCAGTAGATCGAGTTCTGGTAATCGATTCGTTGCTGGTCGGCGCGGGTAAACAGAAAGGTCGCGAGCGCGGTCGACGATTTGCCGAGATGGGTGTTGAATTCGTTGAGCTTGAGCACCAGCGGCTGACTGTCGTCGATCAGCGCGCGCATCAGGCGGCGTGCATCGTGCAAGGCACTGACCGAGGCCGCAGCGTTGACCAGCACGATCACGAGAATCGCGAGATTGCCGAGCCAGAGTTTGTGGGTGATCGAGACGTTCTTCATGCGGCTACCGCAAGACTGCGTACACCGCGAACTATCGGCCCGCGAGAATTTTACTTTAGGATTGGCAGGTCATTGTTGAGGAGCGCGTGGCCCTGAAAAATGGCAGGTCATTGCGAGGCGGCGAAGCCGACGAAGCAACCTCCCGACACCAGCCCGATACCTGGAGATTGCTTCCCTGTCGCTCGCAATGACGCGGTAATTCGCACTTCGTAGCGAGGAGCACGCGCCCGAAAGACGCGCGTGACGAAGCAACCTCCCGGGACTTGCCCGTTATCTGGTAGGTCGCCGCGCCTTGTTTTTTGTCAGACCTTGATGTCGAGAATCGTGCCGAGCACGCCGTTGGCGGTCTCGAGGGCGCGCGCGTTGGCCTTGACGGCACGCGCGATTTCGCTTTGCTCGACCAGCGCCCGGGTCGGAAAATCACCGTCGAGCGGTTCGCCGCGCGCGATCTCGGCGACATTGCGATCGAGTCGTTCGAGTTGCGTGTTGATACCCTCGACCGCGCTGCGGCTCGCACTGGGTATCGCGAAGATCGATTTGGCCGGGCCGGAAACGTCCATTTGCTGATTATCCCTGTTTTGCCTCTACGTCTGGTCTCGATCGGCCGGGCGCCGCGAATCACGAGCTATCCGCGACCAACGGCGCCAAAATACCGACCAACGGTATTCAGAAAACCGAGTTAGGCGGTGCCTCTTCAACCGGTTCGGCCGCGGTTGCGCGTTCCATCTGCAATGTCGCGAGGTTTTGCGGCAGGACGTAGCTGAGCAGTAGCCGGTAGTTATGCCAGTCGGCGGCCAGTTCGATCACGACGCCGTCTCGCTGCCAGCGGTAACTGCGGTCGGTCAGGTAACGCCCGCCACGGGTCTCGGGCTTGCCGTATTTGCCGCTCAGCGCGGCGAGCATCGGCTTCGCGTCGAGTCCGACGAATTCGTACTCGGCGAAAGCGAATCGCGCATCGGCCTTGACGAAACCGAGATAGAGGCGCCGCGAGCCCGGTAACACGGAGGCGCTGTCGTAGACGTCGAACCAGGCATCGTCGCCTCCCTCGCGAATCAGTTCGACACCGGCCTGCTTGACCGCTGCGCGCAACGCATCGCGATCGGTGGCCTCGAGGTCGACGCCGAACAGTTCGAGCGCCGTCGCCGGTCCGGCCGTCGCCAGCAGCGTTCCTATAATAATGTATCGCCCGATTCGTCCCATGCCCTCTATATCGGACCGGTTCGGCAAAATTTGAATCGGAACAGCTTTTGGCCCGATTCAGCCGACAAGAACCGCAATCCGACCGCTCGAGCCAAAACATGAAAAACCTTACAAACGCACGACATCGCGCTGGCCCGCGCGCGGCAGCCAGCGCGATGCCCCGGCGCACCTTGCGCACTGGACGCCTCGGCGAGAGGCCCTGTCAGGGCTTGTTGTCGAGATCGCGCTCGTCGGCCTCGGCGCGGTCGAGCTCGGCGTCCAGCTCGGCGTCGCTCAGGCCGGCGTCGCCGCCCGGGGGCGGAGTGGCACCCGGCGTTGCGGCAACGGGCTCGTCTTCGTATTCCTCCCAGTTGCGGTCCTTGAAAATGATCTTCGAAGCGATCAGCCCGGCCTCGAACAATACCCACATCGGCAGCGCCAGCAAGACCTGCGAAATGATGTCGGGCGGCGTCAGCAGCATGCCGATGACGAACGCGCCGACGATCACGTAGGGGCGTTTCTCGGCGAGCTTTTTCGGCGTCGTGAATCCGATCGCGACGAGTATGATGGTCGCGATCGGCACCTCGAAGGCGAGACCGAAGCCGAAGAACAGCGCGAGCACGAAATCGAGATAGCGACCGATGTCGGTCGAAATATTGACGATTTCGGGACCGATGCTGGTAAAGAAACCGAACACCAGCGGGAACACGATGTAATAGGCGAACGCGACGCCGGCGTAAAACAGCAGAATGCTCGACACCAGCAGCGGACCCGCAATACGCTTCTCGTTGGCGTACAGACCCGGCGCGACGAAGGCCCAGCACTGGTAGAGAATGTACGGCATCGCGAGGAACACCGCGACCATCAGCACCAGCTTGAACGGCGTCAGAAACGGCGACGCGACGTCGATCGCGATCATGTTGGCGCCTTCCGGCAGGTGGCGCGTCAAGGGTTCGGCCAGGTAGATGTAAATGTCGTTGGCCCAGTAGAACAGGCCGAGAAAAATGATCAGCACGGCGAGCACCATGCGCACGACGCGGTCGCGCAGCTCGACCAGGTGCGACATCAGCGTGCCGCTCTTGCTCTGATCGGAATCCGATTCGTCGTTCATGACTTGGCTTGCCGGACCGCGACGGCGTCGTCGGTCGCGGCGGCAGGCGCGGTCTCGTCACCGGTTGGGGTTTCGGTATCGGCCGCGGTAGCCGGTTCCTGCGGGGTAGATTCGGCGGCGCGCGCGTCGCCATCGGAGTCGGCGGTCACGTCTTCGACGCTTTGCGCCAGCGTCTCGCCGGCCTTGCCGATTGCGCCGGCTTCGTTTTCAAGTTCCCGGCCGGCATCGGAAATCGTGTCGCGCAACGAGTCGAGTTCGCGTTGCTGCTTGGCGAGGATTTCGCGCAGTTCGTCGGCGCGCAACTCCTGCTCGACGTCGGCCTTGACGCTGGTGACGAAACGCTTGAGCCGGCCGAAATACTTGCCGGCGGTGCGCGCAACGCCGGGCAGGCGTTCGGGCCCGATGACGATCAACGCGACGATGCCGATCAGCATCATCTCGGTGAAGCCCATGTCGAACATCGGCGTACTCCAGCGAGGGTCTGCGCTTATCTAGACTTTGTCTTTCTCCTCGCTCACCTTGCCCTCGATGACCTGCGCTTTGGGCTCGCTTTCGGGGTCACCGGACTTCGCTGCTTCCTCGTCCTTGACCGATTTCTTGAAGTTCTTGATCGCGCTGCCGAGATCGCCACCGACGTTGCGCAGTTTCTTGGTTCCGAACAACAGGATCACGATCGCCAGGATCAACAGCAGCGACCAGATACTAATTCCACCAAAACCCATGTTTCACCTCATTTCGCTTGTTCACGTGCGGCTTTCTCTTCGACCCCGGATACACCGAAACGTTGCTCCAGCTCCTCGAGCACCTGCCGCGCATCGATATCCTCGTGCGCCAGCAGCACCAGGCAATGAAACCACAGGTCGGCGGTTTCATGCACGATTTGCCGCGGGTCGCCGGATTTGGCGGCGATGATCGTCTCGGCCGATTCTTCCCCGATCTTCTTGAGGATCGAATCCAGCCCCTCGCGATACAGTCCCGCCACGTAGGAGGATTCGGGGTCCGCGCCCTTGCGCGACGCGAGTACCGCCATCAGGCGCTGGAGTATATCATCACTCATCGATAAATCTCGTCGGGATTTTTGACGATTTCCTCGTCGGTCTGCCACTCGCCGTCGCGCAGCACGCGAAAGAAACAGCGCCGCCGGCCGGTATGGCAGGCGATGCCGCCGAGCTGCTCGACGCCGAGCAGGATCACGTCGGCGTCGCAGTCGATGCGAATTTCGTGGACCCGCTGGACATGGCCCGATTCCTCGCCCTTGAACCAGAGCTTTTGCCGCGAGCGCGACCAGTAGACCGCGCGGCCCTGCTCGCGCGTCAGGCGCAGCGCTTCGCGATTCATCCACGCCAGCATCAGCACGTCGCCGCTGGCGTGATCCTGCGCGATCGCCGGCAGCAGGCCGTCGTCGTTCCAGGCGAGTTCGTCGAGCCAGTCAGTCATCGCGCACCTCGATACCGCGCGAGCGCAGGTGGGCCTTGGCTTCACCGATCGTGAATTCGCCAAAATGGAATATGCTCGCCGCGAGCACCGCGTCGGCGTGCCCGTCGAGGATCCCCTCGGCCAGGTGTTCGAGGCTGCCGACGCCGCCCGATGCGATCACCGGTACACGTACCGTCTCCGAGACCTGCCGATTGAGCTCGTTATCGAAACCACTCCGGGTGCCATCGCGATCCATGCTCGTCAACAGGATTTCGCCAGCGCCGTAGGCATCCATGCGGGCGACCCATTCGAGCACGTCGATGCCGGTCGGCTCGCGCCCGCCGTGGGTGAAAATCTCCCAGCGCCCGGCTTCGCCCGCGCCGCTCGTGCGCTTGGCGTCGACCGCGACGACGATACATTGCGAACCGAATTTTGCCGCCGCGTCGCGTACGAATTCGGGCCTCGTGACCGCCGCGGTATTGATGCTGATCTTGTCGGCGCCGGCATTCAGCAGCCGGCGGATGTCGTCGATTTCGCGAATCCCCCCGCCGACCGTCAACGGAATGAAGACTTCGCGCGCGACCGCCTCGACGACGTGCACCATGGTTTCACGATCGTCGGAACTCGCGGTGATGTCGAGGAAGGTCAGCTCGTCGGCGCCCTCGGCATTGTAGCGGCGCGCGATCTCGACCGGGTCGCCGGCATCGCGGATATTGACGAAACGCACGCCCTTGACGACGCGGCCGTTATCGACGTCGAGACAGGGAATGATGCGTTTGGCGAGCGGCACGGTGAGACATTCTAGTGAGCGTCGACATAGGCCTGCGCTTCGCGCAGATCGATCGTGCGCTCGTAGAGCGCGCGGCCGATGATGACGCCGCCGATGCCGCGGCCCTTGACCGCGTTGAGCTTGACGATGCAATCCATGCCGGTCACGCCGCCCGACGCGATTACCGGCACGCTGAGCTTGTTGGCCAGCGCTTCGGTGGCCTCGACGTTGACGCCGCACAGCATGCCGTCGCGATTGATATCGGTGTAGACCACCGCGGCCACGCCCTGGTCGACGAACTTGAGCGCCAGGTCGCAGGCATCGTGTTGCGACTCCTCGGCCCAGCCGTGAGTCGCGACCTTGCCGTTGCGCGCGTCGATGCCGACAATCACGTTGCCCGGAAACTCGGAGCACAACTGGGTCACGAACTCGGGCCGCTTGACCGCCATCGTGCCGATGATGACGTATTTGACGCCGGCCTCGAGGTAGGCGTCGACGGTTTCGATCGAGCGGATGCCGCCGCCGATCTGGATCTCGGTGTCCGGATAGGAATCACAGATTTCCTCGATCACGTCGGCGTTGATCGGCTCGCCCTCGAAGGCGCCATCGAGATCGACCAGGTGCAAGCGGCGGCAGCCCAGTTCGATCCACTTGCCGGCCATCGCTACCGGGTCGTCGGAAAACACCGTGCTGTCGTCCATGTTGCCTTGCCGCAGACGCACGCACTGACCTTCCTTCAGATCGATCGCCGGAATCAGAATCACGACCGGCCGTCCCAGGCAACGAAGTTGCGCATCAACTGTAAACCCGCGGCGGCGCTTTTCTCCGGATGACACTGCAGCGCGAACAGGTTGTCGCGCGCGATTGCGCTCGTAAAGCGCAGCCCGTAGTCGGTCTCGGCCACAACCAGGTCAGACTCTTCGGTTTCGAAATAGTAGCTGTGCACGAAATAAAATCTGCTGCCGTCGTCGATCCTGTGCCACAGGGGATGTTGCCGGGATTGCTCGACGCGGTTCCAGCCCATGTGCGGAACCTTAAGTTTAACGCCGCTTGCATCTCTGTGACTATCACCAAAATATCGCACGCGGCCGCGGTAGACGCCGAGGCAGTCGACACCGTCGTTTTCTTCGCTGTGATCGATCAGCACCTGCATGCCCATGCAAACGCCGAGAAACGGTCGGCTGCGCGCGGCTGCGACGATCGCGTCGCGCAATCCGTACTCGTCGATGGCGCGCATGCAGTCGCCGGCCGCGCCCTGTCCGGGGAACACGACGCGTTCGGCCTCGGCGACCCGCGCCGCGTCGGAGGTCAGCGCGACGCGCTGACGGCCGCCGCTGACGGCTTCGAGAGCGTTGACCACGGAGCGAAGATTACCCATGCCGTAGTCGACCACGGCAATCGTTTGCATGAGCTAGAGTGATCCCTTGGTCGACGGAATGGCACCGGGCATGCGCTCGTCGCGCGACACCGCGACGCGCAGCGCGCGGCCGAAAGCCTTGAACAGGGTTTCGGCGACGTGGTGCGCGTTGTTACCGGTCAGATTGTCGAGGTGCAGCGTGGCCGGCGCGTGATTGACGAAACCCTGAAAAAATTCGTGGATCAGGTCGACGTCAAACTGGCCGATGCGCGGGCGCGCGAAATCGACCCGGTAGTGGATTCCGGGACGGCCGGAAAAATCGATCACGACGCGCGACAAGGCCTCGTCGAGCGGTACGTAGGCGTGACCGTAGCGCAAGATGCCCTGCTTGTCGCCGAGCGCCTGCCTGAAAGCCTGGCCGATGGTGATGCCGATATCCTCGACGGTATGATGATCGTCGATGTGCAAATCGCCGTCGGCCGTGACCTCTAGATCCAAAGCGCCGTGACGCGCGACCTGCTCGAGCATGTGCTCGAGAAACGGAATGCCGGTCTCGAGTTTTACCTGGCCGCTGCCGTCGAGGTTGAGCGACACGCTGATGCGGGTTTCCAGCGTGTCGCGTTGGACGCTTGCCGTGCGATCGGTCATGTCGTTGTCAGTGCGATTTTTCGAGCCTGCGATGATAATCGACATTATAGGCAAATACGACCACTTATCCGGCGCTCACGGGCCTCAGTCGAGAATGAAAGTAACCGGCCCGTCGTTGACGAGCTGGACTCGCATGTGCGCGCCGAAACGGCCACTTTCGACCCGCGCGTGACGCTCGCGGGCCTGCTCGAGCATGCGCGCGTAAATCGCCTCGCCGTGCGCCGGGTTCGCCGCCGACGTAAAGCTCGGGCGCCGGCCCTTCTTCGTGTTGGCGGCAAGAGTGAATTGAGGTACCAGCAGCAGCCCGCCGTCGACATCGGCGAGTGACCGGTTCATCTTGCCGTCGGCATCGGCGAACACGCGGTAATTCAACAGGCGCTCGACGAAGTGGCGCGCGGTCTCGTCGTCGTCGGCGGCCTGTACGCCGACCAGCACCAGCAAGCCGGCGCCGATGCGGCCGACAACTTCGTCGCCGACCTCGACGCGCGCCTCGGCGACGCGCTGCAACAGCGTAATCAAGCGAGCATTTCCAGCATCGCGTCACAGCATTCGACCAGCGCGTTGCTGATGCCGGGTTCGGTAACCGCGTGGCCGGCGTCGTTGACAATTTTGAGCGTGGCGTTGTCCCAGCGTCGCTTGAGTTGCAGGGCCTGGTCGATCGGGCAGACCATGTCGTAGCGGCCGTGGACGATGAACCCGGGCAGGTGCTGGATCCGGTCCATGTCGTCGAGCAGCTGGTTGGGTCGCAGGAAACAGCCGTGGCTGAAATAGTGGCACTCGAGGCGCGCAATCGATAGCGCGATGTGCGGATCGCTGAAATGGTCGACGACATTCTTGTCCGGCAGCAAGGTCACCGACGAACCTTCCCAGATCGACCAGGCCTTGGCCGCGCCCATGCGCACGATCTCGTTGTCGCTGGTCAGGCGCCGGTAGTAGGCGCCGATCAGGTCGTCGCGCTCGTCGACCGGAATAGGCTCGAGAAAATGCTCCCAGGCTTCCGGAAAGACACGCGCTGCGTCACCACCGAAGAACCAGCGAACGTCTTCGTCGCGGGCGAGGAAAATACCGCGCAAGATCAGGCCGTGAACCCGCTCGGGATGGGTTTGCGCGTAGGCCAGCGCCAGCGTCGAGCCCCAGGATCCGCCGAACACGACCCAGCGATCGATCTCGAGCATTTCGCGAATCTTCTCGAGGTCGGCGACGAGATCCCAGGTGGTATTGTCGTCGAGGCTCGCGTGCGGCCGCGACTTGCCGGCGCCGCGCTGGTCGAACAGGATGATGCGATAGGCCTCGGGATTGAAGAATCGACGATGCCCGGGCTCGCAGGCACCGCCCGGGCCACCGTGCAGGAATACGACCGGCAGGCCGTCCGGATTGCCGCTTTCCTCGACGTACAGGGTGTGCAAGTCGGTTACCGGAAACCGCCAGGTGCGGGCGGGCTGGATGGCCGGATATAACATGCGGTCGTCGTTCTCCGTTTTACTGAGTGTAGGACAAGACCTACAAGAATGATCGCTACAGGCTGACAGAGTCGCAGCGCGGCCGCGATGTCGGCGCGGCGCCGGTCGTGGCAGTATACTAGCACGACAGCCAAAGGGGTCGACAGACGCCCGGCAGGCGTGCCGGCCCCGGATCAATTACTACTCTCCTCGTGGTAAATCGCTTGGCCTGGTTACAAAGACCGGGCCTTTTTTTATTCCTCCGGTTTTGCGCCGAACGCGATGGCCGACGGCTGAACCCGCCCCTGCACGAACGTCGAAATCGTGGCCGAGTTTGCGTGCTCGCGAGTACAACCAGAGCGATTGCGGCTGCCGCGCGAACGGGGTCAGACCAAAAATTGCGACTCAATATCAAAGCTCGCCAGATAAACAGGACTTGTCTGCTCTGACCCCCTCGACCTGCCGCCAGCCATCCCGCTACTTCTGGATCCGCAATTCCTTGAAATCGAACAGCTCCGGATCGAGCAGATGCGACGGTGTCACGCGGCACAGCCCGTTCAGAATATTCTCGACGCGCCCGGGATGCGCGCGGTCCCAGTCGCGCAGCATTGCCTTGACCGCCTGGCGCTTGAGATCGGGCTGCGAGCCGCACAGATTGCACGGGATGATCGGAAAACCCTTGAGCTCCGCGTAGCGTTTGATCAGCGCTTCGCGGACGTAGGCCAGCGGCCGGATCACGATGTTACGGCCGTCATCGCTCCTGAGCCTGGCCGGCATCGCCTTCAGCCGGCCGTTATAGAACAGGTTCAGAAATGCGGTTTCGACGATATCGTCGGCGTGATGGCCGAGCGCGATCTTGCTCGCGCCGAGTTCGGCGGCGACGTTGTACAACACGCCGCGGCGCAGTCGCGAACAGAGCCCGCAAGTCGTCTTGCCGTCGGGGATCACCCGCCTGACGATGGCGTAGGTATCTTCCTCGACGATGCGGTAGTCGACGCCAAGCCCGTCGAGGTAAGCCGGCAGCACGTCTTCGGGAAATCCGGGCTGTTTCTGATCGAGATTGACCGCAATCAGCTCGAATTCGATCGGGGCAACGCGCTGCAGTCCGCGCAAGATTTCGAGCAGGGTGTAACTGTCGGCGCCGCCGGAAAGGCAGACCATGATCCGGTCGCCGGCTTCGATCAGGCCGAAGTCGTCGATCGCGCGACCCACGCCGCTACGCAGCTTGCGTTCCAGCCGGTCGAGATCGGGCTTGCAAAGCGCGCCGCTGTCGATGTCCTGCTGGCTCGCCGACACGTGCTATTTCCTCCAGAAAGCCGGCGTGAACAAGACCAGCAGGGTAAAGATTTCGAGCCGGCCGAGCAACATCGCGATGCACAGAATCCACTTGGCGGTATCGCTGATCGATTTGAAGTTGCTGCCGACGTCACCGAGGCCCGGGCCGAGGTTGTTGAGACAGGCGGCAACCGCGGAAAACGCGGTGACCTGGTCTAGCCCGGTCGCGAGCAGCAGCAGGATCAGCAGCGCCGAAATCGCGAAGTAGGCAGCGAAGAAGCCCCAGACCGCCTCGATGACCCGGTCCGTCATCGCCTTCTTGCCGATCTTGACCGCGATCTGCGCGTTCGGGTGAACCAGGCGCTTGAGCTCGCGCGCCCCCTGCTTGACCAGCAACAGAACGCGGATCACCTTGATGCCGCCGCCGGTCGAGCCGGAGCAGCCGCCGATGAAACTGACGTAGAGCAACAAGACCGGCAGAAACCCGGGCCAGGTATAGTAGTCGGCGGTGGTATAGCCGGTGGTCGTACCGATCGACACGACCTGGAACAATCCCTCGATGATCGACTCGGCGGTCGAGTCGAAGGTCCGCGTCAGCTGCAGGTAGCCGATCGTGATGACGCTGACGATGAACAGCACGAGGACGTAGGTGCGAAACTCGGCATCTCGCCGATACGGCTGGACCGAGCGATGACGAAAGGCGGTGAAGTGAATCGCGAAGTTGACCCCCGACGCCAACATGAACACGACCGCGATGAACTGGATCGCGGTGCTGTCGAAATAGCCGATGCTCGCGTCGTGAGTCGAAAAACCGCCGATCGCGACGGTCGAAAACGAATGCGAAACCGCGTCGAACAACGACATTCCGGCCAGCCAGTAGGCCAGCGCGCAGGCCAGGGTCAGGCCAAGATAAATGTACCACAGCGCCTTGGCGGTCTCGGTGATGCGCGGCGTCAGCTTGGTGTCCTTGACCGGGCCCGGGGTTTCCGCGCGAAACAGCTGCATGCCGCCGACGCCGAGCATCGGCAGCACCGCGACCGCGAGCACGATGATGCCCATGCCGCCGAGCCACTGCAGCTCCTGGCGATAGAGCAGCAGCGAGTGCGGCAGATCGTCGAGCCCGACGATGACCGTCGCGCCGGTGGTGGTGATGCCCGAGATCGATTCGAACACCGAATCCGTGACCGAAATATCGTTGACACCGGACAGGTAAATCGGCAAGCCGCCAGCGACGCCGAGAACCGTCCAGAACAGCACGACGACAAGAAAGCCGTCGCGCAGGCGCAGCTCCTTTTTGTGCTGGCGCACCGGCAGGTATAGTGCGAAGCCGACGATCAGCGTCAGCACGAAGGCCTCGACGAACGGCGCGATAGCGCCGTCGCGGTATATCAGGCCGACCGCGATCGGCGGCAGGTGGGTGACGCTGAAGACAATGATCAGGAGCCCGAGAATGCGTTGTATGACGAAATATTGCATGCGCAGGCGGGGCCGTGGCTAAACGTAAGTGATGCCGACCTGGAACAGCTTTTCGACCTCGGTGATACGCTTCTTGTCGGTCAGGAACAGGATCACGTGGTCCTCCGATTCGATCACCGTATCGTGGTGCGCGATGATGACTTCATCGCCGCGCACGATCGCGCTGATGCGCGTGTCCGGCGGCAGCTTGATTTCCTCGATCGCGCGGCCGACGACCTTCGACGAGGTCTGGTCGCCGTGGGCGATCGCCTCGATCGCTTCGGCCGAGCCGCGCCGCAGCGCGTGCACCGCGACGACGTCGCCGCGGCGGATGTGCGCGAGCAGCGCGCCGATCGTGACCTGGTGGGGCGAGATCGCGATGTCGACGAGGCCGCTCTCGACCAGGTCGACGTAGGCCGGGCGATTGATCAGCGACATGACTTTCTTGGCCCCCATCCGTTTCGCCAGCATCGACGACAGGATGTTGGCCTC
>JBFFXR010000026.1:0-23766 GCA_041569645.1 Gammaproteobacteria bacterium
CGCGCTGCGTGGCGTGCCGCTGTCGGGCCAGGTGCATCCCAACCATATGAACGAATTCGACCTGATCATCGAGCTGGACAATCTGCACCAACAGTACATCCCGATCAGGGCGCCCGGCTCGGATGAGGTCATCGGCGTCTTCGAAACCTATCTCAACGTGCATGCGGTCGCCCGCAGCGTCGAACGGCACCAGCGCATCGCCTTCTGGTCAATCGGTGCGCTGCTGGCGGTGTTTATCGTTGCGTCGACGACAGTTTTCATGCGCACGCATCGGCTGTTGCAGCGCGAGTCCCTGCAACGCCGGGCGCATCTCAGGGCGTTGCAGCAAATGCAGACGGAGCTCGAGGAACGCGTCGAACAGCGCACCGCCGAACTCGCCCGCGCGAAGCAGTTTCTGCAATCCGTCATCGACGGAATCGCCGATCCGCTGCTCGTGATTCGCCCCGATTACACGGTTGCGCTGATGAACCGCAAGGCCCGCAGCCTGAAACCGGAGGGCCAGAGCACCCGGTTTTGTTACCAGATATCGCACCGCCTCGATCACCCCTGCGACGCACCCGATCATCCCTGTTCGTTTGCCGAGGTCATGCAACGGGGTTGCCCGGCGCAAGTCAGGCATACCCATTACGATGAAGCGGGAAACGTGATCATACTCGATTTGCAGACGACGCCGCTGTATGGCGAAGACGGAACCTTCGAGGGCGTGATCGAGGTCGAGCACGACGTCACGCGGATCGTCGAAATGCAAAGCGGCCTGATCGAGAGCGAAGCTCGCCTGCAGGCGATGATGGACAATGTTCCCGATGCCATCCTGACCTGCGATTCCGACTGCCGCATCGAGAGCAATAATCGCTCGGCCCGCGCGTTGTTCGGTATCGGTGCAGGTGCCTTGACCGGGCGACGACTGGAAGAAATGATCGCGAGCCCGGTCGATCTCGCCGGATTGAAGAACGACGCCGCCGGGCGTCACCAGGTGGTAATGCGCCGGACCGACGACAGCCAGTTCCCGGCCGAATTGTGGATCGGACCGCTGGATCGCAACGGTGAAGTCACGAGTTACATCGTCGTCGTGCGCGACGTCACGAGCTGGCTGCGCGCCCAGCGAGAACTCGATGCCTCCCGCGAACAGTATTTTCACCAGGACAAGATGGCCGCAATCGGCCAACTCGCGGCCGGTATCCTGCACGAGGTCGGCAACCCGATCGCGGCGATTGCCGGGGCCGCGGCCGAGATCGAGCAAACCCTGATCGAAACGAACCGCGGAAATGGATTGCGAAAAAACGTCGAACTAATCGATCAGCAAATCACCCGCCTCGGCAAGATCACGCGGGAGATCGCCGATTTCGCGTCGCCTCGGCCACGCGAGCGTGAACTGCTCGATCTGAACGGCCTGTTGCGCAGCACGGCGCGCCTGCTGACCTACGACCGACGCTTCAGCTCGATCGGCGTAACGCTCGACCTCGACAGGAAGCTGCCGGCCATCGTCGGCGTGGCCGACCAGCTGACCCAGGTTTTCATGAATTTGCTGATCAACGCGATGGACGCCTGCGTTGCGCGCGGCGAGAGCAAGAACTGCGTGTCCCTGTCGAGCCGGGCGCTCGATCGAGGCGTCGAGGTTCGTGTTTGCGATCGGGGCATCGGCATGTCGCGGGAGACGCTGGAACACGTCCTCGAACTGTTTTATACGACCAAGCCGGTGGGCAAGGGCAGCGGCCTCGGGTTATCGCTTTGCGATACGATCGTCCGCGCGCACGGTGGCGCCTTGCTGATCGAGAGCGAGGAGGGCGAGGGTACGCGGGTGACGGTTGAGCTGCCGCTCGACCTGGAACCGGCCGACGAGGCGGACACGGCCAGCGTCGCCGAGGTCGAAACCGGACGCTGACTGGCACGCATCCTGCAACGAATTAAGACGCTGCAATCAGGTTTCCGGTAAGCCGGAGCAGGAGATCATGCAATTGTTGGACGAAACCCGGTTACTGTACTTCGCCTGCCTGGCCTACGGCGGTAGTTTCCTGTTCGTTTACCTGGGTCCGCCACGGACCGGTTTGCGCCTCGCCATCGGCTTCGGCTCGCTGGGCCTCGTGCTGCACGCCGCCAGCCTGGCGCTGCGCTGGCAGCGCGTCGGGCACGGCCCGTTCATCAATCTCTACGAGATCCTCAGCAGCAACCTGTGGAGCCTGCAGCTGGCATTCGTGATTTTCCTGGTGCTGGCGAGCTCGGCCCGAAAGACCGGGCGATTCGTCGTCCCCGTACTGGCGTTGATGCTGCTGTGGTTACTCGCGACCGAACCGCGCGATAGCTACCTGCCGGCGACATATCACACGGTCTGGCTTTATTTTCACGTCGTCACCGGCAAGCTGTTTCTCGGACTGTTGCTGCTTGCGACCGCGGCGGCGATCTTCGAATCCGGAGTCCGCGCTGGCGGGTCCGAAGCGACCAGTTTTCGCCTGCTCGCCTTTGCGTTCTGCTTCCAGTCGTTAATGCTGGTATTCGGCGCCGTCTGGGCGCAGGACGCCTGGGGCCGCTACTGGGCCTGGGACCCGCTCGAGACCTGGGCCTTCGTCACCTGGCTCGGCGTCATCTTCGTATTGCACTGGCGCCTCGGGCATGCCGGCAGGCGCGTCTACGCGGGGCTGGTGCTCGCCTGTTTCGTGCTGGCATTCCTGACATTTTTCGGCGTGCCCTTCGTCTCGACCGCGCCGCACAAGGGGATGGTCTGATGGCAGCGACGGGCCGCATCGGCAATTTGCGATGCCTGCGCCGTTATGCTCTTGCCGTCGTGGCGCTGACGCTGCTGGTCGGTCTACTGGGCTCGGGCCTTTCCGTTTGGATGACGCGAAGCGCATCGGCACCCGCGCTGTCGGCAGCGGCGCACGATGAAGACTTCGATGCGATCTTCGAAACCGCGATCGCGCGCATGCGTGCGGGCCGTTATCGCGAGGCGCTCGAGCTTTGGCATCGCGCTTTGCGGCTCGCTCCCGAGATTCCGGAAGTCGCCGTCAACATGGGATTTACGCTGCTCGAACTCGGCGAATTCGTCGCCGCGCGCGATCTGTTCATCGGCGCGATCGATCTCGATGCCTACCAGGCCAACGCCTACTACGGGCTTGCCGTTGCGAGCGAAGCGCTCGGCGACCTGCCCGGCGCGACGGGGGCGATGCGCAGCTACCTGCACCTTTCGACCGACCCGGTCGAGCAAGCCTATCGCCGTCGGGCCCGCGCGGCTTTGTGGGAATGGGAGGCGGAGATCACCGCTCAAGCCGGGGAAAACCCGGAGCGGGTGGACGCAATCCAACAAGGGCAGGGCCCGACGCGCTAACTCAACGCGCGGGCAGGCGCGCGACTCCGCCGAAGCTGCCGACCCATATCCATCCGCCCGCCTGGGAATCCATCGAGAATACCGTGTTCGAATAGAGCCCGTCGTCCCGCGTCAGCCGCGTGCCGACGCGCCCGTCGCGAAATTGCACCAGGCCGTGGCTGGTGCCGACCCACAGGATTCCGGCCGGATCCTCGTGCAGCATGAAGACGTGATTCGAAGGCAGGCCGTCCTTGACCGTGTAGTTGACGAAGTTTTCGCCGTCGAAACGCGCCAGGCCGCCGCCCCAGGTGCCGGCCCAGACGGTGCCGTCGCGGTCGACCTCGAGCGCGACGATGTAGTTCGGGTTGTAAGCGTTGTCGACCTCCTGCAGACCCATTTCGCGCTTTTGCCGGGCATGGTGATCGGACAGGTTGGCCGGATCGGTGCCGAATCGATTGTCTTCGCGCACCAGCGCGTAGGGGGCGCCCTGGCCGTCGGCGTGGTTCCAGTGATCCCAGCGGCCCTCGTGAAAGCGCGCCAGTCCGCCTTCGGTCGCGAGCCAGATTTCGCCGTCGCGGCCGCGATCGAGCGCGTAAACCCAGTCGTTCGGCAAGCCGCCGCCGGTGTTTGCGACGGTGAAGACTTCCCAGGCAGCCGGGTCGGAAAGCCGTCCGCTGCGCACGCGGTTGGCGCCCGACCAGGTCGCGATCCAGAGGTCGCCGTCGGGCGTCACCAGCGTGTCGTAGACGAACGCGTCGGCGAGGCCGTCGGGAACATTGAAAATTTGGAATCGATCCGCCGTCTCGTCGTAGACGGCGAGGCCGCCGCCGTAGGTGCCGATCAACATCCGGTTCGCGTCCCAGCGACTGACGTGGAATACCCCGTTGGCCAGCAGACCGTTACGAATGTCGAACAGACGATAGTCGTCGCTCGCAGGCAGGTAGCGAATGACGCCGCCGGAGGTGCCGATCCAGACGCGGTCGGCCTCGGCGTGGATCGACTTAACGTTGCGGTTGCCGACGCGAAATTGAGTGAAGCCCTGCGGCTCGTCGCGCGTCGCCGGATTCGTCGCGGCGGCGGCTGGCGCCGCGGATACCGGCGCTTCGGCGTTGCTGGCGCCCGCGACCAGGCCGAGCGCGACGCTCGCCAGTCCCGCGAACAGCGCCGCGCGGATCGATTGGCCGGTCATGAAGGTCGGTCCATGGCGTCAGCGATACGAAGTCGACACCGCGCCGGGTCGAACGCCGATGCGCGTCACGCCGCCGCGGGTCCCGGCCCAGATGTCGCCGTTGGCGGCGATTGCGAGCGCGTAGACGTCGTTGCCGGGCAGTCCGTCGTGGACGTTCCAGTTGTTCCAGCGTAGGCCGTCGTAACGCGACAGACCACGGTTGGTGCCGAACCACCAGGCGCCGTCGGGCGCCTGCGCGATAGCATAGACGATGTTGCCGGCAAGCCCGTCGGCCCGCGTCAGGTTCGACCATTTGCCGTCGCGAAACCGGGACACACCGCCGCCCCAGGTGCCGGCCCAGATCGTGTCGTCGCGATCTGCCAGTATGCTGAATACATAGCCGGGATTGTAGGTCGGCTGACCGCCGCTCAAGGTGCCCAGATCGTGCCGCGTGCGCGTACCGAGCCCGGTGTTGCGGCTGAACGGCAGGTCGTCGCGGTTTTCCGCACCGAGCCCGTCGGCGTGACTCCACGACGTCCAGGTCTCGCCGTCGAAGCGGCTGACGCCGCCCTCGGTACCGAACCAGACGTTGCCCGCGCGGTCGACGCTGATGCCGTAGACCCACTCGTTGATCAGCTCCTTGACGTAGGTTTCGAAGTTGTCGCCGGCGCGCGGCAGGTAGTTGGCGCCGGCCCAGGTGCCTATCCATAGGCCGCCGTCGGCGTCGTTGGCAAACGCATAGACCCAGTAGTCGGCGAGGCCGTGCAGCGGAAAATAGGTTTTCCAGGCGCCATCCTTGTAACGCGACATGCCGCCTGCGTTGGTACCGAACCACTTGTTGCCATCGGCATCGATGCCGATAGCGAAAACGTACTCGTTGGCGAGGCCGTGCTCGCGGGTAAAGGTATTGAGCAGCGCGTGGCTCGTCAGGTCGATCTCGTTGACGCCGAGCGAGGTGCCGACCCATAGCCGCCCGGCGCTGTCATCGATCGCGAGCGCGCGCACATAGGCGCTCGGCCCGACGTTGAACACATCGAGCACCTGCGGCACGACGGCCGCTTCGCCGGCGACCGTCGCGGCCGCGGTTTCGAGCCGCGCGTCGCCGGCCGTGGGCAAATCGGGATCGTCGTCCGAGCAGCCAGCTAGCAGCGCGAGCGCGAGGTTGCAGAGCAGGAGGACGCGCGGAATCACAGGGCCAGGCTCCGGAGGTAGGCGATGACGTCGAAGATTTCCTGCTCCGACAGGATGCCGAGATAGGCAGGGCAGGCATTGCGGCCGGCCTTAATGCGATCGAGCAGGGCGAAATCGGAACGCAGCAAGCCCTCACCGCGGGAAAAGTCCGCCGCCCCGACCATCGTCGCGATGCCGTTGTTGCCGTGGCAGGAGGCGCAATACCGTCGGTAGATTTGCTGTCCGTTGGCCAGGTCGGAGGCAAGCAGCGGTGCCGACAGCAGGCCGAGGAGCAGTAGCGTCACAATCGTTCGCATCGATATCACCGAGTGCCGTCTTTCAGTTTGGCCTCCCAGGCCGCGGCCGCGGTCGCGTCGATCGGCAGCCCCAGATCGCCGTCGCGATTGGCGTCGCGCAATCGGCGCATCGAAACCGGGTCGCCGCGCTCGGCCGCTCGCCGGTACCAGTCGAGCGCGCCGGCGTCGTGGTGCGAAAATCCGAGTTCGCCGTGCTCGAGCGCGAAAGCAAAAGCACGCATCGCCTGCAGGTGGCCGAGCTCGGCCGCTCGCCGAATCAGCCGGCCCGCCTCCAGGGGATTTACCTCGGTGCCCTCGCCCTTGGCGTACATGCCGCCAAGGGCGAACAAGGCCTCGGCATCTCCTCTGCGTGCCGCCTGCCGGTACCAGTGCAACGCGGTTCGGTTTTCTTCGGCCTGGTCGAGAATATAGGCCAGGGTCACCTGTGCCGGTACATAGCCGGCGCGAGCCGAAGACTCGAGCAGCCGAATGGCGGTAATCAGGTTGCCCTGGCGGTACTCGGCGATGCCTCGTTCGCCGTCGGTTTCGGGATCGGCGACAACGGGCATGAAGCCAGCCGTCAGCAGGTACAGCGGCAGCGCGACGACGGTCGACAAACCCAGGCGCATCATTTTTCCGCCCGCGTCTTGTTCTCGAGCTTGCGATAAAGGCTCGAAACTCCGATGCCGAGGCGATCCGCGGCGGCGCGACGGTCGCCGTTGGCCGCGTCGATGGCCGAGCGGATGATCACGCGCTCGTAATGCCGCAGCTGCTGCCTCAGCGTGTCCCGGCCCCGGTCGGTGGCATCGACGTCGGCCCTGGGCAGGGCCGCGCGCAGGTCGCGTGGCAGGTCGCGCGGCTCGATGACGCCATTTTCGGCGAGGATCAGCGACCGCGCGATGACGTTTTGCAATTCGCGCACGTTACCGGGCCAGCGGTAGGCCATCAAAGCCTGCATCGCGTCGGGGTTGATTTCGACAGACTCGCGCAGTCCCATCTTGGCGCTTTCCTTGTGCATGAAATGGCGAATCAGCTCGGGCAAATCCTCCTTGCGTTGCTCGAGCGGCGGCAGGGGAATGTGAAAGACGTTGAGCCGGAAGTAGAGATCCTCGCGAAACCCGCCGTCGGCGACCATCCGGCCGAGATCCTGGTTGGTCGCGGCAATGATGCGAACGTCGATCTTGCGAGGTTGTTCGCTGCCGACCGCTCGCACGTTCTGATCCTCGATGACGTGCAGCAGCTTGACCTGTAAATTGAGCGGCAACTCGCCGATCTCGTCGAGAAAGATCGTGCCCTGGTCGGCCTCGACGAACAAACCGCGCTTGGCCTTGCTGGCGCCGGTAAACGCGCCCTTGGTGTGGCCGAAAAACTCGCTCTCGAGCAGATTTTCCGGGATCGCGCCGCAGTTGACCGGAATGAAGGCGCGTTGGTTGCGCAGGCTGTTCTGGTGGATGATCTGTGCGATCACGCCCTTGCCCGAACCACTTGGGCCGGTAATCAAAACGGTGCTGGCGGTCGGCGCAACCTTGAGCATGAGGCGCTCGACGATCCGCATCGCCGGCGAACTCATGGCCCAGGTCTCGCTGCTCTGATTCTTGACCAGCTCGCGCAGCACCTTGTTCTCCGACTTCAGGTGGATAACGTCGGCGAGCTGCTCCAGCCGGTTGAGGAAGTCCTCGTTGCGCAGTGGCTTGATCATGTAGTCGTAGGCGCCGGCGCGCATCGCCTCGATCGCCGTATTGACCGAGGCATAGGCGGTCATCATCAGGAATATCGTGTCGATCCCCTGGCGGCGCGCCTGCGACACGACGTCGATCCCGCCGACGTCGGGCATGCGGATATCGCACACGGCGACGTCGATATCGCCCTTGGCCAGACGTGCCAGCGCGGCATCGCCGCTATCTGCAACGGTAACCGAATGACCGGCGTCACTCGCAACCTTGGAGAGAATCTGCCGGATCGCGGGCTCGTCGTCGATAATCAATACCTGCAGCGCGGGCATCGTCTCAACCTCCTTTCCGCAAGCGCATCGGCGCGGCGGGGCCCGACTCGCCGCTGGCAATAATGCCGAGGCTTGCCGGCGGCGCCGCGAGCGCACCGTCGATGCGTTCGACGACGATGGCATCGGGCGAAACCACGAAAGTTACCGGAAACGCGTCGATTCCGAGTAGCGTCTTCGCCAGTCGCAAGTCCGGGTCATGGCGCACGTGGAAACGAATGTCGTGGGCGATCAGGAATTCGCGCGCAAGGTGGGCGTCCCGATCCACCGAGATGCCGATGACGGCATACTTCGCGGGATCGAGTCGCTCGCTTAGGCGTTGCAGCTCGGGCATTTCCTTGCGGCACGGAGCGCACCAGGTAGCCCAGAAGTTGACCACCAGCGTCTTGCCTTGCGCTGCGGCCGGATCGTCGTCGAGCGAGCGGGTCAGGTAGATTTCGGCCAGCGGGAACGGCTCGCCGCCTGCTGGCGACCGGTTCTGGGTGTCGGCGCAGCCGAGCAGTCCGCCCAGTAACAGGGCAACGTAGCAAGCGCGTCGCGGGTATGGTGTAACGGGTCGACGCGGCAAGGTGTTGGCGTGGTTCATCACGTTATGCATAGCAATTCGGATGCCAGTCATTCACGCTCCTGACGGCAATGAGAAAATGCGCTTCGCGGCCGGCCGCTGGCACGAGCCATGGGACCTTTCGCGGTTTCAGCCTAGCACCGCCGGACCCGACCGCCGGTTGATCGCGGTCAATTGATCTCAAAATTGAGAATCGTCGGCCGTAATTTCTCATTTTCGGTAGTCCGGTGGTCGACCAGCGGATGGAAGGCTTCATCGATGTAAACGATGATTTGCTCGATCTCCTCGTCGCCGAGCACATTTCGCCAGGCCGGCATCGACGTGTTGGCGAGGCCGTCACGGATGCGCTCGTGCAGTAAGTCCCGGCTCATACCGCGCATGAATTTCACGTCGGTGAGATCGCGCGGCGGCGATTCGAGAAAGCTGCCGATCCAGTTTTCGCCGCTGCCGTCGGCGGCGTGGCAAAATGCGCAATTTTGTAGCCACAGCGCCCGCCCGCGCGTTGCCGCCGGCGACAGGCGCGCGCCAGACGGCGACCGATCGTGGCTGGCGAAGACGCTGGCCGCCGAGATCGCGTCGGGCTCGGTGTGCGAATAGTGATTGCGCGGGTAGGACACCGATTGCTTGCGCCAGATTTCGCCCTCGTCGGCGACCCGCGCGCGGTCGTGGCAGGTGATGCAACTGGTGAGAAACAGTCGCTTGCCGTTGACCTCGTCGGCAGTCAAGGCTTCCCATGGCGTGTCGAGCGCCAGCACCCCGGTCGCGAACGGGTAGGCCGAGCGATAGCGTTCGTGGCCGCCCCAGCCGTTGGCGGCGGTATGGTAACGGGTGTTGCGGCGTTGCTGCTGCATGAACTCGCGACGCACGAAATCGACGACCGCCGCGATTTCGCGCGTCGAAAGTACGCGGAAAAATGCCGGCATTGCCGTGCCCGGCCGGCCCCGCGTCACGGCGTCGATCATTCGCGCGCGGTCGATTTCGGTGGGCCGGATCGCGGTAAAATCGCGCGGTGGCGGCGATACGAAGGTCGCGGCGAGCGTGCGCGCGTCGCCTGAATAGCCGTGACAGAAGTAACATCGATAGTTGTAGATCGCACGGCCGGCATCGCCGGCCGCGTCGGCCGTCGCCGACCGCGCGCCGCCGGCGAGCGCGGCGGCGGCCAGTGCCGCGGCCAGCCATCGCGCCATCGATCGGCGGCCGTCGTTCATCGGCCGATTTCGATGAAGGCGGTGAACACGTATTCGCTGATATCGGCGATCTGTTGCGGGCTCATGACCTTGCTCCAGGCGGGCATCTCGCTGCGTAGCCGGCCGTCGCTGATCAGCCGGAACAGGGTCGGGCGGTTGTAGCTGACCCGCGACGCGGGATGCAGAAAATTGCGCGGCTTGGGATTGATGAAATAAGCCCTCGGCCCGCGACCGTCACCCTTCTCGCCGTGGCAGGTGGCGCAATTGGCGCGATACAGCTCGGCGCCGCGCGCGGCGTCGCCGCGCAGTTCGCCCGCCAGCGGCGCGCGCAGGTAATCGCGAATCGCGGCGCGCGAATTGTCGTGGCTGTGCGCGTGATCGTGTTGCGTGTGCGCATCGCCGCCGGAATCGCTGGCACGCTCGAATCCCGGCATGAAGCTGTCGATGACATAGTCGACCACCGCCTCGATCTGCTTGCGCTCGAGACGGGTATTCCAGCCGGCCATCGCCGTTTCCGGGCGCCCGTAGCTGATGACATGGATCATATGGTCGCGCGTGAGGCGGGCCTGCAGGGCGGGATCGGTAAAATCTGCCGGCCGCGGCGACAGTCCGTCGCGCGCCCAGACCGCGCCGCTGCCGCGATCGCCGTGGCAGACCGAGCAGTTTTCGCGGTAGATCTCGCGCCCGTCCCGCTCGCCGCTGCTCGCCTGCGCCGATCCGATTGCCAGCGTCGCCAACAGGGTCACCCAAATCCTGATCATCGCGGTCCTCGTCGCAAGCCCGGCTCGCCCGGGCGAAGTGATCATCGCCTGTTTCCAGCAACATTGATGCCAGATCTCGAAATCGGCGACCGTGCGGTGGGCTGGCACATCTCTTGCTGCACAGATCACGAGTACCCGAATTGCGATTCGATATCCATGTTTGTCGAACACAAGCCCTATTACCGACGTCTGGTCGGCGTCGCCGGCCTGCTACTCGGCGCCTGCGCCGCGCCCGGCCCACCGCCGGAAGCGCCGGAAATCCCGGTGTTCCCGCCGCCACCGGACGAGCCGCGTTTCGTCTATGAGCGTTCGCTGATTAGCAGCGCGGACGTCGAAACCGAGTCCGACGAGTCGGCCTTCGAGCGCCTGATCACCGGAGCCCGACGGACCGGTATCGGGCTGGGAAAGCCGTTCGGTATCGCCGTGTGGCGTGGCCGCGTGTACGTCAGCGATACACTCAAGCGCGAAGTGTTGGTGTTCGACGTCGCCGGCGGCCGGTTCTTCGAAATCGGCACCGAGGCCCCCGGCGAACTGGCCAAGCCGATGGGGCTCGCCGTCGATCGTGACGGCAACCTGTACGTCTGTGATGCGTCGCTCAAGCAGGTCCTGGTCTACGATCGCGACGGCCGATTTTTGCGCTACCTCGGCCGGCCCGAGGACTTCGACCGACCGGCGGGGCTGGCGGTCGACGCGGCCGGCAAGCGCGTGTTCGTCGTCGACACCGGTGGCGTTTACAGCTCGCGCCACCGGGTCGCGGTGCTGGACGCCGAATCGGGCGCGCTGCTCCATACGATTGCGAGCCGCGGCGCCGACGACGGCCAGCTGAACCTGCCGCGCGATGCCACGGTCGACGGCGACGGCAACTTGTACGTCGTCGACGGCGGCAATTTTCGCGTCCAGGTCTTTGGCGCCGACGGCCGCTTCATTCGCAGCTTCGGCGCTATCGGGCGGCGGCCCGGCCAGTTTTCCCGGCCTAAGGGAATCGGCGTCGATCGGTTCGGTAATGTCTACGTCGCCGACACGGCATTCGGCAACTTTCAGATTTTCGATCGCGAGGGTCGGCTGCTGCTGGCGATCGGAATCCGCCACTCGAATCCGGGTCCCGCGCGCTTCATGCTGCCGGCCGGGCTCGCCGTCGACGAGGATGGGAGGGTTTACATGGTCGATCAGTTCTTCCGCAAGGTCGACGTGTTCCGGCCGGTGGCGCTCGGCGCGACCCAGGGCTGGCTGGTGCCGCGCTTTGAACCGAAACCCTGAGCGAGCCGGGCCCGAGTCGCGGCGAGGCTCCCCGATTCGGGAATTATGCCGATTCCCGATTCCCGATTCTGAGAAGAAAGATCGACCTGAGGAATCGCTGGTACGTCGGCTGCGCGCGAGCGTTTCGTCGGACCGGCGCTAAGCAATTGAATTAAGGACGATAAACAGGCGGCTCGAAAAATCGGCGCACGGATCGGCAACATTGGCACGAATGGTGCTCATTCAGTAGTGAAATTTTGGCAAATATTTATCGACAACCGGGGGCTAGCAATGAAAACCTTGACTTCGCACTTACGAATCTTCGGACTGCCGGTCGCGCTGTTGCTGTTCGCGATGTCGGTCATTGCACTCGGTCTGATGGCCTGGACCGACGCCAGCGCCGACGTCGCCAACACGCCGCACAACCTCGGATCGAACGGACCCGGCCCGAACACGTTCAGCGGCACCGCCGAGATTTGCGTGTTCTGTCACACCCCGCACGGCGGCGACAACTCGGCGTCGGTACCCTTGTGGAACAAGAACCTGACGACCGCGACCTACACGACCTACGATTCGCTCGGCACCTCGTCGCTCGATGGCGCGACCGCACCGGTCGGCTCGGTGTCGATCGCTTGCCTGTCGTGCCACGACGGTACCCAGGCGATGGACACCGTGATCAACCAGCCCGGCTCGGGCAGCGTGGTCGCGTCGTATGGCGCCGGCACCTGGACCGGCAGCTCGACGCCGACCGGGATTGCGTTGATCGGTACCGACCTGACCAATGATCATCCGGTGGGTATCCAGTACGGCGGCGGCGGCATCACTGCAACCGCACAGACGGCGCCGACCAACGATCCCGACTTCGTCGCACCGTCGAACGCGAATATCAACGGCACGGAAATCTGGTGGGTTGACACCGAGGCGGTGCCGAACAATACGCGGCAAAAGACAGACATGCAACTGTATACCCGCTCGGTGGCAACCATCGGCAGCGGCGTCGCCCAGCCGTTCGTCGAATGCGCGAGCTGTCACGATCCGCATACCCAGACAGGTACCTTCCTGCGGATCTCGAATAACAACAGCGCGGTTTGCCTGGCGTGTCACACCAAGTAAAAGGGCTAATCCCGATCAGCCCTACGTCCCCCGGCGCCGGCACCACCCACCCCTCGCCCCGGCGCCGGGGGAAATTTTTTTTTCGCTCGCGGGTGTCTGCCGCCAGCTATCCCGGCGCGCGCGCGGAAAATCCGTCGCGGGCAGTATTTTCGATCCGGTTTCTGGCGGCCGTATGGCTTTTGCTGGGTATCGGTTTTGCGCCGACCGGCGCGAGCACCGGCAATGAAGAAATTTTTGCTCGTATCGACGACCTGACGATCGGCGCCGGCGAATTCGAGCGAATCTTCGCCGGTGCGGTACGTTACAAGTATTTCCACGGCCAGGTTCCCGCGGATGAGCTGGCCCAGTTCCGGCATCGGGTCGCGGAGGACGTGATCGACCAGGTACTCGTACATCGCGAGGCCCTGCGCCTCGGCCTGGAGCCCGATCGCGCCCGTATCCTGCAGGGCGTCGAGGCTTACGATCGCAAATATGCCGACAGTGCCGACTGGCAGGCCCAGCGCGAGGCGGTCATTCCCGGCCTGGTCGAAAGGCTCGAGCGCGAGGACCTGATCGCACAGATGCGGGCCCGGGTCGTCGCGTTGCCGCCACCCGCGGCCGCCGAAATCGAGGATTACTACCGTCGTCATCCCGAGCAATTCACCGAACCACCGCGCAGCCGCGTATCGGTCATTTTGCTCGCCGTGCAGCCCGGAGCCGACCAGGCGGCCTGGGATGACGCGCGCCAGCGCGCGGCCGAGCTGCGACGTCGGATTCTCGCAGGGGAGGCCTTCGCGCGGCTCGCGGCGAGTCATTCGGCGCACGCCAGCGCGGCGGTCGGCGGCGATCTCGGATATCTTCACGACGGCCGGCTCGAGGACGGAGTACAGCAGGCAATCGCGCGGCTGCAACCCGGTGAGCTGAGCGAGCCGCTGCGGGTGCTCGAGGGCGTGGCGCTGTTTCGGCTCACGGCGATACGACCGGGCCAGTTGCGAGCGTTTGCGGAGGTCTCGCAACGTGCCGCGGAACTGTGGCGGCGCGAGACGGAAAGCAGCGCGTGGCAGGCTTTCGTCGACGGATTGCGGGCGCATGCCGTAATTCACGTCAACCAGCGACTCGTCACGCGTGATGACTGAGAGCCGCGGTGTGGACGAACGGCGTTCAACGATTTCTGCTCGCGGCTACGCTGTTGCTGGCCGTCGATGCAGCCGATGCCACCCGCCACGAGCAGGGAAATCCCTACCGGATCTGGGGCGATATCAGCAGTACCTACCGGGCTCGCGACATGGGCAGCCGGGACAGCAGCGACACCAACTGGCTCAATACCGGCACGATCAACGCCAGCAGCTACATCTACCGGCCATGGTTCGCGCTGATCAACGGCAGCCTGTCGCTGTCGGTCGACGAGACCGAGGTCGACGAGCAGCCCCCGGTCGACGACGAGTTTACGACCGGCCGGTTCCAGTTCGATCTGTTTCCGTCCAGTCGGTTTCCGTTCACGCTGTTTCATCTTCGCTACCGGAGCCGACTCGAGGACACCTTTATCGATCGCGACGTGACAACAACGCGGACCGGCCTGCGCCAGCGCTATCGCAGCCGGGATGGCAAGCACAATTACCGTGCCAGCTACGAGCGCGATCGCCAGCAGAGCGGCGAAATGGACGATTTCCTGGCCACCCGTCTACAGCTCTCGGCCGGCAATCAGGTCGGCCGGCATGCGTTTCAGACCGATTTCGAGATCGACGAAGTCGACGAGCGCGTCGAGGGGGACCGTGCCGAAAGTTTCTCGTTCACCGAGTTGCACACCTACCGCAATCCCGACAACTTTTCGCTCGAAAACCAGGTGTCGACCACGCGAACCGAAAACGATTTCGGCGATATCTTCGGCGACATCGATACCGCGCAAGTGACCAGCTTCCTCTCGTGGTTGCCCACCGAGCGCCGGAATTTGCGCGTCACCGGCAGCCTGCGGCTGAGCGAAAACCGCATCTTCGAGCAGATCGCCGCAACGCAGACGATGCCGCCATCGCTCAGGGACACCGAAACCGCGACCGCCAACATCAACCAGGGCTTGATCTACGAGTACGACGACAATCTCGTGCTGAGCGAATCGTTGAACGCGAATTACGTCGAAAACGACGGAGAGATCCTGTTTATCGGCAGCGAATCGGTCAAGGCTGCCTATACCGCCGAACGCCGGGGCCTGGCCGACGGCGATTACGGCTGGAGCTTCAGCTCGGCGCTGACCAACCAGCACGGCGACATCGAAGCCCGGCAGGAGCTGGCCAACCAGTTTCGTCATTCGATTGCCTGGATCCGCTCGGTCAAAGGCGCCTACCAGCTACGCGTCGGGCTGACCCAGGCGCTGAACTACGACCTGATGTCAGCGCTGCCGGACGAGCGCGGCCTCGACCATACCGCCTCGCTAACCTGGTCGGACTCCTCCACCAGCAACTCGTCGGTAATCAGTTTCATCGCCAGCGAGTCGCGCACGCTGGATCCCGAGAAGGATCGGTTTCGTCTGTTCAATTTGCAGTACTCGGGCGCCTTTCGCATCGACCGGTATTCGCGCCTGTCCGGCAATGTCACGCTGCAAACCAGCGAACAGTCAAACGACGATTTGCGCAGCCGCCGGACCTTCAGCAATGGCCAGCTCGAGTACCAGCGCGATCGGTTGATAGGCGTGCCGAACCTGCTGTTTCGATCGCAGCTGCGGCTGAGCAAGCAGCAATCCGAGACCGAGCGGTTCATCGAGGACCTGAGCGAGGATCCCGGTACCGAAACAGCGTGGCGCAATGCCTTGCATTACCGTATCGGCCGGCTCGAAACCCAGTTCAACCTGGACTTCGTGCAACTCGAGGACGAGACCGATCGATTGATCAAGTTTCATTTGAAGCGTTTTTTTGGCGATTTGTGACCGGGAGTTACGGCTTATGATCAGGTTTGGCATCCTAACGCTCGCTGGACTGGCGCTCGCCATCGGCGTGTACGCCACATCCGCCAATGCCGAGTACGGCGATGTTCTGATCAATAATTATTCGGACGAGACGGGCATGCGACCGGTCGTGTTTCCGCACTGGTTTCACCGCATCCGCTACCGTTGCAAGGTCTGCCACGCCGATCTTGGCTTCAAGATGGAAGCCGGCGGCAACCAGATCAACATGCTCAAGATCATCGATGGTGAATACTGCGGTGCCTGCCACAACGGCGAAATCGCCTGGTCGGTCGAAAGCTGCGACGTTTGCCACTCGGGCAAGCTGGGACACCCGACGCAGGTACACGAAAGCACGACCTCGAAATTGCGATTGCGGCGCGCCGAATCGGGCGAGGCAAAGCCATGAGCGTCGCGCGGCCGATAATCCGGGACAAGCCGCTGGTCCCGCTCGCCGTCGCCGGCGGAGGCCTGTTGTTGCTGGTGCTGCTCGGTAGCGCCGGCGCGGCCGGCGAACAACGCGACGGCAAGCAGGTCTACGATGCGGCCTGCGCGGCCTGCCACGCCAGCGGGGTGTTGCAGGCGCCGCGCGCCGGCGTGCGCGACGACTGGGTCGAACGCGAAAGCCAGGGTTTCGACGTGCTGCTCGAGCACGTGCTCAAGGGCTACCGCAACATGCCGGCCAAGGGCGGTAATCCGACGATCCCGGATGACGAGATCGACGCGGCGATTCGCTACATGCTGGCGGCTTCCGGATTCGAACAGTATCGCCAGGCGGCGGCAACGGCCGCCGATCCGCCGGCGCAGCAGGGCACCGCCGCGAGCGATCCGCCGCGCGCCGCGAAGCCTGCGCCGCAGGCCGGAGTCAACCGTTTCAACCGCCTGATGCCGCCGCCGACGCAGTGGAATCTGCCGCCGGCGAAGGACGGCATCCACGACCCCGACAATCCGGGCACGCACTGGCTGCAGGAGCCGCGCGTTGCCTTCGAGTCGCTGAGCCGGTCCCGGTCGGGTAACCGGGTCGACTGGGTCGAGGCGCTCGAGGCGGGCGAGATCGCGCCGCGTTACGACCTGGTTGACGCCGACGCGAGGCCCGTGGTCATGGATTTGAACATCGTGCGCGAGGTCAAGGGCTCGATGCCGGACGTCGTCTATCCGCACCAGCAGCACACCGAGTGGCTTGACTGCTCGAACTGCCATCCGGCCATCTTCATTCCGCAAAAGGGCGCTAACCAGATCTCGATGGCGTCGATACTGCTCGGCCGGTCCTGTGGCGTCTGTCACGGCAAGGTCGCGTTTCCGGTTTCGGAATGTCGCAAGTGCCACTCGCGGCAAAAGCAGGTTAGCGGGGACTCGGCAAATGCCGGGGCCAAAAACTAGGTTCGTCCTATGAGCTTGCGTGTATCGCTGCTGATATTGACGTTCGGACTCGGAGCGATGCCGGTATCGGGCGACGATCCGCCGGCCGACGGAGGTGAAATGATTCGCGGCGTCGAATCCAAGATCGAGCAGAAACTGCGGATGCTCGGGCACCTGTTGCGGAGCCCGGAATTGATGCGCAAGGCGCAGGCCAGCGACGACCCGCTGGCGGCGGAACTGATAGCACGATCGAGTGCCAACCATCTTCTCGGCAAACAATATCTCGAGCGGGGCCAGATGCTCGAGGCCGAAGCGGTGCTCGATTTCGCGCTGCGCGATCTGAGTGCCGGCACGCAGTTGCTCAATGTATCGAGGCGCATGCAGGACAAGTACCATCGCTTTCTCGAGCAGCTCGACTCACTCGTCCTGCCCGACTGGGAGGCGACCAGCGACGGCGAAGACGAAGACTTGCAGGAGCGTTTCGCGCAGCTCGACGCCCGACGCAAACAGGCTCTGCGACATGCCGGCGCCGGCGCTTACGACGAGGCCACGGCGCTGCTGCAGCAGGCCTACCGGATCAAGGTTGCGCTGCTAGAGGACTTGCGCGGCGAGAAGACGATCGTCTATGGCCTCGACTTCGATTCGGTGCAGCACGAGTACCAGTATGCGATCAACCGCGGCTATCACTATCTCGAGCTGGTGCATCTCGTGCTGTCGCGAGCCGAGCTCGAGGAGCAGCAGCGCGTCGAGCTCGACGACCATCTCTACCGCGCGATGGTCGACATCGAAACGGCCGAAAGTCTCGAAATCGAGGGCAAGTTCGGCGAGGCCGTTACATTGCTCGAGCAGAGTATCGATCATCTCGCGACGATATTGCGCCTGGTGGGGGTCGATATATGAGATTTCGCGCGTCGCATCGCCGAGTTTGCCGAATGTGGCTCGCGGTCGCGCTCGTCGTCGGAGCGGCCGCGGCGAGCGGGCGGGAAGCGCCCGATATCGCCGCCCGGATGACCAACGTCGAGCGCCTGTTGCAACAGTCGTCCGGCGCGCAGCAGGTCGAGCGCAGTCGTAATCCGCAGGCGCAACGCAAGCGCGCCGAGGCGCGGGAACTCTTCGAGCAGGCGCGCGCCGCGCACGAGCGCGGCGATCAGGCTAACGCCGACGCGCTATTGCACCGGGTGACCCGGCTGATGTTCGACGCGATCCGGCTGGCGACGCCGAAAACGCTGGGGGCGGACTTCGACCAGGCCAATTACGCCAGTCGACGCGAATCGGTCGAGGCCCTGCGCGACGCATTCGACAGGATTTCCGGCGACGGCGGCGATCGCGATGGCCATGCCCGGGTCGCCGCGCAGCTCGACGTATTGCTCGACGAAGCCGAGCGGCTGCGCATTGCGGGCGAGACCGATGCCGCCCGCATCGAACTCGACAAGGCCTATCATTTGCTCAAGGTCGGCATCGATTCGATCCGCTCCGGACAAACCCTGGTGCGCTCGCTGCAATTCGGGACGCCGCGCGAAGAGTATCTCTACGAGATCGATCGTAACGACACTCACGGCATGCTCGTCGGCTTGCTGATCGACGATCGCGACAAGTCCGCCGCCGCGCGCGCGAAGGTCGAGCAGTACGTCGATCAGGCAAAGGTTTTGCGCCGGCAGGCCGAGGCCTATGCCGGCGACGAGGCCTATGTCCAGGCCATCGAGTTGCTCGAAGAATCCACCCGCCAGCTGGTCCGAGCAATTCGCGGCGCGGGTATATACATTCCCGGCTGACGGGGTGGTTCGCGATGCTCCGACGCCCCGCTGTCTATCTCATGCTGCTGGTTGTGCCGGCGATTTTGCTCGGCTCCGAGCCGCGTTGGATATCCCTGCGCGAGGATGGATTGCACGACCCCGCGAGCCCCGCGATCGAATGGTTGCAGGAGCCCGGCGATGCGCTCTCGCTACTGCCTCCGGACAGCGTCGGTAACCAGGTCGCGTGGATTCGGGCGCTGCGCGAAGGCTATATCGAGCCGCGTACCAATATTTTTCCCGAGACGAAAATCCGAGTTCTCGACATGGATATCGTCATGGAGCGGACCGGCGAACTGCCGATGGTGCGCTTTCCGCACGCACCGCACACCGAATGGCTTGATTGCGAGAATTGCCACGACCGGATCTTCGTCGAAGAGGTCGACGCCAATCCGATCAATATGCTGGCGATCCTGAACGGCGAGTATTGCGGCGTTTGCCATGGCGCGGTCGCGTTCCCGTTGACCGAGTGCAATCGCTGCCATAGCGTTAGCCGCGACGGCTTCAGCGGCAAGCCCGGCGTGCAGCCGACGGCCGCAGCGGGGCAGGAGTGAGCGATGGCATCGGCCCTCCTGGCAGCCGGATGCGCTCGCGGGAAGCGGGTATGCGCGCGTATCGCGCTGGCGCTGCTCGGCATGCTGTTACCTGTCGCTCCGGGCGCCGAGTACGGCGATGTCGTCCTGAATCGCCTGTCGGAGCGCAACGAGATGCGGCCGGTGATCTTCCCGCACTGGTTTCACCGCATTCGTTTTCGCTGCAAGGTATGCCATTCGGAACTGGGCTTCGAGATGCGCGCCGGCGCCAACCACATCACGATGGGCGATATCATCGACGGTCGGTATTGCGGCATGTGCCACAATGGCGAAACCGCCTGGTCGGTGGACAATTGCCACCTGTGCCATTCCGGCAAGCCGGGACTCGCGACCGGCATTCGCGGCAGCAACGAGACCGGGGGACCGGGGCGATGGTAGCCATGCGACGCGCAAACCGAAACCTGCGGCCGGCGTGGGATGCGCTGCTGGCGCCGTCGTCGATGCTGGCGATGCTGCTCCTGCTCGGGGGCTGCGCGAGCCTGCCCTCGCAACACGCGTTTCGCATGCCGGCGATCGATCCTGCGAGCGGCGCGAGCCAGGTCTGGCCGGCATTGCCCGAAGTGCCGCGCTATGCCTTCGTCGGTCACCTCAGGGGCGAATCGAACGCGCCGGCGGCGCGGCGCAATGGCAGCGTCTTCAGACGGTTTCTGGCGATACTCGTCGGTCTGGGCACCGATTCGCGTGACGCGCTCGATCTGCTGCGGCCGCAGCAGGTCGCCAGCGACGGGCGCGGCCGACTCTACGTCGTCGATACTGGACGCCAGGCCGTGTTCGTGTTCGACGAGGAGAGCGGCGAGTTCGCGCTGTGGAACGAGAGCGAACTGGGCGTACCATTGCCGAGCCCGGTCGGTCTCGCCGTGGTCGGCGATTCGGTCTGGGTCACCGATTCCGAGCTCGCGCGGGTCTACCGCTTCGACCCGAGCGGCTCGGTCATCGGCCGGATCGAAGACGAAAGCCTGCGCCGGCCCACCGGGATCGCCGTCGATACCGCCGGCGAGCGGTTGTTCGTTAGCGATACGGCAGCCGGGGAGGTGCGCGTGTTTGATCTCGACGGTCGAGCGCTCGGTACCTGGGGGCGCCCCGGGGGCGGCCCGGGCGAGTTCAATCGACCGACTTACCTGGCCTATCGCGATGGCAGGCTCTACGTCGCCGATTCGCTGAACGCACGTGTGCAGGTGTTTGACGACAACGGGAGCTTCCTGCGGTCGATCGGGCAGCGCGGCCTGTTCGTCGGAAATTTTTCGCGGCCGAAAGGAGTCGCGATCGATTCGGACGGCAATCTTTACGTGGTCGAGAGTTATTACGACCACGTGTTGATCTACGATCCTCGCGGCGCACTGTTGCTCGCGATCGGCGGTTCGGGCCAGGCCGCCGGGCAATTTTCGCAGCCGACCGGCATCTGGGTCGACGCGCGCGATCGCGTTTTCGTCTCGGACATGCTCAACGGCCGCGTTTCGATGTTCCAGTACCTCGGAGGCAACTGACGTGGGCACGCGGCGGCGATGGCTGCGATTCGCCGGGGCGGCGCGCTGGTCGCTGCGACTGGCGGTCGTGGCGCTGGCCGCGTCGGCCGCCGAGGCCGCGCGCATTTCCGATATCGCCAATACTCCGCACAATCTGTCGGCAAGCGGTGCCGGCGGGGTCACCGCGACGAGCGAAAGCCAGATCTGCGTGTTTTGCCATACCCCTCACCACGCCGAATCGATTCCCAACGCGCCGTTGTGGAATCGCCAGGCTTCGGGCGCGACCTACACGCCCTACACGTCGAATTCGATCGATGCCAATGACATTGCGGCTACGCCAGGCGGCAGCTCCAAGCTGTGCCTGTCGTGCCACGACGGCACGATCGCGATCGGCTCAGTCAACGTGCTCAACGCGCAAAGCAACGTAACGATCGACATGACCGGCGTTGGCGCCGGCGGTGTCATGCCCTCGGGGGCCGGCGACAGCACCGGATTCACGCGCAAACTGGGCACCGATTTGCGCAACGATCATCCGATCTCATTCACCTACGACGGTGCGCTCGCCGGCGTCGACGGCGAATTGCGCAATCCGGACGTCGAGCCGCACATCGCCAACCGCGCGCCTGGCGTCAGGCCGGACGTGCCGCTGGAAAGCGGCCAGGTCGAATGCACCAGTTGCCACGACCCGCACATTCGCGATACCGATCTGACGCAGAGCATCAAGTTCCTGCGGCTCAACCGCTTTCAGACCGCCTTCCCGAGCGGCGGCGGCTTCAACCCGAGCGGCGATAGCCTGTGCCTCGCCTGCCACGACAAGCTGGGATTGACCTGGACGGCATCGGCGCATGCCGACCCGCTGGCCGCCGACGAGACCTACGCGGCGGCGGCCGCCAATCTGCGCGAGTTTCCGCCCGGCCTGCCGGTCTGGCAGGCGAGCTGCCTGAACTGCCATGACACGCACGCCGTGCAAGGCTCGCGCCACCTGTTGCGCGAAGGCACGGACAGCCTATCGACACCCAAGACCGGCGGCGACGCGGCGCTCGAGGAAACCTGCTATTCCTGCCATTCGGCCGACGGCGGCGTGCTCAACGGACAGGGCGGCGCGAGCTTCGAGGTGCCGGACGTGAAGACCGATTTCATCACCGGATTGACGCATATGCCGATCAGCAACGCCGACCAGCTCAGTACCGCCGAAGTTCACGCCATGCTCGATGCGGACGGCTTCGAGAACGCGAGTAATCTCGGCGCCGGCAATCGTCACGTCGAGTGCACCGATTGTCACAATCCGCACCGCACCCTCAAGAACCGCATTTTCAACGCGACCGGCGATAGCCAAGCCGGCACCCACCTGCACGCCGCCGGGCACAGCAATGTCCTCTCGGGCGTGCTCCGTGGAACCTGGGGAGTCGAGCCGGTATACGGTTCGGCGGCTTTCGATCCGGCCAACTTTCCGATCAGCTACATCGTCAAGCGGGGCGATGGCGGAAGCGGCGCGAGCACACAGGTCGGCGCCGCGCACGTGACCCGCGAATACCAGATCTGCCTCAAATGCCACTCGGACTACGCCTACGGCGCGACGCCGCCGACGCTCGGCAATACCGGCGGCAATACCCTGCCCGGCACCAACGGCGTGACCGCCTACACCAACCAGGCGATCGAATTCCAGGCGCCGCTGGCGCACCGGGGCCAGGTCACGACTCTCGACTCGGGCGCGGCGGCGGCCTACTCGAGCAACAACCATCGCTCCTGGCATCCGGTCATCGGCAGCACCGGGCGCACGCTCGCCATTCGCACGACCGGCGCCGCCAACTGGCTGTCGCCGTGGAACGGCGCCACCGATGTGGGCACGCAAACCATGTACTGCTCGGACTGCCACGGTTCGAACACGGCGCCCGGCACCGTGGTGCCGCCGGGGGGCGAGAACGGCAATCCCTGGGGACCGCACGGCTCGACCAACAATTTCATTCTCAAGGGCGGCTGGAGCCACAACACCGGTACCGGCACGCTCAACGACCTGTGCTTCAAGTGCCACGATCACAATCTCTACGCGACGCGCGGCGAGGGCAGCAGCGGCTTTGGTGGCTCCAAGGATCCGAACTTGCACTCATTTCATGCCGACAAGATCGGCGCGATGCGCTGCAGCTGGTGCCACGTCGCGGTGCCGCACGGCTGGAAGAACAAGGGGCTACTCGTCAATCTCAACGACGTTGGTCCCGAGGCGGGCCTCGCGCCCGGCACCCAGGTGCGCAACAACACGACGGCCGGCTACTCAAACGGCCCTTACTACGACAACGCGATGCTGAAGATCGTCAACTTCGCCACCAGCGGCAACTGGGAAGACACCAATTGCGGTTCCGCCGGTGCGCCCGGCAACGGCGAGATCGGTCGCGACTGGATGCGGGACAGTAGTGAAAACTGCGAAAATCCACCCTGAGCACGGTCGTGTCGCCGCGTTTGCTCGGCTGGCCGCATCGAACGCGGCCACGCTCGCGTTGCTCGTCGTCCTCGGATTCGCGGTGCTGGTTTACTATCGTGTCGATTTCCCGGGCCGGCTGTGGCTGATCGCGCTGCCGGGCCTGTTGCTGATCGCCAATTTCAGCCTCGCGCTCGCGCTGCGCGGCATTCTTCGCAATAACGGGCCGCTACTGGTTTTCCACCTCGCGCTGATCGCGCTGGTCCTGCTCGCGTTTGCCGGTCGCCTGAGCGCGTTCAAGGCGACGCTCGAACTGGCGCGCGGCGAAACCTTCGACGGTCAGCTGCAAAACGTCAGACAAGGCCCCTGGCACGGCTACGGCCTGGCGCAAACGCGCTTCGTCAATCTCGGCTTCCGGATACGCTACCAACCCGGCATCAAGCG
>JBFFXR010000027.1:0-23363 GCA_041569645.1 Gammaproteobacteria bacterium
CCTTTTGCAATCGTTCCGGCAGCTGTATCGGGCCGCGACCGGGTATCCTGTCCGCCCCTGCGGTGGTGAAGCGATGTTGTTTTGCTTGACCAGGGGCGGATTTTTTTCTGCCCGCCCGCCGCTGCGTCGCTAGCGGCAGACCTCGCCCGGAAACTCGACAAAGCGCCGCCGCGACTTAGGTTCGGCGTCTACGCGGTAGCGGTTCGAATCGAAGCCGGTAATCTCGTGCGGCGCGCCGCTCAAGGCGAACAGCCAATCGACCAGGCAGGTGATTTTCATGCTCGACCCCCATTGCGGGTGGGCGGCGAAGACATACTCTTCGAACTCGGCGGCCGGGAGCGGGTCTGATAATCTGATTTTCGAGGAGTTCACCATGATCCGTTTGATTCTGACCCTGATACTGTTGCCGGGCCTGCTCGGCGCCCCGGCCGCGCAGGCTGCCAAAGCCGTGCTCGCCGGCGGTTGCTTCTGGTGCATGGAAGCCGATTTCGAGAAACTCGACGGCGTGACCGACGTGGTCTCGGGTTTCACCGGCGGGAGCCACCCGAACCCGACCTATAACGGCGCGCACACCGGTCATTACGAGGCAGTCGAGATCACCTACGATCCGGCGATAATCGGCTACCAGGGCCTGCTCGATCATTTCTGGATCAATCACGACCCCTTCGACAATCGCGGCCAGTTCTGCGACAAGGGACACGAGTATCTCGCCGCAATCTTCGTCGCCGACGACGAGCAGCGGCGACTGGCGGAAGCCTCGAAGCGCAAGGTCGTCGAGCGGTTCAGCGGCAAGACCGTGGTGACGCCGATCCTGCCGCTCGGAACGTTTTATCCGATCGCCGGCGACGAGTCTTACCATCAGGATTTCTACAAGAAAAACCCGCTGCGCTACAAGACCTACCGCTGGGGCTGCGGGCGCGATCGGCGCCTGACCGAGATCTGGGGTGACAGCAAGGCCCCCTAGCGTCGTAAACTACTTAGAAAATACTTGAGCACTTTTCGCTAAGTCGCTGATTTGGGGCTTGTCAACCGACTACCCGACAAAACGGTCGAAAAAAATCCCAAATAATTCGCCGCGAAGAGGGCCGGATAGGACTAGAATTCGATAACGGGTCGCCCCGGGCAGCGAATCGGCGAGCGCAACAATGCATCGATCGTAAGGTCCGGGAACAATGGAGCGGCGACCCGAGATAGATAAGATCGAAGAGCAATAGCGAGAGTCCTACCGGGGCACAACCGAACCGAGCCGCCGGCCACGCAGGCACGGCGACCAACGCCAGTCACGTACTGGCAACGTTTCCACGGCAGCGCCGCGCGATCCGAATCGCCGGCCAGCCGACCCCCCGGCCCGTATCGAACGAAGCGCGAGTGCGATGGAACGCCAGCGGTTTCGCCGGCGTTCTCGCGCGAGCAAAGGGGTGACATGCGGGCATTTCTGGCCACACTGGTAATTCTGCTGACGACCGGCAGTCCTGTCGCGACATACGCAACACAGGATCTCGAATTCTTTCGTATCGGAACCGGCGGCGTCGCCGGCACCTACTATCCGATCGGCGGCGTGATCGCCCACGCGATCAGCAATCCACCGGGCTCGCGGCCCTGCGACGCGGGTGGTAGCTGTGGCCCGCCGGGCCTGATGGTCATCGCGCAGTCGGCCAACGGCTCGGTCGCCAACGTACGCGACATCCAGCATGGCGTGATCGAGTCCGGATTCGTCCAGTCGGATATCGCCCACTGGGCCTACACCGGCAGCGGCACCTTTCGCGGACACCGGCCGTATCGCGATTTGCGCACGATCGCCAATTTATACCCCGAGAGCGTTCACGTCGTCGTGCGCCGCGACTCGGACATTCGCAGCGTGCAGGATCTCGTCGGTAGACGCGTGTCGCTCGACGAGCCCGGTTCGGGCACCCTGATCGACGCCGAACTCGTGCTCGGGATGTATGGCATATCGGTCGACGAAATCGATGCCGAGTACATGAAACCCGGCCTCGCGATCGAGCGCATGAAACGCAACCAGCTCGATGCCTTTTTCTTCGTCGCCGGTTACCCGGCCAGGGCGGTCCTGGAACTGGCCCGCGATGCGGAGATTCGTTTACTGCCGATCGACGGCCCGGCCGCCGACCGACTGATTGCCCGTTACCGATTCTTCGCCCGCGACCACATTCCCGCGGGCGTGTATCCGGGCGTTGCGCGCACCGCGACGATCAGCGTCGGCGCGCAGTGGCTGGTTTCATCTTCGGTCGATGCACAACTGGTATACGCGATCACGCGCGCGCTGTGGAACCAGAATTCGCGCAGCCTGCTCGACAACGGTCACGCCAAGGGCAGGTCGATCACCCTCGAGACGGCTCTCGACGGCATTGCCGTGCCGCTGCACCCGGGCGCGCACCGCTATTACCGCGAAATCGGATTGCTCGATGACTAGGCGCGCGCGTCAGTCGATGTCTCGCCACAGGTGCCGGGCATGGTAAGCCTGCGCAACCACAAGCTGCTGGCGCGACCGATCATCTCGATCGGACTCGTCGCACTGTTGCTGGTCACGACGCTGGGCGTCATCCTCTACGTGCAAAAGACGCTGCTCGAAATCGAGGAAGCCCTGCCGATCACGCTGTCGAAACAGGAGCGCGACATTCGCGTGCTGGTCAACGAAATGGGTCGGCTGGTCAACAGTATCGAATTCGCGCGTGCCAGTCAGTCGCCGGTCGAAGTGCGCATCGTGTTCCGCCAGACTGGCGAAATCGAAAAGAATCTCGTCGATATCCGCGACAACCACCGCTTCAACGACGTACTCGGCGTGTCGTCGATTCACGCGATCCTCAATCCGGCGATCTACGACATCCGGAACTGGTTGTCCGACGGCATATACAATTTCGAGCCGACCTCGGCGCAGACATTGAAGATGGTCGAGCTGCGGGCCAGGCAGGCCTACGACGAGGCCAAAAGCCTGTTGTCGCATGTCGGCGAGACCGCGACCGACGTGCTGACCGTGCAGGCCGGCCGGATCGAGGAATTTCGCGCCATCATGATCATGACGCTGTTCGCGTTGACGCTGATGACGGTCGGCCTCGTGATTCTGGGCTTTCGTCTGCAGCGCATCGTGCTGGCCCTGCGCGAGAGCGAGGAAAAGATTCGTTACCGTGCGAACTTCGACGGCTTGACCCACCTGCCGAATCGCACCAACTTCGTCGAGCACCTGACCGAGGCAATTTCGCGCAGCCGCCGGTTTCCCGGCAAGACGGCGCTGCTGTTCATCGACCTCGACCGCTTCAAGACCGTCAACGATACGCTCGGCCACGACATCGGCGACGAGCTGATCAAGCAGGTCGCGTCGCGCATTTGCAAGGCGGTGCGCGAAACCGACATCGTCTCGCGTCTCGGCGGCGACGAGTTCACGGTATTGCTGCCGGACCTTCACGACGAGCTGCACGCCTCGGTGGTCGCCAAGGCTATCCTTTCGCGCCTCTCCGAACCGTTCATTCTCGATGGTCACGAAATTTACTCGAGCGCCAGCATCGGCATCACGATTTGCCCGCAGGATGGCGACGAGGCGCCGACTCTGCTGAAAAACGCCGACATGGCGATGTACGATGCCAAGTACCAGGGCCGCAACACGTTCCGCTATTTCACGTCGCAAATGACCGACCGCGCGCGCCAGTTCCTGAAACTCGACAAGGAAATGCGCCAGGCGCTGGCGCAGGACGAACTCGAAGTCCGATACCAGCCGATTTACGAGCTGGACACGCGCCGCATGGTCGGCGTCGAAGCCCTGCTGCGCTGGCAGCATCCGACCAAGGGTCTGATCCTGCCGAAGGATTTCATCGACGTTGCCGAGGAGACCGGGCTGATCGAGGATATCGGTCTGTGGGTTCTGCGGCGCGCCTGTTCGGATGCGGTCGGCTGGCTTGGTGACAGGGTGCCGGAAAACTTTTATCTCGCGATCAACATCTCGATGCGCCAATTCAAGGGTGGTTTCGATCGCGGCCAGTTGAGCCTGGTGCTCGCCGAGACGGTTTTCCCGGCGAGAAACCTGGTGCTGGAGATCACCGAGTCGCTGTTGATGGAAAACGACCGGCGCATCCGCAACGTGCTCGCCGAGCTGCGCGACATGGGCGTGCGCCTCGCGGTCGACGATTTCGGTACCGGTTACTCGGCGCTGTCCTACCTGCGCGACTTTCCGGTCAACAACTTGAAGATCGACCGCTCCTTCATCCACGAGCTGGCCTCCAACGGCAGTGACCGGCGCCTGGTCGAGGCGATCATCACGATGGCCCACGGGCTCGACCTCGTCACCACCGCCGAGGGCGTCGAAACCGCCGCGCAGGGCAACATTCTCGGCGAGCTGCATTGTGACATGGTGCAGGGCAACTACTACAGCGAGCCGGTCGACGCGAGCGCGGTGAACGAGCTGATTCGCGCCGGCTCGCGACTGCTGCGGGCAGTGCCGAGCGCCTGACGGGCTGGCCCACGGCGGCGCGGTTTGCGCGAGCCGGGCAGCGGGGTAAGATACCCGGGTTTCGAGCGCCAGGAACTCACGATGGGTTGCCAGTACTTCGATCCGTGCGCCGGGGGCGCCGACTCCTTCACGATAGCGATCCCGAAATACACCTTCGGTCGCGGTTGCCTTGCCGAGGCGGGCGCGCGCGCGAGCGCGCTGGGCATGTCGCGTGTCGGCCTGTTTACCGATCCGTTTTTGCGCGATAGCGTTTACGTCGCGAGCGTGATCGAGGCGCTCGGCGAGGCCGGACTCGACGTCGCGGTGTTCGACGAGATCACGATCGAGGCCGACGACGCCAGCGTCGAGCGCGGTGCGCGCTTCGTCGCCGACGGGCGCTTCGACGGCGTGGTATCGGTCGGCGGCGGTTCGGTCATGGACACGGCCAAGGCGTCGATGCTCTATGGTCTGCACCCGGTCGAGGATTTTCTCGATTACTTCGCGCCGCCGCTCGGCGGTGGCAAACCGATGCCGCAGCGGTTGCTGCCGCATATCGCCTGCCCGACGACTTCGGGCACCGGCTCCGAATGCACGTCGATATCGGTGCTGCGAATCACCGATCTCGAGACCAAGTTCGTGCTCGCCAACCCGGTACTGCTGGCGCAGGAAGCGCTGGTCGACCCGGCCTGCTGCGACACGCTGCCGGCGAAAGTCGTCGCGTCGACCGGTTTCGACCTGCTGTGCCATGCGCTCGAATGCTACACGGCGAAAGCCTATACCCGCTGGGAGCGTCAGCCGGACCCGAGAAAGCGGCCGCTAATCCAGGGCGCCAATCCCTGGAGCGACCTGCCGGCGGCGCGCGCGCTCGACATCGTCGGCCAATATCTCGAGCGCGGCGTCGTCGATGCCGATGACCGCGAGGCGCGCGACCAGCTGATGTGGGGTGCGTCGCTCGCCGGCATGGCCTTCGGCAACAGCGGCACCCACCTCGGCCATGCGCTGTCCTACGGCGTGACCCACCTGATGCGCGAGGTGACGACCGACGACTACCCGGTCGCGGCGCCGTTCATCCCGCACGGCATCAGCGTGATTCTGTCGGCGCCGGCGATTTTTCGCTATACCGCCGTAGCGGCCCCCGAACGGCACTTCGAGGCGGCGCAGTTCCTGCGCTGCGACCTCGGTGGCGCAACACCCGCCGATGCCGGCGAAGCGCTGGCGACGCGGCTCATCGGGTTGATGCGTAAAACCGCAGTGCCTGTCGGGCTGCAAGCCGTCGGCTTTGCGCCGGACGATGTGCCGGCGCTGGCGGCGTCGTCGGCGCGCCAGGTGCGCGCGATAAACAACTCGCCGCGCGAAACCAACCTCGTCGATATCGAGAACATTTACGCCGCGGCGATGCATTACTAGCGATGGCCGCGTAATCGGCCGCGAGCGGCGCGATGAAAACGAAGCAGGCGATCAGGAACAGCAGGCCGCCGGCCAGCGCCAGGCCGTCGCCGGCGCGCAGGCTCGACGCGATGAAGCCGAGCGCCGACAGCACGAACAGGATCCAGCCGGCGAGCTGGCAGCGCAATTGCAAGATTCGCGACATTTCGGACTCCGGTTTTCAGATCGATGCATAATAAATTCTTAATTAAATTCGCGTAAATCGATAAAAATTTACGTATTTTAATAATATTTGCTTATGCGATGCCTGGCCTGGTGAAATGTGGATGATGTCGTCGCGGGGGCATTACTTTTCCCGCCGCGGGGTGCTAGCATGCCCGATTCGAAACCGCCGCCGACGGAGAATCGATGTTCGAACCCGAGTTGCTGCGCGCGATTCGCGCGCGTTTCTGCCACGTCGATCGTTGCCCCTGGCAGGGGCCGCGCATCTTCTTCGAGAACGCCGGCGGTTCGCTGACGCTGAAGTCGGTGGTCGAGGTCAATACCGAACTTGCCGGCATTCCCGACAACCAGGGCCGCGACAACCCGGCGTCGCACGAGCTGCAGCGCATCATCGACGCGGCCCGCGCCGACATGCGCCTGTTGCTCGGCGTCGCCGACGGCCCGGTTTTCACCGGCGAGAGCGGCACCGAGCTGCTGTTTCGGCTGGTCCGCGCGGCCGCGCTCGGCACTTCGCCGGGGGGCAATATCGTCGGCAGCACGCTCGAGCACCCGGCGACCGCGAGCGCCGGCAAACGCTGGGCCGCGATCGCCGGCAAGGAGTACCGCAGCGTCGCGCACGACGCCGTGAGCGCGACGGTCAGCGCCGCCGATTACGCGCCGCTGGTCGACGCCGAGACGCGCGTCGCGACGATCATCCATACCAGTCCGGTCACCGGCATGACGGTCGACGTGCCGGCCGTGGTCGCCACCATCCGCGCCGCGTCGCCGGACTGCGTGATCGTCCTCGACGGCATCCAGCACGCCGCCCACGGCGGCCTCGATGTCGGCAGCCTCGACGTCGACGGTTACGCGGTCTCGGCCTACAAGGTGTTCTCGCGCCACAACTACGGCTTCGCCTGGGTTTCGCCACGGCTCGCGGGTCTGCCGCACGACAAGCTCGACGGCACACCGGCCGACTTCTGGGAGCTCGGCACGCGCGATACCTCGGCGTTCGCCTGTACCGGCAAGGTGGTCGAGTATTTCGCCTGGCTGGGCTCGCATTTCACCGAATCGACCGACCGGCGCGCGCGCATCGTCGCCGCCGGCGACGCGATTCATGCGCACGAACACGACCTCGTCAGGTTGATGATCGATGGCGACGATGGGCAGCGCGGGTTGCGCGATATGTCCGAGGTGACGCTGATCGGCGGCGCCGACAACCCGGCGCGCGAGGGCCTCGTGTCGCTCGTCGTTGCTGGCCGGCCGTGCGCCGAGGTCGTCGCCGAGCTCAATCGCCGCGGCATTCGCACGCACGTGCGCAAGGCCGATCACTTTTCCGGCAATATCCTGACGCCGCTCGGCCTGCCGACCTGTATCCGCGTGTCGCTGGGTCACTACAATACCGCCGACGAGGTCCGGACTTTCCTGCGCGAACTCGAATCGATCATCGCCGCGCCGGCCGTCGCCTCCGCCGGCGCCGCCTGACCCGATAATTCCGATCCGAATAAAATCGAACTATGCGATCTCGGAAATTCGGGTTAGAGCAAAATTTCCGGTTTGCCGGTAAGCGGTGTCGTGCGTGACCAGAGTCGCCGTCCGTGACGAGAAAATTTGCTCTGACCTGAATTTATCGGGTGGCGCTCGGCCATTGCAGGTGGTCGGCGCCGGGCCGGCGGGAATCGGCCTGGTGCTCGCGCTGTGCAACCGGGTCGCCGCCGCCGGCGAGCGGCGCATCGCCGAGCGCGAGCTGCTCGAATCGCTCATCGTGTTCGAGGCGGGTGCGCGACCCGGCGGCAACATGGACCGCTACCGCGTCAACGCCAACACCAGTTCGCACGACGTCGTCCAGGGAATCGCCGACGGCACGCCGTTCGTCGCCGTGCGCGATGCCTACCTCAAGCACCCGGAGACGCAGGACGAGCTGATTCCGCTGCCGCGCATCGGCAGCCTGATGGTCGAGCCGCTCGCGCGCGCGATCACCGACTATCTCGGCCCGCGGTTGCACTGCGGCGTCGAGGTCGCGCGCGTCGAGATCGGCGCCGGCAATTTCACCAGTTACGATCGTGCCGGCAAGGCGCTCGCGACCAGCCGCAACCTGTTGCTGTGCTGCGGTGCGCGCGACGAGCCGCTGGCGGCGCTCGAGCCATATCGCGACCGCTGGGAAGGATCGGCGCGCTTCCTGATGCGCGATTCGCTCGCCGACCTGCCGGCCTCCGACGGCCCGGTCGTCATCGTCGGCGCGTCGCACAGCGCGTTTTCCTGCGCCTGGCGATTGCTGTACGACCCGCTGTTCGCCGACTTTGCCGTCGGCCGCGAAATCGTGTTGCTGCAACGGCGCGCGCGCATCAAGTTACGCGGCACCCCGGAATTCGCCGCCACGCACGGTATCGACTTCGATCCCGCCACCGACGTCTGCCCGGACTCCGGCCTGGTGTTTCGCAATGGCGGCCTGCGCAAGGATGCCAAGTGGCTGTATCTCGATATTCGCGACGGTCGCGAAAACCGGGTAAGACTCGAAAGAATCGCCGACATTGCCGACTGCGACGCCATTTTCGCGCGCGCCGGCCTGATCCTGCAGGCGACCAACTTCGCGCCGCGACTGCCGCGCATCGAACGCGACGGTAGCGCGTTGGCCGTCGGCCGGCCGACCCGCGACGGCGAACTGCACGACCTCGCCAGCGGGCGCATTGTGCCGGGTCTGTACGGTATGGGGCTCGGCTTCAATATTCTGCCCGGCGTGACGCCGCGCGGCGAGCCGAGCTTCGACGGCGGCATCCATGGCTTTCAGTCGTACCCGCTGTCGGTCGCGCCGCGGGTCGTCAATCGTATCGTCGCCAGCCTGTCGCCGGAGGCCAGCATTGAAAACTGAAGCGCAGGCGGTGGTCATCGGCGGCGGCCTGATCGGCTGCTCGATCCTCTATCACCTGACGAAGCTCGGCTGGCGCGACGTCGTGCTGCTCGAGCGCGACGAGCTGACCTCGGGCTCGACCTGGCACGCCGCCGCCGGCATTCACGGCCTGCACGATCACAACAACATCTCGCGCCTGCAGTACTACACGATGCAGCTCTACGCCGAGCTCGAGCGCGAGACCGGCCAGGGCTGCGGCGTGTTCCAGCCCGGCGCGCTGTACCTCGCGCAAACCCGCGAGCGCGAGCACCAGCTGCGCATCCAGGCGGCCAAGGCGAAATACTTCGGCGTCGATTTCCACGAACTCGGCCGCGACGAAGCCGAACGCATGCATCCGCTCGCCGACTTCGACGGCATCCGCTGCATCATGTACGAGCCCGATGCCGGCAACGTCGACCCGTCGGGCGTGACTCACGCCTACGCCAAGGGCGCGCGGGCACGCGGCGCCGAGGTGCACCGATTTACGCCGGTGCTGGCGACGCGCCAGCGCGTCGACGGCGGCTGGGACGTCGATACGCCCGACGGCACGATCCACGCGCAAGTCGTCGTCAACGCGGCCGGCCTGTGGGCGCGCGAGGTCGCCGCGCTGGCCGACGTGACGCTGCCGCTGATGCCGCTCGAACACCAGTACCTCGTCACCGAGACGATTCCCGAGATCGACGCGCTCGGCCGCCGCTTGCCGCTGATCGCCGACCGCGACGGCGAATATTACCTGCGCCAGGAAGGCCTTGGCCTGCTGGTCGGCGCCTACGAGAAAGACGGCCGCTACTGGGCCGAGGGCGGCACGCCGTCCGACTTCGGTCACGAATTACTCGAAGAGGATCTCGAGCGTATCGAGGAGAATCTGCTGCGCGCGTTCGCGCGCGTGCCGGTGCTTGCGGAAGCCGGAATCAAGCGCGTGATCAACGGCCCGATGATCTGGTCGCCGGACTCGTCCGCGTTGCTCGGCCCGGTGCCGGAGCTGCGCAACTACTATTGCTGCTGCGGCATCATTCCCGGATTCTCGCAATCCGGCGGGCTCGGCCTGACGCTGGCACAGTGGATCGTCGACGGCGAGCCCAAGATGGACCTGTTCGCATGGGATCTCGCGCGCTTCGGCGACTGGGCCGGCGCGGCCTTCACGAAAGCGCGCACGCTCGACCAGTACGCGCACCGCTTCAAGATTCACTTTCCGTACGAAGAACGCGCCGCCGGGCGGCCGCTCAGGACGCGACCGGTTTACGCCCGGCAAAAGGAACTCGGCGCGGTCTTCGGCCTGTCCTACGGCTACGAACATCCGCTGTGGTACGCGCCCGAAGGCGTCGAGCCGATCGAGACCTACGGCTTCGAGCGGCAGAACTGGTTCGAGCCGGTGGCCCGGGAATGCCGCGCGCTGCGCAACGCGGTCGGCATCATCGATATTTCGAATTTCGCCAAGTACCGCATCCGCGGCGCCGGCGCGCATGCCTGGCTCGAGCGGCTGGTCGCGAACCGCGTGCCGGTCGAGACCGGGCGCTCGTGCCTGACGCCGCTGCTCGGTCTGCGCGGCGGCATCGCCGGCGATTTCACGATCACCCGGCTCGCCGACGAGGATTACCTGATGATCGGTTCGGGCATCGCCGAGCGCTACCACGCGCGCTACTTCGCGATGGTCGAGCGCGGCGACGATGTCGATTTCGCCAGCTTCAGCGAAGCCTGGGCCGGTTTCAACGTCGCCGGACCGCAGGCGCGAGCGCTGCTCGGCGAGCTGACCGGCGCGGACCTGTCGAGCGAAGCCTTTCCGTTCATGCGCAGCCGCCGCATCACGGTCGCCGGCATCGACGCGGTCGCGCTGCGGGTTTCGTTCAGCGGCGATCTCGGCTGGGAAATCTACGTGCCGGTCGAACGCCAGCTCGAGCTGTTCGACGCGCTGCTCGCCGCGGGCCAGACGCACGGCGCGCACCTCGTCGGCAGCCGCGCGCTGCTGTCGTTGCGCGTCGAGAAGGGCTACGGCAGCTGGGGCCGCGAGTACTCGCCCGAATACTGGCCGCAGGAAGTCGGCCTCGACCGCCTGATCAAGCTCGACAAGGGCGATTTCATCGGTCGCGATGCCTACGTCGCGATCAAGGACCGACCGCCGCGCGAGCGGTTGTCGATCGTGCGCCTGGACACCGACGACGCCGATGCCAGCGGCGGCGAGCCGGTATCTCTCACCGACGGCACGCCGGTCGGGCGCGTCGGCTCCGGCGCCTACGGTCATGGCGCGGGCGCGTCGATTGCGCTATGTTTCATCAAGGCCGAACAGGCGCGGCCCGGCACGCGCGTCGACGTCGCGATCCTGGGCCGGCCGCATCCCGGGGTCATTCTCGAACAACCGCCGTTCGATGCCGGCGGCCGCCGACTGAGGAGCTGACATGGCGAGCAATCCGCACTCGATTCGAAAGCCGAAGATCGATCCGGCGCGGAGGCGTCCGGCGCGGCGCGGTCAGTCGCTGCGGCCGGACAATACGCCCGACGACAACGATCGCCTCGAGATCGGCCCGACGCCTCTGGCCTACGCCGAATGGGAAGCCGCCGGGCTCGAGTGCCCGGATTTGCCGCGCATGCGGCAATATCGCCTCGATCGAATCGTCGTCGGGCTGCATGCGCGTGATCTCGACGCGGTGCTGTTGTTCGACCCGCTGTCGATCCGCTATGCGACCGACACCACGCACATGCAAATGTGGAACGCGCACAACCCGTTTCGCGCCTGCCTCGTGACCGCCGATGGCCACATGGTTTTATGGGAATACGGCGGCTACGATTACCTGTCGGCTTACAATCCGCTGGTGCGCGAAGTCCGTTTTGGCGCCTCGTTCTTCTATTTCGCTACCGGCCAGCGTACCGAGGAAAAGGCCGAGGCATTCGTAGCGCAGGTCGTCGACGTCCTGCAGCAGCGTGTCGGCAAGGGCCGCCGGGTCGCGGTCGACAAGATTCAGATCGCCGGATTGCGCGCGCTCGACGCGGCCGGCGTCGAGGTCATGGACGGCGAGGAAATGATGGAACGCACGCGCGCGATCAAGGGACCCGACGAGATCCGCGCGATGCGTTGCGCGATGCACGCCTGCGAACGATCGATCGCCGAGATGCGCGAATCGGCCATACCGGGCATGACCGAGAACGACGTCTGGGCCGAGCTGCACAAGGCCAACATCCGCCGCGGCGGCGAATGGATCGAGACCCGTATCCTGTCGTCGGGACCGCGAACCAATCCGTGGTTTCAGGAATGCGGTCCGCGCGTGATCGGCAACGACGAACTGCTCGCCTTCGACACCGACCTGATCGGCTGCTACGGCATGTGCACCGACATATCGCGTACCTGGTTCATCGGCGATGGCGCGCCGACGCGGCGGCAAAAGTCGCTGCACGCGATCGCCCACGAACACATCATGACCAATGCCGATATCGTCAGGCCCGGGATGGCGTTTCGCGAACTGACCGAGCAGGGCCACCACCTGGCGGAAAAATTCATCCCGCAACGTTACGGGTCGAAGTTTCACGGCGTGGGCCTGTGCGACGAATGGCCGGCGATCAAGTATCCGATCGACTGGGAGGAACGGGGTTACGACGGCGAACTCGAAGCCGGCATGATGCTGTGCGTCGAGGCTTATGTCGGCGAGGTCGGCGGCGCCGACGGCGTCAAGCTCGAGGACCAGCTATTGGTCACCGACGATGGCTATGAAAACCTGACGCGCTGCCCGTTCGACACGAAACTGATGGGTTAACCCGACCAGCCACGATAATCGAACCACCCGGCCCGCACGGCAAGAGCATTTACTCGGAGTAAAAACTACTCGTCGGGCAAAGTTTTTACCCGGCGTAAAAACGGCTAGAATCTCGCCCTCGAACGACAGTTTTTACTCCGAGTAAAAAATTAGGTTCGAGCCGGATTTCGGCAATGGCGGGGTTGTACGGAGCAAGCATGAACGTCCTGTTTATCACTGCTGACCAGTGGCGCGGCGAGTGCCTGTCGATACTCGGCCATCCGCAGGTCGAGACGCCGAACCTGGACGCGCTCGCGCAAGATGGCCTGCTGTTCGCGAATCACTACGCGCAGGCAACGCCCTGCGCGCCGAGCCGCAGCTCGATCCATACCGGCCTGTACCTGCAGAATCACCGCTGCGTCGTCAACGGCGCGCCGCTGGACTCCCGCTTCACCAACTGGGCGCTCGAGGTCGGCCGCGCCGGCTATGCGCCGTCGCTGTTCGGCTACACCGATTCGGCGATCGATCCGCGCGGCCTTGCCTCCGACGATCCGCGCCTGCGCCACTACAGCGAACCGCTGCCGGGCATCGAGACCTATACGCCGATGGTCGACGAGGTATCGGCCGAATGGGTCGAATACCTGCGCGACAAGGGTTACGCGTTGCCGCAGCGGCCGTGGAGCCTGTACGCGCAAACCGTGCCCGGCGTCGACTGGGCCGATGGCGGCGACGCGGTGTTGCCGCTGGCGATAAGCGCCGAGGACCATGAAACCCACTACATGGCGGACCGCTGTATCGACTGGATCGAAGCGCAAACCGGGGCGTGGATCACCCACCTGTCGCTGTTGCGCCCGCATCCGCCGTTCGCCGCGCCGGAACCGTACAATCGCCTGCACGACCCGGCCGCGATGCCGGCACCGAAGCGTCGCGAGACGCTTGCCGACGAAGCCGGTCAACATCCGCTGCTCGACTACTATCTCAATCACAGTCGCTATCGTGCGCCCGACAATCTCCGCCAGACGCAACAGGACATGGCCAATTACTGCGGCCTGATGCGCGAGGTCGACGACAATCTCGGCCGCGTGTTCGACGCGGTCAGGGCACGCGGCGAATGGGACTCGACGTTGATCATATTTACCTCGGATCATGGCGAGCAGCTCGGCGACCACTGGCTGATGTCGAAGCTCGGCTACTTCGACGAGTCCTACCACGTGCCGCTGATCATCCGCGATCCGCGGCCGGCGGCCGACGCGAGCCGCGGTCGACTAATCGACGCATTCACCGAGAGCGTCGACCTGATGCCGACGATGCTCGACTGGCTCGGCCTCGAAATCCCGAGCCAGTGCGACGGCTTCTCGCTCAAGCCCGCGCTCGAGGCCGGCGAATTGCCGGCCGGCTGGCGCGACGCGGTGTTCTGGGAATACGATTTTCGCAACGTGCGCGACGACGCGATCGAGCGTCATCTCGGCATCACGCTGCATCAGTGCAACCTGTCGGTACTGCGCGACCGCCGCTACAAATACGTGCATTTCGGCGCCTTGCCGCCGCTGTTCTTCGACCTCGAGCGGGATCCCGGCGAGTTCGAAAACCAGGCCGGAAACCCCGACTACCGGGCGCTCGTGCTCGACTACGCGCAAAAAATGCTGTCGCTGAAGATGAACCATGCCGAACGCGGCCTGACCGAGACCATGCTCGGCGAGGGCGGCGCGGTGACCCGTCGCGCGCTGCCGCGCCGGCTCGCGTCGTGAAGCCGACGCGAGAATCGGGACCCGTGCGGCCGCAGTCGGCCGGACCGCTCCCGGCCGGACCGCTCCCGGCCGATCATCCCGGCGCCTGGCGCGCCGCCGAACGCGACCGCGAGAGTTTCTGTTTCGATCTCGAAAGTCGCCATCTCGATGCGCTCGAGCGCGCGCTGCGCGCAGCGCAAGCCAAATCCGGCGATCCCGAGGCGATTACGCGCGCCGACTTCGATCTCGCCGCGATCGACGCCGACGTCGCGCGCTGGCGCGCCGAGGTCATGCGCGGCAGCGGCCTCGTGATCCTGCGCGGACTGTCGGGCGAGCGCTTCGATCGCGACGAGCTCGGGATGATCTTTTTCGGCCTCGGCACGCATTTCGGCACGGCGATGTCGCAGAGCGTCATGGGCGATCGGCTCGGTCACGTCATCGACGTCGGTGGCAAGGACCCGAAGGAGCGCGCCTACCGCAGCAGCACCGAGCTCGACATGCATACCGACGCCTGCGACGTCGTCGCGATGCTGTGCTTGCAGCGGGCGCAGGAGGGCGGTGTCAGTGGTTACGTCAGCGCGCTTGCGATCTATAACGAGATTCTCGCGCGCGCGCCCGCGGCGATGCCGATCCTGATGCGCGGATTTCGCTACCACCGGTTCGGCGAAGAGGCGCCCGGCGAGGCGCCGGTGACCGAGGAGCGAATTCCGGTATTCAGTTTTCAGGCCGGCGAACTCAGTGTCAACTACCTGCGTTCGTACATCGAGATGGCGGCCGAGGAATTGGGCGAGCCGCTATCGAGCGACGAGATAGCGGCGCTCGATCGGGTCGACGAGATTGCGCTCGACGAAAAATTTGCGCTGCGCTTCGTGACGCAGCCGGGCGAGGCGCTGTGGTTCAACAACCTGACGATACTGCACAATCGCAGCGCCTTCGAGGATGCCGCCGACCCGGCGCTGAAAAGGCATTTTCTGCGCCTGTGGCTGGTCGCGCACGAACCGCGGCCGGCCGACCCGCGGCTGCGCATCTACGAGGGCAGGGGTATCGCGCCGCAGCCGGACCGGAAGACGACTTATTTCGGCGGCAACCTCGATTTCAGTCGGTTTCACGACGACGACGGCCGGATGTAGCAACTCAGCCGTCGAGGCCCTTGCGTACCGTGGCGATGACTTCATTGCCGTCACCGACGTATTCGAGATCGTCGAAGCTCGACAGCCGCGCGACCGCGATGCCGCGGCCGTGCGGATCGAAGGCGCGGCCGGGATCGAAATCCATATACGGCGTCCAGTCGAAGCCCTGGCCCTGATCGCGGATGCGAATCTGCACGGTATCGTCGGCGACCTGGAATTCGAGTTCGATGTAACCGCCCTGGTGCGCTTCGGAATTGAGTCGGCGCTCGACTTCGATTTGCCACATGCCCCGGCGCATCAGGCTGCTCTTTTCCTCGTAGCCGATCTTGAGATTGCCGTGTTCGAGCGCATTGATCAGCAATTCGGAAATGCCGGTCACGACGCGATGCGGCTGCGGGCACAGGTGCGCGACCTGCGACGCGACCAGGTTGCATTCGCGCAAATTGCGAATGCGGAAACGCCCAAAGGTCATCAGGTCGAAAATGCGCCGACCCTCGCGCAGCGACTCGCGCAGCGACTTCATGTGCAGGCTGTCATTGACCGCGCTGCGCACGATGGTCTTCAGCACGTCGCCGTCGTAGGGCTTGGTCAGGTAGTAGTAGGCTCCGGCCTTGAGACCGTCGACGATGTCGCGATTCTCGGCCTTGGCGGTTTGCATCACGACTGGAACCTGCTCGAGTGCCTCGTGCGCCTTGATGTTGGCGAGCACTTCCATGCCGTCCATGCCCGGCATCATGCGGTCGAGGATAATCGCGTCGAAGCGCGCCGGATCGGTTTCGAGCAGCGACCAGGCTTCCTCGCCGTTGTCGGCGGTGACGATTTCGTAGGCATCGTTTTCGAGATGCGCGCAGACGATATCGAGGTTGATTGGCTCGTCATCGACGATCAGGATTGTGGCGTTGTTCTGGTCCAAACCCGGTATCTCCTATGCTTCACGTTGCGGTGAAGCCCCCTGAATGCAGCTAACGTAAACCCTGGCGTATCTTCGCTCGGTGACTTGCGTCAGATTTTTCGCGTAGCGCCGATAAAATTTCAAGGTTGCGATAATTGTAGATAAGCTTGAATCAAAGAATCGCAAAAGAATCGCAAGTTTTTACTTGATTGAGATCAGATTGGATCACCGGCCAATAAATCGTGCCAGAGTCATCGAGGCGCGAATCACCGGGCCGAGAGTCAATCCGGCCCGATGATGCGCAAACCGTCGCAGGTTTGCACCATATTGGTGCAAACCTGCGCTAATCTGACATTCCAACTGATTCGGAGTATGGTCCGCGCTTTCGCGAGCGGGAGTTTGTCATGAAAATGGTGGCAGCGATCATCAAGCCGTTTCGGCTCGACGACGTGCGCACGGCCCTGTCCGATATCGGTGTCAAGGGCCTGACCGTCTCCGAGGTCAAGGGCTTCGGCCGGCAAAAGGGGCACACCGAACTCTATCGCGGCGCCGAATACGTCGTCGATTACATTCCCAAGGTCAAGATCGAAATTGCCGTCGACGATGACCAGGTCGATGCGGTCATCGATGCGATCGTCGAATCGGCCAAGACCGGCAAGATCGGCGACGGCAAGATATTCGTCACGCCGGTCGAAAACGTCATCCGTGTGCGCACCGGCGAGACCGGCGCGAGCGCGCTGTAGGGGACGAAAATGAAAAAATCGATTCTTTCGTCCGGCGCGATCGCCGCGCTGGCGAGCTTCCCGGTCGCCGCCGAGGATGCACTCAATGGCGCCGACACGGCCTGGATCCTGACCTCGACCGCGCTGGTGCTGTTCATGACCCTGCCCGGGCTGGCGTTGTTCTACGGCGGCCTCGTGCGCAGCAAGAACGTGCTGTCGGTGCTGATGCAGTGTTTCGCCATCACCTGTGTCGCGACCATCCTGTGGGTCGTCGTCGGCTACAGCATTGCCTTCGGCGACGGCGGCGCCGCTAACGCGGTGTGGGGCGGGCTCGATCGTGTGTTTCTCTCCGGCATGACGCGCGACGCGCTGGCCGGCACGATCCCGGAGACGCTCTTCAGCATGTTTCAGCTGACCTTCGCGATCATCACGCCGGCGCTGATCGTCGGCGGCTTCGCCGAGCGCATGCGATTTTCGGCCATCCTGATGTTCACGGTACTGTGGTTGTTGCTGGTCTATCTGCCGATTTGCCACTGGGTCTGGGGCGGTGGCTGGCTCGGCGAGATGGGCCTGCTCGATTTTGCCGGTGGCACTGTCGTGCACATCACCGCCGGCGTCGCGGCGATCGTCACCGCGATGGTCATCGGCAACCGTCGTGGATTTCCGCGCACGCAGATGATGCCGCACAACATGACGATGTCGATTACCGGCGCCGGCATGCTGTGGGTCGGCTGGTTCGGCTTCAACGCCGGCAGCGCGCTCGCCGCCGGCTCGGATGCCGGCATGGCGATGCTGGTCACGCACATCAGCGCGGCGATGGGCGCGTTCACGTGGATGATGATCGAGTGGTGGCGCTACGGCAAACCGTCGGCGCTCGGCGCGGTCACCGGCATGGTTGCCGGGCTCGGCACGATTACCCCGGCGTCGGGATTCGTCGGTCCGGGCGCGGCTTTGGTGATCGGTTTTCTTGCCGGCAGCATCTGCTACTTCGCGACCGTCTACATCAAGCAGGGCCTGCATATCGACGACTCGCTCGACGTGTTCCCGGTACACGGCGTCGGCGGCATGCTCGGCACGCTGTCGGCCGGAGTTTTCGTCGCCGCCGGGCTCGGCGGCGCCGGCCTTGCCGACGGCATGACGATCGGCAGTCAGCTCGGCGTGCAGGCGATCGGCGTGATCGCGACGGTCGGCTGGACCGCGCTGCTTACTTTCGTGATCCTGAAAGTCGTCGGCCTGCTGGTTACGCTGCGTGTCGACGAGGAAGACGAAACCGTCGGCCTCGACCTGCGCTCGCACGAAGAGTCCGGCTACAACTTCTGACCCGAAGGGAATTTACGCTCGGTTAAAGACGAGCGGGAACTCCTCGGTGTCGAGCGGATCGCCAGGCGAGAGCCGCTCGGCGAGACCCGGGAACGGCGGCGATATTTCGCCCGAACGGGTCGCGTAGACCGCGTCGTCGCCGAGCCAGCGCGCGGCGAAGCCGCGTCGACGGGTGGTCGCCGAGCGATTCGGCGGCGCGCCGTGCACGGTCAGGAAGTGAAACGCAATCGCGTCGCCGGGCGCGAGATCCCAACCGCGAATATCATAGTCGTCGCGCCGCGCATCGATGTCGGGCATCGATTCGAGGTGCGGATCGTCGTGATCGTAGTCGATGCCGGTAAACTTGCGCGGCAGGAACCAGCGGCCCCAGTCGTGCGAGCCGGCGACGAACTCGGGGCAGGTTTCACGCGGCACCGGATCGAGCGGAATCCACAGGCTCACGACCTGGCGTCCGTCGACGCAGTAGTAAGGTTGATCGTGATGCCAGGGCGTCGCCTTGTCGGTGCCCGGCTCCTTGACCAGCACGTGCTCGTGAAAGATGCGCGCGCCGCGCGAGCGCATCAGATCGGCGGCGATTTCACCGGCCGGCGAATCGAACATGAAGCGGCGATACTCGGGTATCCGGTTCCAGTTGCAGTAATCGCCGAAGAAGCGACCGGCCTGTTCGCCGTCGAGATAATCGCGGCCGTAAGGGCCGGGATCGCGCATGTTGGCGTCGACGCCGGCGCGCAGCGTCTCGATCCAGTCGGTGAACACGCCACGCAGCACGACGACGCCGTCGGCGGCAAATTCGTCTATCGTGCGCGCATCGAGCATCGAATCAGTCGCTGCCGTCGATGATGCACAGGTCGCGCCGCGACGACTTGAGCGCAAATTCGAGCGCTTCCTGGTAAACCGCGGAGCAATAGCAGCGCTCGGCGTCCTCGAAACACGGGAAGCGCACGACGACGTTGCGCTCGCGCGGCTCGCCCTCGAGCCACAGCGTGTGCGTCGCGCGGGCGAGGAACTCGCCGCCGTGCGCGGCGATCGCGTCGGTCGCGCGGCGCGCGTATTCGGCATAGGTATCGGCGTCGGTGACCTCGACGTGGGCGATCCAGTAGGCGGCCATGATTTTTCCTCGCGCGGTCGGTGCCGGGCTGGTCATGTTAGCACTAAAGCATTAAGGTCGGCAGGCTATGGACCAGGCGATGATCCGGCGGCATCTCGACGCGCTCGCACAGGCCGACGCCGAACTGCGTGATGGCCTCGACCGCGTCGGTTACCCGCTGCCGCGCATTCGCGAGCCGGGCTTCGAAACCCTGCTTGCGATCGTCGTCGGCCAGCAAATCTCGACCGCCGCGGCCGCGGCGATAATGTCGCGCCTGCGCACGCTCGCGCCGCGCCTCGAGCCGCAAGCGGTGCTGGCCCTGCCGGACGGCGCGTTGCGCGACGCCGGCCTGTCGATACGCAAGGTCGAATACGTCACCGATCTCGCCGACGCGATCGTCGGCGGCGACTTCGATCCGCGCCGGCTCGCCGCGCTCGACGATGCGGCGGCGATCGAGGCGATCACGCAACTGCGCGGTTTCGGCGTCTGGAGCGCGGAAATTTACCTGATGTTTTGCCTCGGCCGCGAGGACGTCTTTCCGGCCGGCGACCTGGCGCTGCGCGTCGGACTGCAGCGGCTCAGGCGGCGCGACGCAGCGCTCGACGAACGCGCGGCGCGCGAACTCGCGGCCGGCTGGGCGCCATACCGCAGCGCCGCGAGCCTGTTCCTGTGGCACTACTATCGCGGCGCGCCGGCCTGAGCGCTTGTCGGCGCGAATCGGCGAGCCTATAGTAACGCCGATGGAAGACCTGATCGATCTCGAGCGTTACCCGCTGCATCGCCTCGACAGCGAAGCGGGCGAGACGCTGGTCGCGCGCTGCATCGATGCGCTCGAGCGCAACGGCATGTTTACGCTGCCGGGCCTGATGCGGCGCGCCGCGATCGATGCGATCCTGCCGGAGCTGTTGCGCAAGCTCGACGACGAGTCGTTCACCCACGCGCGCGAGCACAACATATACTTCGACGACGAAATCGCCGCCGTCGCGCCGGACCATCCGGCGCTCGCGCGCATCACCACGGTCAACCATACCCTGTGCGGCGATCAACTCGGCGAGGCGCTGTCGCGCATCTACGCCTGGCCGGGCTTGATCGAATTCCTCGCCCGCGTCACCGGCAAACAGCGACTCTACCCGATGGACGACCCGCTGGCCTGCGCCAACGTGCTCGCCTACCGCGCCGGCGAGGGCCTGAACTGGCATTTCGACCGCTCGGAGTTCACCACGACGCTGCTGCTGCAGGCGGCCGAAGCCGGCGGCGAGTTTCAGTACCGTCGCGATTTGCGCAGCCCCTCCGATCCCAATTTCGACGGCGTCGCGCGCCTGCTGCGCGGCGAAGACGATGCGGTCGAAACGCTCGCGCTCGGCGCCGGCGACCTCAACGTGTTTCGTGGCGTCAATACCGCGCACCGCGTCAGCCCGCCGCGCGGCGCGCGCGCTCGCATCGTAGCGGTGTTTTCCTACTATGAGACGCCGGGCCGGGTTTTCAGCGCCGAGGAAAACCTGGGTTTCTACGGCCGCAACGAACCGCTGGCGAAATAAAAAAAGCCGCGACGCGAACGCCGCGGCGGGGGAGAGGGACTGGGAGTCCCGTAAAGAGGGGGAACGGCCAGGCGAAGCGAAAGTCACACGCCGGCCGGGCAGCGTCGATTCCTTGACGCATTATACCCAAAAAACGAATGAGGGTCAGAGACAAATTGTATTTCATGCCGCTCAGGCGGCTGCCGGTAAGTCGCGCAGGCGGGTAAAGCGGTGAAAACGCCAGCTAAGCAGGCAGGAGGCGACCGCGAGTCCGGCAGCCAGACCCCACCACAACCCGCTGCCGCCTAGACCGTACCGAAACGCGAGAACCGAGCCGCCGCCGATACCGATGATCCAGTAACCGAAACCGGCAATCCACAGCGGCACGAGATTGTCTTTCATGCCGCGCAATGCGCGCGCCGCGGCGGCCTGCAAGCCGTCGAATATCATGAACAGCGCCGCGATCAGCAGGAAATCCCGCGCCAGCGCCGCGACCTCGTCGAAGCCGGGGTCACCGGGCTCGATGAACACGAGGATCACCGCGTCGGCGAAGGCCAGCGGCACGACCAGCAAGGATGTCGTGATCGCGATGACCAGGCTCATGCCGAGAAAGCCGGCGCGCCGCGCGGCGGCGAGATTCGCGCGGCCGGTTGCGTGCGCGACGCGGATCATCGTCGCCTCGGCGAAGCCGAAAGCGATGACGAACGGCACGCCGACCCAGGCCGCGGTAATTTCGTAGGCGGCAAGGGTCTTCGCGCCGATCACGCCCGACAGTATCGCGGTGGCGACGAACAGGCCGGCCTCGAGGAAGGCGAGGCCTGCGACCGGCGTACCGAGGACGAGAATCTCACGGCAGGTTGCGCCGATCACTCGCCAGCGGCCGCGAAACAGGCCGTAGCCGCGAAACAGCGGCTTGCGATAAACGTGCGCGGCGAGAGCCAGAAACATGAGCCACGACACGATCGTGGTTGCGAGCCCGGCACCGAACAGACCTTGCGGCGCGAGCCCGAGTCCGCCGTGTACGAGCCAGATCGTCAGCGCGTACTGCAAGGCCACCGCGGTCGCGGTGATCACCAGTACCGACAGGGTTTGCGCGAGCACCGCGACGTAGTTGCGCAGCACTGCGAACCACAGCACCGGCAGCACGGCGCCCGCCAGGCCCTTGAGGTAATCGCGCGCGAGCTCGATGACCAGCGGATCCTGGTGGGTCACGATCAGCGCGAGATCGAGGTTCCAGATCAGCGCCATCGCCGGCAGGCCGAGCCCGGTGGCGACGTAAATTCCCTGACGCACGGCCTGTCCGACATCGTCGCTGCGCCCGGCGCCCAGCGCCTGCGCGGCGAGCACGCCGACAATCGACAGCAGCGCCATCAGGATGACCAGCACTTCGAAAGACAAGTCGCCGGCGATGCCGACCGCGGCCAGCGAATGGTAGCCGAGCTTGCCGACCACCATCTTGGTGACGATGAACATCGCGAACTCGGCGAGATAGGCCGCCGCCAGCGGCAGGGCGATGACGAAGAACTGGCGCAGCTCGTCGCGGAGCGTCGTGTCGGTTGGCGGCATCGGGAGGCGGAAATCGGGTGTCGCGCTACTGTATTCGATTCGCTCCGGGAACGATAGGGGGGCTTCGCGAATCATTCGGCTGGTCAAAAGGTCATCAATATGACTTGTTTTGATATAAACCATCCTTATGTTAATGTCTGTTGTCCCAGGACAACCACGGGCGGTGCGGCGGATGCCGAAGCCCCGCGCTGCCGCAACAAAAAATCGGCATACAAAGGCAGGAGAAATATCCATGAAAATCCTTAGCAGAATTGCGCTCGCAGCGTTGTTCGCCGGATCGGTATTCAGCGGCAGCGCGCTCGCGGCGCAGCAATTCATTTCGATCGGCACCGGTGGCGTCACCGGCGTGTACTACCCGACGGGTGGCGCGATTTGCCGGCTGGTCAACAAGGACCGCAAGCAGCACGGTATCCGCTGCTCGGCCGAGTCGACCGGTGGCTCGATCTACAACATCAACACGATCCGCACCGGCGAGCTCGAGTTCGGCGTGGCCCAGTCCGACTGGCAGTACCACGCCTATCACGGCACGTCGAAATTCGAAGACCAGGGTGCGTTCAAGAAGCTGCGCGCGGTGTTCTCGGTGCATCCGGAACCGGTCACCGTCATCGCCAGCGAAGGCTCGGGCATCAAGGAGTTGACCGATGCCAAGGGCAAGCGTCTCAACATCGGAAACCCGGGTTCGGGAACCCGCGGCACCTGGGAAGTCATCGAGGAATCCCTCGGCTGGAGCCGCAGCGACCTGAGGCTGGCCGCCGAGATGAAGTCGGCCGA
>JBFFXR010000028.1:0-23040 GCA_041569645.1 Gammaproteobacteria bacterium
GCATCGAAGATGAGAGATTGAGAAAGCTGAGATTCGGAAATAAGAAAACGAAAATTGAACTGGAGGGGCAAAGAGTCAAATCATTCATGAATTTTTGGTCATGAAAAAAACTAACAAAAAGTTTCGCTCTAACGAGGCGCTGCAGGCGGCAGCCAATGGGCTGCATCTATAAGCTGCCGCTGAGCGCTAACATTATGGGTTTGTTCAAATCATATTGCCGGAGGAGAAATGACTGAAGCAAATGGGCAATGCCTTTGTGGTGCAGTAAGTTTCACCGTCAAAAACATGAATTACAGCGTGGACACCTGTCATTGCGGCATGTGCCGGAGATGGGGTGGCGGGCCTTTGATGTTTGTCGATTGCAGGACAGATGTTACTTTCAAAGGAGAGGAAAACATTACTGTATACGACTCTTCCGACTGGGCAGAGCGAGCGTTTTGCAAGAAATGCGGCAGCCACATTTTTTATCGACTTAAGAAAAACAATGCTCATCAGATGCTGGTAGGTCAATTTGATGAGCAGGAGAATTTTCATTTTGACTTACAGGTCTATATGGACAGTAAGCCCGCATTTTATGATTTCGCGAATAAAACGAGAGAACTGACAGAGGCCGAAGTAATAGCGGAGTTTGGCCCCGAACAGAATCCGTAACGAGGCGCTGCAGCCGGACAGTGATCATCCTGCGGAAAGTCGGATGATCTTTTAAATTCGGGGTCGGCCCTCGATATCTCTCTGATCTAAGGGGATTTCGTGGCGAATTCAGGTTATGTTCAATGCTTGGCATTCCTGTTTCGAAGCCGAAATAGGGCTTCTGAGCGTGATCGGCGGCTCGGTTTCGTATCACCAGCTTAAAGCGATGATTTCAGGGCCGAAATCAGCACTCCAAGACGGAAAAACGCTCTGAAATCACCTAAAATTCTCTTGCAATCATGGACTTATTGAGGTCCGACCCCTAATTCCGTTATGCAAGAGCAGAAGCAGAAGAAATCGTCGGCTCGCCTGCGGGCCGATGAAATCAAATCCTACCGGTGCAAGAATCTGATCGCCGTCATCGAGGATCCGCACGATATCAAGAACATCGGCACGGTGATCAGAAACGTCAATGCACTGGGTGTCGAAAAGGCGTATATCGTCGACCCGAGGAATGCCTTGCCCGACGATTGGCAGGAGATGCGCGAGACGCGATCGCTGTCAAAGACTTCCGTATCGGCGATCAAGTGGAGTTTCGTCAAGCGCTTCGACAGCACCGAGGCGTGTATCGAGCGCCTGAAGAAAAATCGCTTCGTATCGATCGTCACGTCGCCCCATGCAAAGGGGAAAAAGAACGTCGTCCTGCACGAGGCCGACTATACCGAGCTCTACAAACTGGCGGTCTGGTTCGGCAACGAATCGCGGGGCATCAGCGACCTGGCCGTCGAGCATTGTGAAATGTGCGTCAGCATCCCGATGTTCGGGATGATCGAGAGCCTGAACCTGGGAACGACCTCAGGAATTGTTTTATACGAAGTCACCAAGCAGCGACGCGAGTACGCGAAGAAGTACCGCAAGCGAAACAAACGGGTAAAAATCGAAGGTGAATAATAGTCTTGGCACGATTGAAGCCATTACGGTTGGACGGTAAAAATGATAAGCCGCCTGGATACCGTTATAGCAGCGAGCGGAGAGGCGCTTACGGGATGAAATTCCAGCAAACCGTTTCGATACCGATTCTCTGCATGGCTTCAATTGTCGTGGGCTGCAGCGACTCCGACCAGAATCCGATTATCGGCGAATGGCAGGGGATGACCAAAGGCCAGTTCGGCCGAGTGCAAAATAACGCAGTCTTCGAAGGCAACGGCGACTACGACTGGCAGTACGACTTTCCGGACTTCGACAGGGTCGTAAAACAAAACTTCTACCTCAGAATCGCGATGATCGCGACGGAGATCTCCGGCAAATACAGAATTGCGGACGGCGAGATGATTCTTTCGCCGCTCAAGAGGAAAAACACGCCTGGAGGGGAGGAAAAGGAGTTGCCGCCCTCGGTGACGGATTTCGAGTTTGTTTACCCCTACTCGTTCGACGGAGAGTTTCTGATTTTGATCGACGAGAACAGCAAGGAAATCAGGCTCTCGAGGAAAAAAGGTCTCTTGGGCCGATGGTTCGATTAAAGCAGCCGATTACGGCGCCGCTGCCGGACAGCGAAGCCGCCGGGCGCGGGCTATAGGTGACCCGTGGGCTGGCTTGCGCGCCTTTTGCGTTTCTTTTCAAAGGCCAGATTCAGGGTCCTGGGGCTGCGAACCATCAAGGATATCCCCACGGAACAGTTCAATCAGATCATGCAGGATCTGATCGACAGCGGCTGGATCAAGACCTATGAGTATTCGTGGCCCGACGCGTGGATCGATTGGGGATGCGTAAAGCTGAAAAAGAATGGCAAGCGACTGAGATTCGAATGGGACAACTGGACCGAAGGCAGTATCGAAGGCAAGCCTGACATCTTGCAAGACATTGCCCGAACTCGCGGACTGAAGGTCATCGACGAATGGCGATGGAGTGAGTACGACGATAACTACTGAAGTCGCCTGACAAGATGTTGACCGGACCGGGGTCGGAATCCTGAACTCTATCTCTGGGGCGGCCCGGATAATTCTGGTATCCGCATCGAGACGCGCGAGACGATTTCGGCCTAGGCGGCCTTGGCGTGCCAGCGCTCGACGACCTCGTGCAACGCGAAGCAGCGCTCGAGCAGATGCAGATCGGATTCGCCGACGCCGGCGTCGCTCATGTAATCGCGCCAGCTCGCCGTCACTTCGAGCACCTCGCTGCCGATCGCGTGGGCGAGTTCGTCGGCCACACCCATGCGCTTCGCCGCGGCGCGAATATTTTCGCCCGTCGGGGTGCTGCCGAAAGGGCCGATCGCGATGGCATGCGATCCCTGCAGGCTGAGCTGCGGCACGATATCGTAGCCGGGAGAAAACGAGTAGTCGGATTCCGACGCCCGCTTCATGAAGGCGTGGTTGCGCAGGTGGTCGTCGGTGTTGCCGATCGCGACGTTGAACAGCATGCGGCGAAACACGATTGTGCCGAGGTCGGCGGTCAGATGCCCGATGCGCTTGCCGAGCTGGGTAATTCCGGGATACGACATCGTCGATTCGTCGATCTCGGTGATGTCGAACTTGTTGATCAGGCTCGCGACCGAGACCAGGTGGTGCTGTTCGTCGGGCGACTGGTCAAAACGCTCAACCAGCAGAACCGGCCCGCGGTCCGTTTCCGTCAGGCTCACATCGGGCACGTCGATGCCGGCTTCGCGCGCCATGCGCATCGCCGCGAGTTCGACGCGGCACATGTCGACCAGGTCCGAGTCGCGGTTGAATTTCGCGATCCATTCGCGCCCCTCGTGTTCGATCAGCGACTTGGGTCGCGCGCCGCCGATTCCGCTGCCGTGGACGAAATAGGGCTCGAGCGCACGGTCGACTTCCTTGCCGGCATCGATATCGGAAGCGATGTGCTGCAAATGCACCAGATTCTCGAAAGGCCGCTCGGCCGGCGGCCGCACGGGTTCCTCGAGGCTGGGCGTGAAATGCAACGCACCCACGCCTTCGCCCGACGCGGCGAGCAGGAATTCGATCTGGGTGACCGGTGGCGGTTGGCGAGTCTTGGTGAGCCAGCGCCGGCCCCACTCGTCGGGCCCAGCGTCGAGCAGCACGCCGAACATCGCGGGCGTGTCGCGAGTGCGATGCTTGGCATGAATTTCGTCGTTCAACGGCAGGTTGACCGGATCGAGGGCGAAGGCCCGGGGATTGTCGATGTAGGCTTTCGCATACTTGAAGCGGCCGACCTTGTCGTCGACGATCAATTGCCCGGCGAGCACGATCGTGCCGTCGCCGAGGTCCGCGTGGATGAAGAGTTTTTCCGCCATCAGATATCGAACTCCTCGGTGTCGGGCGCGCGCGGCGCGCGGGCGCGCTTGCGCACCGCATTGCGGCCGAGAGCCTCGCCCAGCGTATCGTCGCCCGGCGCGATGACCCGATCGAGCGCGGTCGGTAAACCGAGCACGTCGAGCAGCGCGAGGTAAGCGCCGACCGTGATGTGCGGGGAGCCGGACTCGACCTTTCGGATCGAGCTCTCGGACAGCCCGGCCTTCGCCGCGATGTCCGCCTGGGTCCAGTTTCTGAGCAAGCGGGCTTCCTTCAGGCGCGAGCCGAGGGCGGCCAGCGACCCGAGGGCCGCATCGCTGATCAGGGCATAGGATTGGGAGCTTCTTGGCATGCCGCGAGATTCAGTTAATACACTTTATATAGCATGATAATTACTTATTACCGATTTTTATAAAATAGTTCACAAACTTCTGGCCTGGTTGTCGATTCAATCGTATATATCTAAAATATAAAGTTATATAAATAGTTAAAATAATTTAACCGATTTATTTATACTGTTTCAGCGAGGTTTCGCGGTGTGCAATGAATTCACGGCGTGAAGTTTATATAAATAGGTATAGTTGTTTAAACGTTTTATTTATAGTGCCGAGAAACTCATGGCTTAGAAAGTAATGAAAATTCAAGAAGTGGGAGTTAAAAAGCGCGAAAATCCGAGAAATGGGCGCGAAAATGCCGAAAAGTTCGCGACATGATCCTGTCGAAGTCGCGGCAAATCGCGACATATCGCTGCAATGTCGTGAAAAAGTCGCGAAAATGTCGCGAAAATCGGCGAAAATCAGGATACTGTCGAAAACTTAGGTCCGGTTCCTTTACGGTAGCCGGACTTTTGGAGGACGATCTGCTGTACGGCGTTCAGTGAAAGCGGGACATGCCAGGCTCGAATCGCGGCCGAAAATCCCGAACTCCACCCCGATATCGATGGGAGTCTTGTTTGAACCGGGGATTACGAATACGCTCGTCGACCAACCGTGGCCGGGGAAACGACATGTCGAATTCGCGAGACAAATATACCGCCGCCAATCGTGAAGCCTGGAACGAAGCCGCGCCGTGGCACGCTGCCCATAATAACGAGCGCCTGCTCGAGGCCTTCAAGGATCCCGGCTTTGTCGCGCTGAAGGGCGATATCCTCGAGACACTGATGCGGGTCGGCGTCGACGGCAAGCACGTCATCCAGCTGGGTTGCAATAACGCTTGCGAAACCCTGTCGCTGCGCAACCTGGGCGCGGCACGCTGCGTCGGCGTCGACTCCGCCGAGGAGTTTCTCGCGCACGGTTGCCAATTCCTCGAGGCGGCGGGCGTCACGGATGAGGTCGAACTGGTTTGTGCCGACATCTACGATTTGCCCGCAGAATTCGACGCCAGCTTCGATATCGTCTTGACGACGATCGGCGTGATCGGCTGGTTGCCGGATATCGAGTCTTTTTTCCGAATCGTCGAGGGCTTGCTGAAGCCCGGTGGCTTGCTGGTTATGGAAGAAATGCATCCGGTTCTGCTCATGTACGAACCCAACCCCGAGACCGGAGTATCGACCGTCGAGTATTCATACTTCGGCGGGCAAACCTGGAAGGAGACCCGCGGCCTGGATTACTTCGGCGGAACGGAATACGAATCGAAACCCAATTACAGCTTCATGCATCGACTTGACGAAATCCTGATGGCGGGTATCGGCAGCGGCTTGACACTGACCTATTTCAAGGAACTGGACTACGACATCTCGCTGTTTTGCAGCGATCTCGAACACAGCGAAACCAAACCCCCGCTCGGATTCGTCATGGTCATGGAGAATACGACCGGCTGACCCGTTTCCGTCGGTCCACGGATAACTATTTGTACCGCTTCGGATCGAAGTCTCGCAAGCATGGCGCGAAAGCGGTTTTTCAGACTAACTAACTGTCGGATACCTTATATTCGCCGATCAAGGCGGCGTAAGTTTGCCGGCCAACCCGGTCCCATGAGTACCACTGCCGGCAGTTTTCCAGCGACGACTCGATAAATTCGAGACGCTGCGCCGCGTTCCACGAGCTGATTTCGATAATCTTATCGATCCAGATATCGGGGTTCTCCGCGGCCAACAGGAATCCGGTGCGGCCATCCATCACGGCATCCTTGATGCCATCCAGGTTCGCGGCCAGCACGACGCCTCCCGACGCGGCGGCCTCGGTCGCCACCAGGCCGAAGCCTTCGTATTCGTTCGTCGGCACCGAAATATTGGGGACCACGACCGCCAGGGCCCTGGCATAGGCCGATTTCAGTGCATCCTGCGAGAGGGCATCCAGGTGATGGACCCGGTGATGAGTCAGCACGTCCGCTTCCACGGAATCCACGATTTGGCCGGCGACGTCCAGGCCGATGTTTTCCGGAAGCCCGGGCAGCACCTCGGTTACGAACCACGAAAGACCTTTTCGCGGAATGATTCGTCCCGCGAACAGAATGTTGTTACCGGGTTTTCCCATTGGAGCCGAGTTAATGCCGTCCGCGGCAAGCGGGATGACCCGGGTGCGCCGAAACCCGGCATCGATTACTCGTGACTCGGTGGCTTCGGAGTTGGTGATAACCAGGGCTCGTCCAAGAATCGCCGCCGCCAGACCAAGATAGAATTTGTACAGTTTGCCCTTCAGGGTCGCTCTGCCGGCATATCCCACATCGGTACCATGCGCGGCGATCGCTACTTTCGCCCGCGGCGATCTTAGCAAAGCGGCAAGGGCGAGGGGCCAGCTTGCCAGGTCGCCTATTAAGAGGTAGTCGATTCGGCGTCGTCTGAAAATCATTCGAAACGCAGTCGTAATTCCAAACAGAATCAGGGCCCTGGCGCCGGGCACCGATCGGTGATCATCGCCCGAGAGGGCGTAAATCCTGACACTGGCATATTGACGCAATTCTTCCGAAATCCTTTTTGCCCAGGTTTCCATTCCTCCGACGGAAGGCGGCCACTTCCGGGTCACAAAAATTAATCGATCATGTTCAGAATGTTCCATAGGAAATCAAAGTAAATCGGCGAGCTGGGTGCATGATCGGGGCGAGGTAAATGGCGGCCAAACCGCAGGTCGACCTGCTGTGGCGTCGACTCCATAATGTGAAATCCCTTCGATAGAAACAGATCATCCCCGTCCTCGTACCGTTGACCGTCGATTATGATATGCGCCGAACATTCGATCGTGTAGATGCCTTCGACGGGAATATTAAAGCGTACCGGCGCTCCACCGAGGTGAAAACTTTTCCCGGCTATCCAGATGGCGCCCCAGTGGTGGACGAAATTCGACCGCAGCACCCGGGCATCCTGGTCGAGCAGCGCATGGGGGTCTTCCTCGGAGGAATCCGCACGCAATGCCTCGGTAAGCTGATATGTGTTTGCGATCAGAAACTTCGGTTCGCACTGTTCCAGAATCTGCTCGAAAACGGGCTTGCCGATTTTTCGATATAACTCCATCCCCCACGAAGACATGAAAAAGCCGCATTTCGGGAATGTTGCGATCATTGAATTGCGATCGATGTAGGGTGTCGGCTCCGGGAACATGCTGTGAACCGCGGTAACTGTCTCTCTCTGTGCCGTTTGATGATGATAGCTGTACAGGTAACTCTGCCCCAGGGTGTAAACCATCATGTACACAACAAGCGCAGCGAGTAGTGATTTGCCGAAGGCCTTCGTTACGTTCTCCGTAAGGGCCCGGGCCCCGATGGACACGGCCACCATCGATGGAGCAACGATAAACGGAAAAAAGTAGGGATAGGCGTTTCGATAGAAAAAAATACTGAGTATCGGCAGCGCGAACAATACGGATATCATCAGGCGAGTATTAAAATCCTGGTCGTTACGCTTCCACAGGAGACAAGAGCCGACGAGAATCAGAAGCATTTGCGGCCAGCTTGCGGTAATCCATGACAGAAAGTATTGCTGCTGTGGCCAGAAGGGAACGTCGAGCAAAACCTTCGAGAAAATCGAATCCAGTCTTGCAAGGTCGTTCGCCTCGCCGGAGGGGAGGGTGCTCCGATGCCAGAAATAAAGAATCAGGACTGTTATCGATACGCTTAAACCCACGCCGAAATAAACCCTGGTCCGCTGCTTCATTCCGTTCAGGTGCCTCGTCCTCCAGACCAGGGCTGCGAGCAGCGGGGGCGCATAAAGGACGGATTTGATCGAAATGACGAATGCCAGCGCAATGGCAATCGCCGCTGCGATGTCCTTCCATAAGGTACCGGGCTTATCCATCAAGAGAAAAATACTCGCCATGAGCAAGGCGGTGATCATCGGATCGGTCCTGAAACTGGTGCCATGCATCAGCACGAAACCGGAGGCCAGATAGGCGAGCACTCCCAGCAGGGCAAATCTTGTATCCACGAAATTCCGCGCAATCAAAAAAATAAATGCTAGCGTCAGGAGTTCGCAGACCAGCATGATCGTCCTGCCCAGCAGAACAAGCCGTATTTCGTCCCAGTCGAGGCGACTCATCCAGCCAAACAGGTGAACGTGAAAAGTTTGCAGGGATTTGGAGAGCGTTCCGTTGAAATACTCGAAGACGAGGCTCAAAAAATAGAATTCGTCCCAGTTGATATTGAAAAGGAACAGGAAAAGCACCTGGATACCGAGGATGACCAGTATCGTGGCAGCCAGCAGCTTAGTCTCGAGGGTCTTTTCCCCGGTCAGTTTCAGGGTGCGAGCCAGCATTTATATCAACAGTCAGTCACGGGTCACGTGACTCGAGATCCAACTTGATTTGCCTGACCCGGATGTCCTCCAGCAGTCGCCGATTCGATGAAATCAGATCCGCCAGCAGTCCGACGGCCATGAGGATGGCTCCCAGCGCGACCAGCACTCCCGAAATGACCAGGGACTGAATATGACCCGCGCCGCCCTCGGTGAAATAAAAATACAGAAACCTGCCGATTCCCAGCAATCCGGGAATCGATACCAGGGCTGACAGGTAAAAAAAGAACTGTAGCGGACGGTAAAGGACGAAAACCCTGATAATCGTGGAAATCGAGCGAAAGACGTATTCGAAAGTGCTGCGGAACAGCCTCGATGGACGATCTACCCGGTTCACGGATACCGGAACCGAAGTCATCGGTATACCCATTCGCCCGGCCTGGATGATGGTTTCCAGGGTATAGGTGTAGTTATTGTTGACCTGCAGCCGTATGGCGGCGTCGCGGTGATAGGCGCGAAAACCGCTGGGCGCATCCGGGATATTCGCCTTGCTGGCGACCTTGACGACCCAGCTTCCCAGGTATTGAAGAATCTTCTTGATAGGTGAAAACGTTCTTATCTCGGATATAGGGCGGGCGCCAACCACGATTTGCGTTTCGCCGGAAAGAATGGGATTGACCAGAGTCTGGATGCAGTCGCCCCGGTATTGGTTGTCGCCATCGGTATTGACGATGACATCCGCGCCCTGGCGCAAACATTCCTCCAGCCCGGTCATGAATGCCCGGGCGAGACCGCGGTTTTGCACCAGCTTGACGACATGATGAGCGCCGTGCTCCCGGGCGACCTCGGCCGTTCTATCGGTCGATCCATCGTCGATGATCAGGTATTCGGTAACGTCGAAGCCCTCGACTTCCGAAGGCAGATCGGCGAGCGTGGCCGGCAAGGTCTCTTCTTCGTTAAAGCACGGTATCTGGATTATCAGTTTCATAGGTGAGTGCGGAGCACGAAAGAACTGCGTCGAATCAATGGAAAACCATAGCCAGCGGACACTCGTCTATCCGGGCTCAAGCGCCCGCAATATCGAAACAGGTACCGCCCATAAAACAGCCATATCTCTGGGCCTCTCGCCGGGATGGCCGAAAGTCGAAATTGTTATAGTACGTAATAGTAATCGCTGCAAAACCGTAATCATTTCCGCCATTTTCCAGCCCACTGGCATCTTCGCGACAAGCGAGGATCGACCTCGAAAGATAGCACTGACAAGTGCTCGAGTATCGAGTCTTCCAGATTGATTTTGGATAGCGTGAATTCCCGGGCTTCAATCCCTGGGCCCGCGAGACCCGATCGGAATTCCTCCACCGCCCCGGGGTCTCCCCGTATCGGTCAGAAAGATAGAAGGAATCAAGTCAGTCCTTTCTCGCCACGATACAATAGAATCCGCCAAGCCCGGGTGTGACATCCATCAGATATCTTTCGATTTTTCGAGTCAAGCTTCCCAGTACCGGGATCTTAAACATCGAAGGGAATACCGAGATCACCCTGATCCCACGCCTGTCGACGATAGTCAGGTTGTCGGGAAGATAGCCGGCGACAGCCCCGGGCGAGTCGGCACGGTAGTAAACACTGTGATCGTTCTGCTGTTCACCGGTCTCGAGCGGTCGCCGTAGGAGCCGAACCAGATGTCGGACCGAGTACGGGTTGTAGAATTCCGCGATTATGTGACCGCCGGGAACAACGACCCTTGTCATTTCGGACAGTGCCGTATCGATGTCTTCAACGTGTGCCAGGACCTTGAAACTGAAGGCAAGATCGAAGCTGGAATCAGGGAAGGGAATGTCCGTGACGCTGGCCTTGGAGACATCGAGGCCTTTCGACTGCGCGCTTTTTATCATGCCGGCTGACAAGTCGATGCCCCTGGCCGACGCGGCAAATTTTTGTACCTGCTCGAGAATCAATCCGGTGCCGCTTCCGCATTCGAGAACGCGCTTGCCTCTGCCATACCTGTAGACAAGTTCGATTTCCGCCTCATCCAGAAAGGCATGGTAGGGATCACCGGTCCGGTCGTCGTAAACTTTCGAAAATTCGTCGTAATATTGTTCGGTATTCTTCATCGACCTTCGCACATAGTGACGTAGCAACGTTTGTAGGCTGAAACGGTTTCCTGGAATTTTTCTTCCGGTATTGGCGCCCCCCCGGTTCCCGCATTCAGAATTTCCACGGCACGCTTGCCGAACTCGTGCCATGACTGAAACTCACAGCGATTTACCAGATTATCGATCTCGCTTCCCTCGGGCATTGAAAGATTCGAAGACACGAGCAAAGACCGGCCCAGCGTAAGAGCCTCCATAAGCACCAGAGGAGGCTCGAATTTACCCAGCATCGATGCCGCCGGGAAAAGAACCAGGTCGGAAGCTTCGATCAGAGGTATCAACCAATTGATTTCACCGACGTTAAAAACTCTCCCGGAAAATTTCGCATGCAAATCCCTAAATACTTGCTCTCCCAAGCCCGCGGTATCATGACGACATGCAAAGACGAAGCAGGACCGGGGAACATTTTCGAGAATAATGGATACACAATGACCGATTGACGCATCGATTCCCAGTCGAAAAAATTCTCCGGGAAAGACAACTACTTTTTCGAAATCTCCGAACCGCTCGCCCCTCGTGGACTGGCGCCTTTGCGCCTGGTACGACACGCGCTCGGGACTAGGCCAGGGATAGATTTGAGCCGAGGGGCGATTGTCAAAGGATAGCATGTTCATGACAGGCCCGGTTTGGGCAACACAGGTATCGGCCCATAGCAACTTTTGCACGGAAACGGGTCTTGCACTGGGTACTGCGGTCACTGTATGCAGGTAATGCACGCCTTTGCGTCTTCCCAGAAGCGAAATTTTCCGCATCAGCGCCGAGTTAACAGCAGTGGGCGCATGTGCGGTGTGTACCACGTCGAATCCGGATTGAAATCGCAGCATGGCAATGGCGAATTCGACGGCATTCATTCGGCTCCAACCCGGGCTGCTAAATCCATCAATACACTCGATTCCCTGTCTCGTGGCCTGATTGGTCGCTAGCATAGCTACTTCGACATCCGGTTCTTTTGCCATCGCATGAGCAAGGTCCGAGAGGAGGACGAAACCTCCTTCGGTCGGAGCCGATTCCATCGCCCTGGTAGCGAATAGTATCCGCATCTCAGGAGCGATCCTCATCGATATTCGGCCGGATAGTTCGCAGCGACAGGATAACGGCGAGCGGCGCTATAACGGCTAGACCGACCAGCCGATTCAAAAACGCGGACAGGAAGCCGAGAGAGGCAGCCAGACCGACGACCGGACTGATGGCTGCCGCCACTCCCTCTCGCACCCCGAGACCTGCGGGCACGATAGACACCGCCGATCCCAGAACGGCCGCTACGGCCAGCCCGGATGCCTGCGCAAAACTGGCATCCACACCCAGGGCGGCAAAGCACAGGTATAGTCGTGCCGAATCGGCAATGACCAGCAATAGCCGGGTAACCAGCATGCAAAGCAGGAGAAAATAGCCTCCTTCGAGTACACGCCACCAGATGACACAGCCCAGAAACACCAGTGCGCCGATCGCCAAGAAAAGGTAGGCGACCAGGTCATTCGATATGCCGAGCATCCAGGCGCCGGAGTAACCGAATGCCACCGAAACCCAGATCACGCCAACGACAATCGTGCCGGAAGTGCCCTTGAACAAGCTTGCCCCTCCCGCTTTCAGGGCGGCGATTCGCACCAGGGTGGATCCAGGCAATGGCAGCAGGTTGGCCGCGGATCCGAGTACGGTAACTTCCAGGACTTTCACCATCGGAACCCGAACACGGCCCAGCCGTGCCAGGATTCCAAACTCCACGGCGTTCAGGAGAATGGTCAGCGGAACGCCGATCAGTATCAGAATCGCTACCGGCCATAAAACCAGATCGTGCAGTACTTGCGGCTGCAAATTGATCGAATACCATAATCCCGCAACGAGAAAGACCGTTGCGCAACCCAGGGCAGCTCTGCCGAACATCGGATGGCTATTGATATCGGGGCTGGTGTCGGCTGTTTCGTTTTTCAATGCATTTTTCAATCGAGTCAGGGAAACCGAGTTGCGACGCTTGTATCGGCGTTTTGAGCGCCATCTTGCCTCGCTATCACCGCCGGCATGTCATTCGATCCATAGTCGATGACCGGACGTTTGGTGAGCTCACACTCGCTCGCCTGCGAGAGCCGGCCCGTAATCGTTGCTGGCGATGGTTTTATTTCGTCGCGATGCAGCATTCGGAATTATCATTCGGTCAGAAACCCGTACCGGCAAAAAATCCCGCCGGCCTTCGTTGGATATTGTAACCAGTTGGCTGCACTGTTTCGGCTACTTGCGCGACGCATCGAAATCGGCGGGCTGCGGGAAATTTTTTTACCGGTAGATATATTGCAGCGACAAGCGGGTCTGATACGAGTAAATCAGGTAAGCATCAAGAAACGATGCAATCAATACCAGCATGATCGCGATTCTGCGGCCGGTCGCGATAATACGGTTCTTGATATGAGCCGAGACAAGGCCGATGAGCAACAAGATGCCGACCAACAGGCCTTCGGCAGCCACGATGTCAATCAATAGTTCCATTGGATCCGGTGTGTAAAAGGTCCGGCTTATCGCGGGGATCTTGATACCCAGAAAGATGGCCATGAACAATATCAGGATGATCATTATTTCGTTTCCGGGTGTGCGCCAGGGACCGCCATCGTAAGCTTGCAGTGTCAAACCTATGACTATAGATGCCACGGGCCGAACTGCCAGTTCCGGTGAGTTGCCTTGATTCGCGAGCGCGAAAACTTAATGGCGGAATCTTGCCTCATGAGAACCGGAACACCGAGTTACAAGCCCCAAAAAAATTGTGCAAGTGACAATCCCCGGATCGGGAGCCGTTTTCGTCGTGAATCTCTGAAGCCTATCGCTGCAGGCCGGGAAATCAAATCCGGTCGTACGCTCATATCGCAAATATCTGGCCACCAGGCAGACAGGAGGCTTACCGCTTCGTCGGCGTCTCCGGGGGCGAATTTTTGTGGATTCGGGCTGACCCGGTTTAGGATTGACCGTTACACGGCTGGCGGCGCCGGGCTCTCGGCAAGGCAAACGCTGCTTGGCGGACCGACACGCCGAACGCCGCGCAGGCAGGGAGCGATATTCAAGGCTGGTGTTTGATGCTCAGGCTTTCCTTGCAACCAGGAAGTAACCCAGCGGAAACGCCTCGGCCGTCCTGGTCGAGAGCCTGCGACCGACCGCGGTTCCGACAAACTGCCTCGTCAGGAATTGCACGAGACGTGCGAGCGGCGAGCCGACGAGTACGACGAACTGCAGGTGTTTTGCCATCATGTCCGCAAAAATCTCCGGACTGCCGCCGACCGGCTCCAACTGCACTACGTCAAGACCGGCCTGGTCGGCATATCGCCGCAGTGCGAATTCAGTGTATCGGTAGTAGTCGTGCGGCTTCTCGTGCAGGCAATAGAAGAAGGGCACATTCATGATCAGCTTGCCACCGGGTCGCAGAATGCGCCGCATCTCTGCCCACAGATGCTCCGGGCTCGGGATATGCTCCAGGACGTCGGACAGAATGATCGTGTCGAACTCGTCGTCAGCGAACGGCAGAGGTTCGGTCAAGTCGCATTCATGATCGAGATGGTTGTTCGCGTGACGCGTGTGGGCCCAGTCCACGCAAATAGTCTCGGATACCAGGCCCTTGTAGGCAAGGTACAGGGGGACCTGCCCGCAACCGAGGTCGAGGAGCTTTCCGTTTGCGTGGCGCTCGAGATTGTCGGCATAACGTTGGGCGACGAGATCCGCAACGAGCCGCGACCCAATCGAGACCTCGTCCGGATTTCGCGAAGCCATCAGTTTGCCGTTGCGATAGACGTACTTGCTGGGCAACCAGGTGTCAGCGTTTTTCATGCGATTCTCGGCTTGCTAATCACGGTGTGGTGATTATAGAAAGGATTAAGCCCTGAACTCGATGACCGTGGATATATTGGTCGACAACACGAGCGGCATCGATTTACGTTCTCGATTTTTCCGTGCTCTGCAGAAATAGCTTGAGGATCAGCAGCAACCAGGGTGTAGCGTGCAGCAATAAATCGAAAATGTCGGCGGCTTCGGTGAGTTCGCCCGAGGCCAGCATCCTGAGCTTTTCCCAGACGTGCGGTTCGGGTACGAAAGGCGCCAATCCCAGCGAGAGACACAGCACGATCAACAGGGACAGGGGCATCCGGGCAAATAATCTGCGCATCGCCATCACCAGGAGTAAAAGCGGCGATGATGGATCGATCGGATCGGTGCCGATCGATCCGGGTCCTCAATCGACATTGACTCCTCCGGTCGCGGCGGCCGCGGTGCCACGCCGGGCCTTCATCCGGGATGCGGCGCTGGTGAAGCCGCCGTCGCTGCCGTCGACGAAGTGTATATGCTGGCTCGCCTCGAGGCTGAACACGAGGCAGGTCATCAGGGCCGCATCCGAACGATGCAGGCCGTACTCGATCTCGCCGCGAGCGGCGCGGGCGGCGAGTGTGGTCTCGATTTTCGTCGCCTGCGCCTCGCTGCAGTCGAGTAACAGGCGCAGCGTATCGTCGAAGCGACGGTAATCGGTGTTGCTGCGTAACTCGACGCGGTAACGCTTGCCGGCGTAACCGCCCGCGCTCCAGTCGAAGCGGTCCAGCAGCCATTGCACGAAGCTGTTGAAGTACAGCCGGGCGGCGTACCTGAAGCGGTTGCGGTTGCCAACGGTGGCCCTGATCTCGGCTTTCAGGCCGCGCGGTGGCCAGCGAAAATGCATGTTGGCGTCGCACACCGGCTTGCAGCCTGCGTCGAGGCGCCCGGCGATCGCGTCGATTTCCTCGATCAGTCCGCGGTAGAGCCGGGCATTCGCATGTGCGTCGTCGCCGAGTGCGCGCAACAGCAGGCTCAGCATGACGCCCTGCTGTGCCCGCAGCGGTTCCCAGCGGCACGACAGGCCATCGAGGTCGGGCGGCCCCTCATCGCCGGCCTGTTCGACGCGATAAGCGGGATCCGACTTGATCCAGTGCTCGGCCAGGTCGATGCCGCCGCCGGTAAAGGTCGCCAGTTCGTTGCCCGGACTCAGGCGATACTTGCCGACCAGTACGCGCGCCTGCGGTTGACGATGAATTTCGACCACTGGCACCAGGCCGACGCGCAGCGACAGGTCGAAGTTCGTCTCCGCCAGCTGGCGCAACCCGAGCAACGCGCGGCGACAGGCCGCCACCGACGAGTCGGGTATCAGCAAGGTTGCGCCGTCGCCGCCGAAAACGTAGGGGATTTGCCCGCGCTCGGTCACGTTGAGCACGGCGTTGATACTGGCGGCGCCGATCAGGTTGACGTCCTTGTAACGGCCCTCGGCAATCGCGCGGGTCGAGCCCTCGACGTCGGCAATGACGACCTGCCAGTCATCCGGCGCGGCGACGTAATGCTCGGGATTGGCGATATCGGCGAAGTCGTCGAAGGCCTCGAGCTCGCGGTAGAAATAATTGCCGTTCATCGATCGGCCGATCCCGCGCCGGCCCGGCGGCCCGCGCTCACGGGGTCAGCACCGCCGCGCCGGTGAGCCTGCCAGCGCGCAGGTCGTCGAGCGCGGCGTTGGCTTGCGCGAGCGGGTACTCGATGACATGCGTCTCGACCGGCACCCGCGGCGCCAGCGCGAGAAACTCGGTCGCGTCCCGGCGCGTGAGGTTCGCCACCGAACGCAGGATGCGCTCGCCCCACAGAATCGAGTAAGGAAACGCCGGGATGTCTGACATGTGGATGCCGCCGCAGACGACGGTGCCGCCCTTGCGCACCGCGCGCAGCGCTGCCGGCACCAGCGGGCCGACCGGGGCGAAGATGATTGCCGCGTCGAGCTCGACCGGCGAATCTTCGTCCGAGTTGCCGGCCCAGATCGTGCCGAGCTTGCGCGCGAAAGCCTGCGCCGCATCGTCGCCGGGACTCGTAAACGCGTAAATTTCGCGGTTTTGCCAGGTTGCCACCTGCGCGACGATATGCGCCGCCGCGCCGAAGCCGTAGATTCCGAGTCGTCGCGCGGCGTCGCCGGCCATCACCAGCGAGCGGTAGCCGATCAGTCCGGCGCACAGCAGCGGCGCAAGCTCGGCGTCGTCACCCGCGTCGCCAAGTGCAAAACAGTAGCGCGCGTCGGCGACGGTCACGTCGGCGTAGCCGCCGTCGATCTGGTAGCCGGTAAAACCGGGCTCGTCGCACAGGTTTTCGGCGTCGTGTTCGCAGTAGTGGCAATGCCCGCAGGTATGCCCGAGCCACGGGATGCCGACCCGCTCGCCAATCCCGAAGGCATCGACCCCGTCGCCGAGCGCGCTGACGCGGCCGACGATTTCGTGGCCCGGCACGATCGGCAGTTTCGCATCGGTCAGATCGCCGTCGACGACGTGCAAATCGGTGCGGCAGACACCGCAGGCAGCGACGCGGACCTGCACCTGCCCGGGCCCGGGCGCGGGGTCGGGACGTTCGACTTCGACGAGTGGCGTGCCCGGGCGCTCGAGCACCATCGCCCTCATGCCTGCTTGACCCGTGGCCGCGTGCGGTCGACGTCCTTGCCGGTGATGCCGGCGGTCAGCGCGAAACGCATCGCCTCTTCCATCGTCAGGCTGCACGGACGAATGTGCTTGTTCGGTACCAGCATCGTGTAACCGCCAATCATGTAACTCATTGGTAAATAGACCAGCACGCTGTCGCGATTCTGGAAGGATTCGGGCAGCCGTTCCTGGTCTTCCTGGGTGATGAAGCCGATGATCTCGAGGTCGCCGAGTCGCACGATGACGACGCGGCCGAAGTTTTCTTCCTTCGGCGAGAAAAAATCGAACAGGTCGCGAATCGCGCGGTATATGGTCTTGAAGATCGGCAGTCGGTAGAGAATGCTCTCGCCGATTGCGAAGACCTGGCGCACCAGCACCGCCTTCATCAGCAGTCCGACGACGAACACGACGATCAAGCCGACCAGCGTACCCATGCCCGGAAAGTAAATGATCTCCGGCAGCACCCGACGCAGCGCGGTGCCCATCACTTCTTCCATGGACACGACCATCCAGTAAAGCAGGTAAATCGTCAGCACGACCGGCAGTATCGTGAACAGTCCGGTGAGCAGCGTGGTACCGATGGATTTGAGCATGGCCTGAATTCCGGAAGTTGGCGTGCCGGAATTCTACCAATTAATTGGTGGCGACTGTTGTTTGCGATCAGGCGAGCAGTATGTCGCGCACCTGCTCGTACTTGGCCCGCGTGCGTTCGATGATTTCCGCGGGAATCGGCGGTGGCGGCGGGGCCTTGTCCCAGTCGAGTGTCTCGAGGTAGTCGCGTACGAACTGCTTGTCGAAACTCGGCGGACTGATGCCTTCGCGGTATTCGTCGGCCGGCCAGTAGCGTGACGAGTCGGGAGTCAGGATTTCGTCGATCAGCACGATTTCGCCGGCGGCGTCGAGGCCGAATTCGAACTTGGTGTCGGCGATGATGATACCGCGCTCGCGCGCGTAGTCGGCCGCGTGGCAATAGAGTTCGAGGCTGATGTCGCGCACGCGCTCGGCGCGCTCGGCGCCGATCCGCGCAACCATGTCGGCGAAATCGATGTTGATGTCGTGATCGCCCATCTCGGCTTTGGTCGCCGGCGTAAATATCGGCTCCGACAGCCGCGCGGCCTGGCGCAGGCCGGAGGGCAGTTCGATCCCGCAAACCGCGCCGCTCGCCTGGTAATCCTTCCAGCCCGACCCGATCAGGTAGCCGCGCACGACCGCCTCGACCGGCAGCGTCTCGAGCCGCTCGACGATCACCGAGCGCCGCGCGAGTGCGGCGCAGTCGGCAGGCGGCAGGTAGTCGCTCAATTGCCGATCGGCCAGGTGGTTGCGGACGATGCCGGCGGTGCGGCCGAACCAGAAATTCGAAACCTCGGTGAGAATTTCGCCCTTGCCCGGAATCGGCTCGTTGAAAATCACGTCGAAGGCCGACAGCCGGTCGGTCGCGACTATCAGCAGGTGGCGATCGCCAATCGCGTAGATATCGCGCACCTTGCCGCGGCCGATCAGCTCGAGGGCGTCGATGCGGGTCTCGTAAACGGGCTCGTCGTTCATGGCCTCTCCCGGTTCGACAAGGCGCGCATCATAGCACGCACGAATCCGGGAATTCCCGCGTGGAGCTAATTTTTAAAATTAAATCGCGCTATAATCGCACGCTTTTTCAGGACAGCCCGGAGAAGACCATGTCCCAGCCCCGCGTCGCGGTCGTCATGGGCAGCACCAGCGACTGGCCGGTGATGCAGCATGCCACTGAAATCCTCGACAGCTTCGGCGTCGCCTACGAGGCGCGGGTGGTTTCCGCGCACCGCACGCCGGATCTGCTGGCCGAGGTCGGCAAGAGCGCCCGCGATGCGGGCCTCGCCTGCATCATCGCCGGCGCCGGCGGCGCCGCGCATCTGCCCGGCATGCTCGCCGCCAACACCTCGGTCCCGGTGCTCGGCGTGCCGGTGCCGACCGAGCACCTCGGCGGTCAGGATTCGCTCTACTCGATCGTGCAAATGCCGAAGGGCGTCCCGGTCGCGACTTTCGCGATCGGCAAGGCCGGCGCGATCAACGCCGCGTTGTTCGCGGTGGCCATGCTTGCCAATGACGATGCCGCGCTCGCGCGCGATCTCGACACTTACCGCGCGCAGCAGCGCGACGCGGTGCTCGACATGACCTTGCCGCCGGCCGACTGACGTGGCGATCCTGCCCGGCAGCACGCTCGGCATGCTCGGCGGCGGCCAGCTCGGGCGCATGTTCGTCATTGCGGCGCGTACCATGGGCTACGACGTCATCGTGCTCGATCCGGATCCGGCGAGCCCCGCCGGCAGCCTCGCCAGCGAGCACATCGCGCGCGACTATGACGATACCGGCGCGCTCGACACGCTCGCGCAGCACTGCGCGGTGGTGACCGCCGAATTCGAGAACGTGCCGGCGGTAACGCTCGCTTACCTCGCCAAATCGGTGCCGGTGCACCCATCGGCGACCGCGTTTCACATCGCCCAGCACCGCAAGCTGGAAAAGGATTTTTTCCGTGAGCAGGGCCTCGCGACCGCCGACTACGTGGCGATCGAAAATGACGGCGACGTCGAGCAGGCGCGCGACTTTTCGTTTCCGGCGATTCTCAAGACCGCGATGCTCGGCTACGACGGCAAGGGCCAGGTCGTCTGCCGGGGCTATGACGAGCTGGCCCCGGCCTTCGCCGGTCTCGGCAAGAAACCCTGCTTGCTCGAGCAGCGTATCGAGCTTGCGACCGAGATTTCGGTCGTCCTGTGCCGCGGCCAGGACGGCGTCTCTACCTGTTTCCCGGTCGCCGAGAACAGTCACGCGGGCGGCATACTCGACGTGTCCTTCGCGCCGGCGAAGGTCGCAACCGACATCGCCGCGCTGGCGCAGGAAGCAGCGACGCGCATCGCCGACGGGCTCGACTATTGCGGCGTGCTGGCGGTCGAGTTCTTCGTTTCGCTCGATTCGCGCGTGCTGGTCAACGAGATGGCGCCGCGGCCGCACAACTCGGGGCATTACACGCTCGATGCCTGCGATACGTCGCAGTTCGAGCAGCAAGTGCGGATGATTTGTGGTCTGCCGGCGGGTTCCTGCCGCCAGCACACGCCGGTCGCGATGCTGAACCTGCTCGGCGACTCGTGGCCGCAAGGCGGCCTGCCGGCCTTCGACGAAGTGGTCGCGCACGAGTCGGCCAAACTGCACCTCTACGGCAAGGCCGAAGCGCGCCCCGGGCGCAAGATGGGCCACGTCAATTGCCTCGGCGCGAACGTCGACGACGCCCTCGCGCTGCTGGCGCGAATCCGGGCGGTGCTCGAGGGCGCCTGATTCGCATCGCGCCCGCCAGGCCGCAGCCGGCGGGCGGCGAACTATACTACCGGCATCGGGTTGTCTCTCGCGGTGAGCCGGATCGGCAAGAAAACCTTCCAGTCGCTGTTGCTCGTCGTTGCGTCGCTGGCGCTCGGCACGCTGTCGCTCGCGGTCGGCTACTTTACCTGGGCCGAGCGCGTCGAGCTGCTCGAATACGGCCGGCAGACGCGCGGCCTGGTCGTCGACATCGACGTCGGCATCAAGGGCATGAAACGCGTCATGGCGCGCTACGCGACCGCCGACGGCCGCAACCCGGTCGGCTACGACGTGCACGGGACGCAGTGGATCGCGGCCAACGAGGTCGGCGACGAAGTCACGCTCTACTACGATCCCTTCGACGAGGGCGAAAAGCCCGACATCCTGATCGATCGCGGTCTCTGGATCTGGGCGAACCCGGCTTTCCTCGGGATTTGTGGAATCCTGCTGTTATGGCTGGGCCTGTTCCTCGCCCGCCGCTAGCCGCACGGCGACTGGAATCGTTACTCGACGAGACGCAATGGCCGCAAGGCTTGCCAACACGGCTTGCATGATTGCCGCGTTAGCCGACTGTCAGCGGCGCGCCGACCTTCAAGAGATTCCGGTTCATCGCGTTCCCTGGTGTTAAGGTCCGCGGCCGGCGGACTCATGCCTGCTTGACGCCGCGCGCGACGGTGTAGGTCTTGCCCTGCTTGATCTTCTCGTAGTGCCCGAAAACCTCGCTGAAGCCGCGCTGGAAGAAGCGCCGCAAGCCGGTGATCGTGACGATGTAGAACGCGCCGCCCGGCTTCAAGTGCTCGAGCGCGTCGAACAAATAGATATAAAGCATCTCGTTGCCGACCTTGGCCGGGATGTTCGAAACGATAATGTCGAATCGCTGCCGCGGGATCTGGGCGAAGCCGTTGCTGAGCAGACAGCTCGCGTTATCGATACGGTTGTGCAGGCGGTTCTTCTCGGCGTAGTCGACGGCGACGAAATCCTTGTCGACCAGCAGCGTCCGGCCGCGCGGCGCGCGTTTCGCGAGACATAGCCCGAGCACGCCGTAGCCGCAACCGAGGTCGAGACAATCGGCGTCGGAGGCAAGCTCGACATGCTCGAGCAGCAGGCGCGAACCGTCGTCGACCGCGCGCGGCGAGAACAGGCCCCAGGTCGTGAAAAATTCGAGACCGTCGTGCGTGATCCGCAGGTCCTGGCGGATTTTCCGGTTGTATTCGTCGCGATCGTTCAGCACGGATTCAGGCCTCGGGCGCAGGCTTTACATCGATAATTGGCTTTGCAACAATGGCTCGGCCGCCCGATTCACGGGCACTTTCGAGTTTACACCACGGGAGTCCGCATTGAGACCCATCTGGACAGTCGTCTTTGTTTGCATCGCGCTGGTCGCGAGCACCGCCGCGCGCGCCGACGCCGAAGCCGGCAAGACGACCTACGCCGCGCGCGGCTGCATCGGCTGCCACGGCGCGGGTGGGGTCAGCAACGTCGCGGCCAACCCGACGCTCAAGGGACGCGATGCCGCTTTCGTCCGCACGGCCCTGACCGACTATCGCAGCGGCGCGCGCAAGAATCCGATCATGAACGCGATGGCGGCCGGGTTATCCGACGCCGAAATCCGCAACCTCGCCGACTACGTCGCGAGCCTCAAGTAAACCCTTTTTCCGGATCTTCACGATTCCTGCGATTCAGTCGCCCGCCGGGGCCGGTCGCTCGGGCTTGCGGGGCATGACCATTTGTGTCGACAGGTTGCGCGTCGCGCGTGCCGGAGTCATGACGATCGCGAGCGTCACGAGCAGGCAGGCGATCCACTGCGCGACGCCGATCGATTCGTTCATGAACAGCAGACCGACCAGGAACATCATCGGCAACTCGATGCTGCCGGCGACCGCCGAACGCGCCGCGCCGATCATCGGCGCAAAAGTCGTGTAGATCAGTTGCGGGAACAGCGCGGTGCCGAACGCCAGGCCGGCGACCAGCCACCACTGGTCGGCCGATTGCGGCAGCACCTCGGCAGGCGCCGACAGCAGCAGCAACGGCAACAGGCTTGCCGCGGCGCCGACCGAGAAGGTGCCGACCCGCGCCAGCGCCGGCAGCGGCGTGAGCTTGTGAATCAGCACGTTGATGCCGAAACCGAAACTGATCGGCGCCGACAGCGATAGCAGCATCGCCGGCAAATGATGCGCTTCGACCGCTGCCGGCGAACTCGCCAGCAGCGCCGCCATGACGACCATCAGTGCGCCGCTTATTGCGCGCTTCGACGGCAGGTCGCGAAACCAGATCCAGCCGATCAGCAGCGTGAACACCGGGTAAGTCATATACAGCACGCCGAGGCTCGACACCGGCACGGTGTCGAGCGCGGCGACGAAGCCGATCCAGCCGAGGCCCACCGAGACGCCGGAGACGAGGCCCCAGGCCACCGTGCGTCGCAGCGCGGCCGGCACCCGCAAAAGCGGCAGCAGCACGATCGCCGACAGCCCGTAGCGGTAGAACGCAACCGCGTAGCTCGCGATGCCCGCGTCGGTCAGCGATTTGGCGAAATACGGAATCGTGCCGAAACAGGCGCAGGCGAGCAC